>NZ_JBFTNI010000006.1:0-426984 GCF_056397405.1 Variovorax sp. 05N34
GCGGGCGTGACCTTCGCCAAGCAGTATGGATTGACCCCCGGCATCGCCCTGACTGCCGCGCAGATGGCCCAGCTCACGAGCGACATCGTCTGGCTCGTCGAGCAGACCGTGACCCTTGCCGATGGCAGCACCCAGCAGGTGCTCGTGCCGCAGGTGTATGTGCGCGTGCAGCCCGGGGACATCGACGGCTCCGGTGCGCTGCTGTCGGCCGACCGCCTGAGCATCAAGAACAAGGCGGGTGAAGGCGACTTCACCAACAGCGGCACCGTGGCCGGGCGCTCGCTCGTGGCCATCACCGCGGACAACATCGATAACCTGGGCGGGCGCATCTCGGGGGCAATGTGGCGCTGGACGCGCGCAATGACATCAATGTCATTGGCGGGACGGTCGATGCGCGCGACTCTCTGGTGGCGACAGCTGGACGCGACGTCAATGTCGTGACGACGACGAGTAGCGTGCAGGGTGCGCAGTCAAGCGCCACCGCAATCGATCGCATTGCGGGCCTTTATGTCCCCAATCCGAACGGTGTCCTGGTCGCCAGCGCCGGCAACGACATCAATGTGGTCGGCGCGATCGTTGCCAACACGGGCGCGGGCAGCCGCACACTCATCAACGCGGGACATGACATCAATCTTGGTACAGTCACCGAAGCCAGTTCGCGCACCTCGGTCACCGACAGCCGCAATTTCCACTCCGAATCGCGCAGCGGTGTGAAATTTTCCAAGGCGTCGCCTTTTCCACGTGCGGCGGTGAAGAGGCTGCGCTGATACATGCTCCGGCCTGACGAGCCGGTGATGTTGCAGGCGGAAACGGCATCGCAACGATGATCGAGATGGCCTCGGCGCGAAGGGCTCGGCTTCCGCGGACGACGGCACCGCATCACAACCTCGGCCGGCGCATCTCGGGCAATCGACGGGCTAGGCCAGATTTTGATCATCAATCGAACTGGCTCTGTCGTTAAACTTTTTTGAGAACTATCGTGGCCATAGATATTTTTTGCTATTCAACACAAAAAGTTGAGAGCGTTAATCGATTGATGACTGAGGCTCAGGCGAATCACGCTTCCCACTTTTTGCATAACTTTATCGTGGGCCCCGCCAAAGAGGCGACAGCAGTACATCGGGAAATTGCAGATGAGCAAGGATTGGAAAATGCAAAATCCTTATTTTTGATCAGAGTTAACACTAAAGAAAGGGCGAACGAAGTCGCAGACGTCGCCAATTTAATACGAGCATCGCTAGGTTCTGCGGAGGTGTTGTTATTGATCGAAAATGAAAAGAAAATTTAGCGTATTATTCCAGCGCTTAGCTGCATATGCTTCGGACAGTGCCCAATCGTGCAATGGCTCTGGGTGATAACTACTTCCGTTCTGCTCGGATCTAGTAAACATCAATGGCTCCAAAAGGGGACATACGATTTTGTCAGAGATTCAGTAATCAATAACATCGCTGTTCTTGATGCTAGCGGAAAACCCATCACGGGCTTCAAACTCACACCTCGCACGCCTCAATTTACAAAATTCATGGACAGCGAAATACTCCAATGAGCATCACAATTCTTGAGTTTGCCAATTCTTTCGTCAAAGGACGAGTGTCGGCCGCCACCTTTGTCGATGCCTTTTCCGAACTCTGGAAAATTGAGAGAGACGGAAAAATTCTCCAGAACGACGATGAACAGCTGAATGAGCGGTTGTCAACCATTTTCTGCTTGGTGGACCTGTTCAACCCGAGAGAAGAGAAAGAAGCATACGAGTTGGACACAATACAATTGCGCGAAAAAATCTCTACCCTACTGAAAAATCAGTCCGCCAAATGAAAAGCTGGCAAAAGCTAATTGCGTACGAGAAGCCCTCTATCAGCAGAGGCATGTTGTTAAAGTTCCCGGCTACTTACCCGTTTGAAGCGGAAGTTGTAATGATGATCTGCGAGGGGCCGGAGAGTTCTTCCGAAAGGTGTTTGAGAACTATCACGGGACACAAGTCTGGCATCAACTGCTTTCAGGTTCTACCTTCAGAGGCGTCGGCAAACGGACATTTCGTGTCCACAACATGGTTGATCGAAAACTGGAACAAATGGGTCTGGCCTGACGGCAACGTTGATGACGTGCAGGTTCGCAAGGAACTCGCGGCGGCCGAGCTGTAGATTGAGGCGCTTGAGGGCATTAAAAAATGCAACCATCCAGGGCGCTGGATCGCCAGCACGCACGCTGAGTCCAGCAAGTACCTCAGGAAGTCGTTTCCTTCAGACAGCACGGTGAGTAGAAGACCTCGCCTCAAACATGCGCGAGAACATTGACCAGCTTCCCAAACGGATCCCAAACAAAGAACCGGCGCACGCCCCACGGTTCGTCAGCAGGTCCGTACTCAATCGCAAACCCAGCACCCCTCATGCGTTCGAACGCAGCGTCCACATCGTCCACCTCGATTGACAAGTCAGGCACCGGAGTGCCAGAACCCCCTTCCGAGGCGAAGCTCACCTGAACGGTCATTTCGGCTTGAGACCCATAGGTCTGAATCCAGCCATGATCCATCAAGATTTCCAGCCCGAGCACGCCCTGATAGAACGCCCGAGCCCTGCTGAGGTCGAGCACAGCGAAATTGGCGACGATTCGTTTGACTTGCAATTTGCTTCCTTCACGTTGATCGGATTCCGGCGAATTTGCCGATGATCCTATTTGAAAGCTCACTGACGAAATCAGCTCGCTCTTCTCTCCGACACAACCATTGCGCCGTCTCTCACACCCGGGAGCCCCGTCTTCGCCACATTAAGCCCGGCGATCCCACGGCCGAACGGAGAAAGCGCCATGCTGAAAACCGCGATCTATCAAAGCGTTCTGAAATCTGTTCGGAGTGTCGGCCCGCATCGGTTCTTTCACAGCCCACTTGTGGCGCGCCTGCTGTGGGACACCGCGCCTCGCGAAGCCTTCCTGCTGGCGCCCTGCCCGTCCGAAGTCTTCGTGGTCGCAGCGGGCGACCAGGTCATCGGGCAGTGGCTGTTCAAGCATCGCGAGCCCTACAACTTTTCCATGCTGCGCCGGGTGGCCTCATTGCTGAACGGACGCCATCTGACCTGCCTGATCGACATCGGCGCCAACATCGGCACGATCTGCATCCCCGCGGTCAAGCGCGGGCTGTTCGAAAGCGCCATCGCGGTCGAACCGGAGCCCCTGAACTATTCGCTGCTGAGGACCAATGTCGAGATCAATCGGCTGTCGGACCGGATCGCGACGCACAACGTTGCCTTGGGGGAGAAGAACGACGAGAGCCTCGTATTCGAACTCTCGACCATCAACTACGGCAACCATCGGGCGCGCTACGGCGGCGACGGCAGCAACGGCCTCGACGGCGCGGACCCAAGCCAGGAGCGCATCGAGGTGCCTTCGCAGAGCCTCGACCGGATCACGGAAGGTGTCGATCTCGGTTCAGCCCTGCTCTGGATGGACACGCAGGGATATGAAGGCTATGTGCTGGCGGGCGGCACCCGCACACTGCAGCACAAGCCCCCTTTTGTGATGAAGTTCTTGCCTGACGGCCTGTCGCGCAGTGGCGGCATGGAACGGCTCAGGCACGCACTCCAGCTGGCCGGCTATGCATCGTTCTGCGACCTGAGCGAGACCGACGATGCGTTTCGTCCGTTCTCGCTCGAGGTGCTCGACGCGCTGGCTGGACAGCTGGCATCGAGCAAGGGTCAGACGGACCTACTGCTCGTATGACCCCGGAGCGTCACGGCACGTTGGATGTCGAGATCTGGAACGGCTTGCCCGGTACAGTCATGGCGCCCTCGTACTCGGCCGTCGATCCGTTGATGGAACATCCGTTGGGCCTCGGGCAGGCGCCGCCATCCGAGAAGATCACCGGTCCGTAGCGGTAGTTGCGCACCGCCTTGCCGCCGTAGTCAGTCACGGTCACCACATTGTTGATGTTGGCGAAGTTGTCGGCATCTTCCACCGCGATCAGGTCGGTCAGCTTGTTGTGCTGAATGCTGCGCACGACGCTGCCGCTGTTGCCATCCGAAGCAAAGCGCACCCACGAGATCTTGTTGTCTCCGCGTGAGCCCACGATGACCTGCTGGTTCATCGGATCGCTGGTGGTGCCGCTCGGATCGCTCTTCGACATCGCAAGCGAGGTCGGATTGCGGCCGATGTCGCCGACGGTGCCGACCTCGGCAATGTCGTCTGGCGATGGCGTGGCGACGGCGCCGCCAGGTGCGTAGCCGTTCAGGCTGTAGATGTGCAGCGTGCCGTCCTGCGTGGCGATCCAGGCGCGCGGGCTGCCGGTCGACATGGTCGTTCTCACCGCCGTCGGGCGATCACCCATGGAGACGGTCTTGATCACGGTCGGCATCTGCGAAGCTTCCTTGTCGAAGGTGTACGGCCACTGGTCGCTTGCCTGTCCATAGTTGCTCGTGACGCCGACATTGGAGCTGAAGTACACGCTGTTGATGTAGCTGAAGAGTGGCTTCAAGTCGATGAAGGCGGCCTTCTGCTCCGACTTCGAAATCACTACTGCCACCCCGCCCTTGGCATAGCGGCGGTAGTTGCTGCTGCCATCGGTAAAGCTCTGCCAGTTGTTGGTCAGCGGCGAGTTCGCCGCGCCCATGAAGAGGCCACCGGGCTGCACGCTATCGAACTGGTGCAGGTTGGTGGTGACTGCGATCTCGGTCGGTGCGTTCATGCCCGGGATGTCCACGTAGCCCAGCACCTTCATGAAGGCGGTGTTGCCCATGTTGGGCAGGCCGGGGTAGACGCCCATCCACTCGTTCCACCAGTTGTGCCAGGCCGAAAACGTAAAGCCGTTGCTCGTGTGACCGGAGGAGTTCATGGCATCGCAACCATCGCACAGGCCAGCCAACGCGACGACGGCGACTTGGCCCTTCATGGCTTCGGTGTCCCACACCGTGACCAACGCGAACTCGTTGCCGTTGGTCACGGCAACACCTGTGGGCACCTTGTTCGGCGCGAGAGTCGCGGTCGCGTTGTTGCTGGCGGTGTTGCTGCCCACCGTGCCGAGCACGCCGTTCTGGAATGCGACGATGCCTTCGGCGCAGAAGCCGGCGCCGCCTTGACAACGCCCCATCGCGACCGGGTTGCCGTTCGTGAGGCCCGACGCCTTGTAGTTCATCACGTTCGGCGTATCGATGCCCTGGCCTTGCTGGTAGATCTGCCACGGCAACTGCGGCAGTCCGGCAAACACGTTGTACATGTAGCCAGACACCTGAAGCAGGCTCACGCCAACGCGCTGCGACGGATCGTCCGCCGCAAAGAGCATGTTGGCCTGGTTGGTTGAAAAGAGACCGGCATTGCCGGACACGGGCCCGCCCACGTTCCAGTAGAACGCGACATCCTGGGCAGGCGCGGAGAGCTTGGTGCTCGTGCGCTCGGCGAGATCGGGACCTGTGTTTGCCGACCCGTACGACGCCGCATCGGGTCCATAGCGATACGCGATGCCGGCGTCCTCGCTCAGCACGGCGGCCATGCTCTTGTACGCATCGGGATTGACGGCAAGGGAAGAGTCAACGACGTCCGCATCGATCGGTGCGGAAGCCAAGGCAGAAGTGCGGGGTGAGTTGGCGGCTTCGGCAGAGGCCGATGTTCCGGTCGCTGCTGCCATGGATGGCGCGCCGCCGCTGGATCCTCCGCCTCCGCAACCGGCGATCCCGGCACTGACGGCGCTTGCGGCAAATAAAAGTGCGAACTTCTCAAAAGATTTCAAAAGTGGGCTCCTGTTAAAGAGCCTGCTTTGTATGTGGGATGCCTCCGACGCCTCAAGCTTGATTGCATTTGTTTTCCCTCTGTATGCATTTTGCGGTGCAGCATTTACATTCGAATCGTCCTGTGACGTAGGTGACCCACGGCTTGGCAGTCAAGACCTACTCGGCTGGCAGAAGTCGCGCCATATGTCAAGAAACACGCAGAGCTGCGATGACCTTGTGAACGCAAGCCAGGAAGCGCAAATTGCAGTCGTCGTCCTACAGACGAAGACTGCATGGACTCCCAGGAGGAAAGAAATGGCAACAACTCGGACCCACGGACTGCGCAGCAACGAACCGCTCTTCAAACACGTGTGGCTGAAATTCCCGGACGATCTGGCCTGGGACATCTTTACGCTGGACTGCATGCTCGTAGCGCTGCTGGCCATGCTGGTGGCCGGCCTGGCGAGCTTGAGCGCCAAGTTCTCTCAACTGCTCGCCGACCACGAGCGATGGCTCTGGATGTCGGGCATGACGCTGGCCATCGTTGCGGTCGTGAGCTTGATTCGCGTCGTATGGCCGGGCGATCAGGTGCGCCGTCCCTGGTAGCTGGCTCCAGGGCCGCTCAGAGGTCTCTCAGAAACTCGTTGCGATGTATTTCGCTTCCATGTATTCCGCGACCCCGTGACGCTGCCCGCCCTCCCGGCCCAGCCCACTTTGCTTCACGCCACCGAAAGGGGCCGCCGGGTCCGAGACCAGGCCACGGTTGAGCGCGATCATTCCTGATTCGATGCGCCCGCACACCCGCATGCCACGGGCGAGGTCGCGCGTGTAGACGTACGCAGCCAGGCCGTATTCGGTGTCGTTGGCGAGCGTGATGGCTTCGTCTTCGGTCTCGAATCGGCTGATCGGTGCGACGGGCCCGAAGATTTCCTCGTGCGCCATCTCGGCATCGCGCGGAACGTTCGTCAGCACCGTCGGGCGGTAGAAGTAACCCGGCCCATCCTGTGCTTCAGCGCCACAGAGGACGTTTGCGCCGCGGCGCACCGCGTCCTGCACGAGCCGATCGATCTTCTGCACTGCCTTGCGCGTGATCATCGGCCCGCATTCAGTTTCGGCCTCGATGCCGGAGCCGACGCGCACTGCGGCCATGCGGCGCGCGAGCCCCTGCGCGAAGGCATCGTGGATGCCCGATTGCACATAGATGCGGTTGGCGGCAGTACACGCCTCGCCCGCATTGCGCATCTTCGCGACCATGGCGCCGTCGAGCGCGGCCTCCAGGTCTGCATCGTCGAACACGATGAACGGCGCATTGCCGCCAAGCTCCATCGAACATGACACCACGTGCTTGGCAGCCTCGGCGAGCAGCGCCCGCCCCACGCCTGTAGACCCGGTGAACGACAACTTGCGCACACGGCGGTCGGCGAGCATCGCGGCCGTCAGCGGACCGGGCGTGGATGTGGTCAGGACGTTCACGACACCGGGTGGAACGCCGGCTTCCTCGTAGAGCGCGGCCAGGGCATAGGCCGTGAGCGGCGTTTCGCTCGCCGGCTTGAGGATCACCGTGCAGCCGGCCGCCAGTGCGGGCGCGATCTTGCGCGTCGCCATGGCCGCCGGGAAGTTCCACGGGGTGATGAGCACGCAGATCCCGATGGGTTCGTAGTCGACGATGATGCGGTTCGTCCCCGACGGCGCGATGCCGAATTCGCCCGAAAGACGCACGGCCTCTTCGGCGTTCCAGCGGAAGAACTCGGCGGCGTAGGCCACTTCGCCGCGCGCATCGCGCAGCGCCTTGCCGTTTTCGAGYGAGATGAGCGCGGCGAGGGACTCGGCTCTCTGAGTCATCAATTCAAAGCAGCGACGCAGGATCTCAGAGCGCCGGCGCGGCGGCGTGGCGCGCCACCCAGCCGCCGCCTTGGCTGCGGCTTCGACTGCGGCGGCAGCGTCCTCGACGGTGGCATCGGGGACGGTCGCGATCAGCGCCTCCGTGGACGGATCCACGACATCGATGCGACGGCCACCGGTGGCGGCCCGCCATTGGCCGTCGACATAAAGCTCATGGCGCACGTCCGCCAGAACCGATGGAGCAAGCGCGGATTGGGATTCCATAGAAGAAGCATTCATGGTCAAAGCAATGATGAGAAGAGATGGAGTTCAGCGGGCCGCGGCCTGCAGGTCGCCGTCGAAAGCGGCCTGCACCAGACGGTGCATGGCTGCGGCATCGAAGGGTCGCGGGTTGTTCTTGATCAAGCGCTCGATGCCCATGGCCTGCTCGGCAGTCCATGTGACCTTGTCGGCGGCAAGGCCCAGCTCCGCCAGTGTGGTCGTGATGCCGATGGCCTTGAACAGGCGACTGACTTCGTCGATCGCGGCGCCGGCCTGGGCCTGCTCGTCGCCCTTGGCTTCCAGGCCCAGCGCTAGCCCGATCTGCGCCAGTTCGGCACCGGCGGCGGATCGGTTGAAGCTCATCACGTAGGGCATGAGCGTGGCGACGCCCAGGCCGTGCGCCGTGTCCGTCAGCGCACCGGCGGGGTATTGCACCGCGTGGGCCGCCGCGGTCCCGGCCGTGCCAAAGGCGCAGCCCGCGGCGAGTGCACCCATCATCACGTCGGCGCGCGCGTCCTCGTCGCTGCCGTTGGCAACTGCCTTTTCGAGGCTTCGGCCGAGCAATCGAATGGCAAGCAACGCGAAATGATCGCTCAACGCGTTCTTGCCGATGAAGACGTGGCGCTGCGGCAAATCGGCGCTGGGTTCGCGGCGCGCGGCGGTGAACGATTCGATGGCATGCGTCATCGCATCGGCCCCGGCGATGGCCGTCAGGCGCGGCGGACAGGTCATCGTCAGTTCGGGATCGCAAATCGCGGCCACCGCGATCAGATGGGGACTCGAGATGCCGACCTTGAGCGTGCGGTCCGGATCGCTCACGACGGCGACCGGGGTGACTTCCGAGCCGGTGCCGGAGGTGGTGGGCATTGCAATCACCGGCAGCACGGGTCCCGGCACCTTGAACTCGCCGTAGTAGTCCTGCAAACGACCGCCATGGGTCAGGAGCAGGGACACGCATTTGGCCATGTCCATGCAGCTGCCTCCGCCGATGCCGATGACCATATCCGGGGAGAAGGCGCGCGCAGCCTCCGCGTTGACGCCAACGCTTTCCAGGGGAACGTCGGGCTCCACGTTGTCGAGCAGGCGTACCTCGATGTCGGCTGCCTTGAGCGCCGCCATCATCGATTTGAATTCAGGCGTTGCAGCGAAACGCGCATCGGTGCAAACCAGCGCGCGGCGCCCGTGCTTGCACGCGACGGCGGCGAGCGCATGGCGCTGCCCTTTGCCAAACAAGATCTCCGGCGGCAGCCGCAGCGCGGCAAAAAGCGTCATGGTTTTTATCCTTCGGGGTTAATTTAAACTTGCACCCTCAAATACGATCCTATAGGATATCGTATCTTTCGGATCGCGTCATCCCGGCGCTTGCCGCGAAAGCTGCGATCAGTTCATGCAGGAGACAGAGTGGGCACTACCGCCAGCGAAAACGAGGAAGGCGCGCAAGCACCGCACAGAGGCAACAGGTTCCATCGGGCCAGTTTGTCCGGGGACGTGTACGGGGCCATCTTCAGTCAGCTGATGGCGCTGAAGATCGCGCCGGGCGAACGCATCACGGTCGACAACCTCGTGAGGGAGCTGAACGTCTCGCAGACGCCGATCCGCGAGGCGCTGGGCCGACTCGAAGGCGAAGGGCTCGTGGTCAAGCAGCATTTGGTGGGCTACCGTGCCGCGCCGCAGATCACGCGCCGTCGGTTCGACGAGCTGTACGAGCTTCGCCTGCTACTGGAGCCCGACGGCGCGGCCAAGGCGGCCGCGGCGATGGACGCGCAAAAGATCGAAGAACTGCGCGAGGCCGCCGGTGGCATGGCCCGCGTCGACGGCAAGGACGAGCGACTGCGCTACTCCGCGTTCGCGCGCCAGGATGAGGTGTTTCACGACCGCATCATGCAGTTTGCGGGCAACGAGCTCATCCGCCAGACCCTCACGTACCAGCACGCTCACTTCCACATTTTTCGGCTGATGTATCACCGCCGCGTCACGGATGATGCCCTGGACGAACACCAGGCGCTGATCGACGCCTTTGCCGCCCATGACCCGGATGCCGCCAAGGCAGCCATGCGGGCGCACATCGAGCGCTCGCGCGACCGCTTGCTGCCGGCCTTCGATTGAGCGCGCGATCCATGTCCGCACAGATGCTCGAGCGCCCCTGGTCGCCTGTCGCCAGGGCGCCGCTTGCAGAAACCGAAGCTGCATTCGATACCCCGGCCACTGAAAGAACCGCCGCCCCGCTGCTGCGCACGCACGAACTCGGCAAGCAGTACGCCGGCGTGACCGTGTTGAGCGGAGTGACGCTCGATATCTTCCCCGGCGAGATTCACGCGATCATTGGCGAGAACGGCGCGGGCAAGTCCACGCTGATGAAGCTCCTCTCTGGTCACGTACCGCCGAGCGAAGGAGAGATCTCCCTGGACGGCCGGCCGGTGCACTTCACCGGACCGCACCAGGCGCAGGACGCGGGCATCGTGCTCGTGCATCAGGAGATCCTGTTGGCGGACGGCCTCACGGTGGCCGAGAACCTCTTCCTCGGCCGTGAACTGACGCGCAACGGCATGGTCGACGATCGGACCATGTATCGGCTGGCCGCGCAGAAGCTCGCCGAACTGGGTTGCCATGCCTCTCCGCGCGCGCTGGTGCGTGACGTTCCACTGGCCGATCGGCAACTGGTCCAGATCGCCCGCGCCTTGCTCGACGAGCATCGGGTGGTTATCTTCGACGAGCCCACGGCGGTGCTGACCGGCGAAGAAGTCGAGCGACTGCTGCGCATCATCTTCAGGCTCAAGTCGCAGAACATTGCGGTGCTCTATATCAGCCACCGCCTTGAAGAGGTTCAGCGCCTCGCAGACAAGGTCACGGTGTTGCGTGACGGCCGAACCGTGGGGACTCATCCCGGGCACAGCCTGAGTCAACTCGACATGGCCCGCCTCATGGTGGGGCGCGAACTCTCCGCGCTCTATCCGCCCAAGGCGGGGGTGCCCGGCGAGCCGATCCTGYATGTGCAAAACGCGACCGTGCCGGGGGTGGTCCACGACGCGTCTTTCGTCGCGCACCGCGGTGAGGTTCTCGGCTTTGCTGGAATGATCGGCGCGGGCCGAACCGAACTGTTCGAAGGCCTGCTGGGATTGCGCCCTGCCAAGGCGCAGGTCCAGCTCGATGGCCGATCCGTTCACATCCGATCGCCTCGCGAGGCCATCGAGCTCGGCATTGGCTACCTGACCGAAGACCGCAAGGGAAAGGGACTGCTGCTCAATGAGCGCCTCGCGCCCAACCTCACACTTTCGGCACTGTCGCGCTTCCACCCTCACATCTGGCTGCGCAAGCGCCATGAAGCGGACGCCCTCCAGGAAGCCATCCGCACATACGACATCCGGCTCAAGAGCAAGAGCACGCGCGCTGGGCAACTCTCCGGTGGCAACCAGCAGAAGCTTCTGCTCGCGAAGGTGCTGCTGACAGACCCCTCGATCGTGGTGATCGATGAGCCCACACGGGGCATCGACATCGCCAACAAGGCGCAGATCTATGCCTTCATCCAGGAATTGGTCGCACGCGGCAAGGCCTGCATCGTGATCTCCTCCGAGATGCAGGAACTCATCGGCGTGTGCGATCGCATCCTGGTCATGCGCCAGGGCCGCATCGCCGGCGAGGTGAGCGGTGAGCGCATGACCGAGCACAACATCGCATTGCTTGCCACCACCGACGGCGAGCCAGCACCCAGCATCGCAACCCAGAGCTCCATCGAAGAGGAAGCCCCATGAACGCCATCACCCAGGACGTGCCGCTGCGGCAGGAGCGCGAACTGCACATCAACTGGACCGAGGCCGGTCCGTTCGTCGCGCTGGTTGCGTTGCTCGCCATCGGCTACCTGATCAACAGCGACTTTCTCTCCGCCACCAATCTCGCCAACGTCATCGCACGCAGCGCTTTCATTGCAATCATTGCCGTGGGCGCGACATTCGTGATCTCTTCGGGCGGGCTCGATCTTTCGGTCGGCTCGATGGCTGCGTTCATCACCGGCGTGATGATCATGCTCATGAACCGGATGGCACCCGAATGGGGTGTCTGGGCCATCCCGGCCGGCATGGCGGTCGCACTGCTGGTGGGCCTGCTCTGCGGACTCTTCAATGGCTTGATCGTTACTGTGGGAAAGATCGAACCCTTCATTGCCACCCTGGGCACGATGGGCATCTTCCGCTCGCTCATCACCTACATGTCGGACGGCGGCACGATCCCGATCGACTCGTCACTGCGCAATGCATATCGCCCGGTCTACTTCGGCACTGTAGGCGGCGTGCCCATCCCGATCCTCGTGTCGCTCGCCGTCGCTGCCGTGGGCGCCTTCATCCTCTACCGCATGAAATACGGTCGCCGCTGCGCCGCAGTCGGCGCCAACGAGGACGTGGCGCGCTACTCGGGCATTTCGGTCATCAAGACCCGCACGATCGCCTACATGGTGCAAGGCGCGTGCGTGGCGATCGCGGCCATTTGCTATGTGCCGCGCCTCGGTGCTGCCACGCCGACCACCGGCCTGCTGTGGGAACTCCAGGTGATCACCGCAGTGGTGATCGGCGGCACCGTGCTGCGCGGCGGCAAGGGGCGCATCTGGGGCACGCTGGCCGGCGCTGTCGTGCTCGAGCTCATTGCCAACCTGATGGTGCTGTCCGACCTCGTCTCCGAGTATCTGGTGGGCGCAGTGCAAGGCGCAATCATCATCATCGCGATGCTGGTCCAGCGCCTCTCGAAGAAGTGATCCGCCAAACAATTTATTTGTGAAATTGCCCCGTGTCCGGACCACTCGGGTGCACATGATTCCGGTCCATACATCAATCTACATAGGTTGGAGGTGACAAATGCTCAAGTCGAAATGGATAGCAGTGGCGGCGTTGGGAGCGCTGCTGGCGACAGGTGGTGCCTACGGCGCCGACAAGAAGGTGATCGCGGTGTCGATTCCGGCTGCCGATCACGGCTGGACCGCAGGCGTGGTCTACCACGCGCAGGCGGCAGCCAAGGAAATCAACAGTGCCTACAAGGACCAGATCGAAGTCGTGGTCAAGACCTCGCCGTCGGCATCGGCACAGGTGAGCGCGCTTGAAGACCTTTCCGCCGGACGCAAGCTCTCGGCGCTGGTGATCCTTCCGCACACATCCGAAGAGCTCACGCTGCCGGTCAAGGCAGTCAAGGACAAGGGGACCTTCGTCACCGTGGTCGATCGCGGGCTCAGCGATCCAACCATCCAGGACCTGTACGTGGCGGGCGACAACATTGCCGTCGGACGCAACACGGCCAAGTTCCTGGTGGACAAGCTCGGCGGCAAGGGCAACCTCGTCGTGCTGCGCGGCATCCCGACGGTGATCGACGATGAGCGCATCAAGGGCTTCCAGGACGGCATCAAGGGCACGAACCTGAAGGTCCTCGACATCCAGTACGCCGACTGGAACAGCGACAAGGCCTTCAAGCTGATGCAGGACTACCTGGCCAAGTATCCGCAGATCGACGCGGTGTGGGCCAACGACGACGACATGCTCCTGGGCGTGCTGGAGGCGATCAAGCAGTCCAAGCGCAAGGACATCAAGTACGCGTTGGGTGGCAACGGCATGAAGGACGTCATCAAGAAGGTGATCGACAACGACGCCGTGACGCCGGTGGAAACGCCCTACCCGCCCTCGATGATCAAGACAGCCATCTACTTGACCGTGGCCAACCTCGTCGGCCAGGCGCCCGTACGCGGCTCGCTCAAGCTGGACGCACCGCTGATCACACAGAAGAACGCCAAGGAATATTACTTCCCCGATTCACCCTTCTAAGCCAATTTCACCAAAGGAGCGCGACACCATGCCAGGCAAGAAAATCCTCATGCTTACCGGCGAGTTCACCGAGGAATACGAGATCTTCGTCTTCCAGCAAGCCATGGAGGCGGTGGGCCATACAGTTCACGTCGTCTGCCCCGACAAGAAGGCGGGCGACTTGATCAAGACATCGCTGCACGACTTCGAGGGCGATCAGACCTACACCGAGAAGCTCGGCCACTATGCGGCCATTAACAAGACCTTCTCCGAGGCGGAGACCCAGCTCGACCAGTACCACGCCGTCTACTGCGCCGGTGGCCGCGGCCCGGAGTACATCCGTACCGACAAGCGCGTGCAGGCGATCGTGCGGCACTTCCACGAAAAGAAGAAGCCCATCTTCACCATCTGCCATGGCGTGCAGATCCTGATCGCGGTCGACGGCGTGGTGCGCGGCAAGAAGGTCGCGGGCCTGGGCGCCTGCGAGCCCGAGGTGACGCTGGCCGGCGGCACCTTTATCGACCTGTCGCCTACCGACGCCTACGTGGACGGCACGATGGTCTCGGCCAAGGGATGGACGGCGCTGGCCGCCTTCATCCGCGAATGCCTGAAGGTGCTGGGCACCGAAATCCGGCACGAGTGACGTGATGCGCTAGGCGCCGGCGCGATGTCGCCGGCGTCGAGCGTGCCTTCAACGGGCAGCGGAGACGGCCATGCGCTCGAGAGCGGCGCATAGACCGCTGTTGCCATCCTCAAAAGCGCTGATCGCCGTGAAGTGATCCTCGTTCGGCTGCACCATGAGTTCGCCCTCGTTGCCAGCCGCGAGCCAGGCGTCATGCATTGCAGTCGACTGCCGGTCGAAGGCCGCCTGCTCCAGGGAACCCCAGCTGAGCAGCACCGGCGTTCGGCACCGGCGAATGTGAAGCACCGGCGAGTTGCGCAAGACGCTCGCCTCATCGAGTTGGATCGACGGCTGCAGATAACTAAAGCGCAGTGGCGCAATGTCATAGAGACCGCTCACCAGCACGGCACCCGAGAACGGATCGTCCGGCAATCCGTAGTCCTCCCGCCATGCGGTGCACAAAAGCATCGCGCCCAGATGAGCCCCTGCGGAGTGCCCTCCGATCACGATGCGGCCCGGATCGCCGCCGTGCTCGGCGATGTTCCGGATGACCCACGCCGCGGCCGACCGAACCTGGCGCACGATCTCGTCGAGCGTGACCTGTGGGCACAGCGCGTAGTCGACCAGCACCGTCGTGAAGCCCCGCGCGTGCGCGCCGAACGCCACCTGCATGAAGTCACGTGCGGCGTTCGAGCGCCAGTAGCCGCTATGGATATAGAAAAAGACCGGTGCGCCTGGCCGCTCTGCCGGCACGATGTCCAGCGTCTCGGCAAGCGTCGGACCATAGGGCACACGAGCTCGATAGTTCAGCTGCTGGCGGGCCTGCTCGCTTCTCTCCGCATAGTGCTGAAGTGAGGCGTTGAGGTCGACCGCGCGCAGCCGCGGGTTGTACGACTCGTCGATTTCTTGCTGGTTTGCAAAGCCATGAGGG
Organism: Variovorax sp. 05N34; assembly: GCF_056397405.1. Lineage (NCBI taxonomy): Bacteria > Pseudomonadati > Pseudomonadota > Betaproteobacteria > Burkholderiales > Comamonadaceae > Variovorax > Variovorax sp. 05N34. The sequence continues at coordinate 15,121 of NZ_JBFTNI010000006.1, forward strand.
AGTTCGAGGGGCATGGGGTATTTCAACCGAAGCGACTAAAAAGGAGGAGGTGCTGATGATGGCCCAAGAATTGGATTTCGCCGCGCGCGTGCCGCCCTTCCAGGAGACCGCGCCCTGAGCTTCATCGTGTAGCATTCGCGTCCGCCGCGCCATGCCACAGATCGTTGTCGACCACCTGCTCAAGACCTACAAGGTCCATGAGCGCGACCCGGGAGTGTTTGGTGCGCTGCGCGCGCTGGTGCGGCCTCGATATCGCACTGTCGATGCGCTGTGCGGCGTTTCCTTCGAGCTCGAGCGCGGCGAACTGCTCGGCTTCATCGGCCCGAACGGCGCGGGCAAATCGACCACCATCAAGATTCTCGCGGGCATCCTGCGACCCGATGGTGGGCGCGTCGAAGTCGACGGGCGCGACCCCTTCACCGATCGCGAGCGCCATGTGAGTCGCATCGGCGTCGTGTTCGGGCAACGCACACAGCTCTGGTGGGACCTTCCCGTCAACGATGGCTTCGCACTGCTGCGCGACATCTATCGCGTGGACCCGGTGCGCTTCGCCCGGACGCGCGATGAACTCGTGGCGCTATTGCATCTCGAGCGGCTGCTCGACCAGCCCGTGCGCCAGCTCTCGCTCGGGCAGCGCATGCGCGCCGAGATCGCGGCCGCGCTGCTGCACGAGCCGGACATCCTCTTTCTCGACGAACCCACCATCGGGCTCGATGCGCCGTCGAAACTGGCGGTGCGCGACTTCGTCTTGCGCGCCAACCGCGAGCGTGGGACCACGGTGCTGCTGACCACGCACGACATGCACGACATCGAGGCGCTTGCGCAGCGGGTGATCGTGATCGGCCATGGCCGCGTGCTGGCCGACAGCCCTGTCGAAGCGCTGCGCTCACAAGTCATCGCGGCGCGCCGCCTGGACGAAGGACTGCCGGACGACGCCGAGGACGAGGGCATGACCATCGAGGCCGTGATCGCGCGCTTCTATGCGATGCACGGCGCGGCGGAGGCCTGAGCCGCATGGCGCCTCGCGAACTTCTTCGTCCCTACGTCGCCGCTTTTGCATCACGGTTCCTGCAGATGCTGCAGTACCGCGCCGCCGCTTACGCAGGCTTCGCGACCCAGTGCTGGTGGGGCGGCATCAAGGTCATGGTGCTGGCGGCCTTCTATGGTGGTGCATCCGCCGCCGGCGCGCCGATGTCGCTCTCGCAGGCCATCACCTATACCTGGCTGGCCCAGGGACTGCTCGCGCTGCTGCCGTGGCTCGGAGACCCGGAAGTGGCACAGGCGGTGCGCACGGGCTCGGTCGCCTACGATCGGCTGCGGCCGGTCGATCCCTATGCGCTGTGGTTCGCGCGCTCGGCCGGCTGGATTGCGGCACGCGTTCTGCCGCGGATGGCGCTCATGGCGGCCTTCGCGGGCCTGGTGCTGCCCCTCGCGGGCCTGGGCGATTGGGCATGGCAAGCACCGGCAGGGATCGTTGCCGGATTGGCTTTCGCCGCGTCCGCCATGCTGGCGCTGCTGCTATCGACGTCGTTCGTGATGTTGCTCAACATCGCCGCGGCTTCGGCACTGAACGAGCGCGGCATCAACGCGCTGGCTGCACCGACCGTGATCGTTTTCTCAGGCAACCTGCTTCCGCTGGTCTTGCTGCCCGACGCGTGGCAGCAGTGGCTTCTGCTGCAGCCGCTGGCGGGCGTCATGGACATCCCGGCGCGGATCTATTTCGGCCAGCTCGCGGGAGCACAGGCCCTCGTGGGGCTCGGCTTGCAAGCCGCTTGGATCTTGCTCCTGGTGGCGATCGGCCACGCGGCAATGGTCAGGACCATGCGCCAACTGCAGGTGCAAGGCGGATGACGCGACCGGGATCACTGGCTCTTTTCGGGCGACTCATGGCTGCCTCCTTGAGTGGGCAGGCGCGCTATCCCGCCTCGGCGTTGATGCTCACGTTCGGGCAGTTCGTGGGCACGGGGATCGAAATGATCGCGGTCTGGGCACTCTTTCATCGCTTCGGCGACTTGCAGGGATGGCGCCTCGGTGAGGTCGCCATGTTCTACGGACTGGTGAACTGCATGTTTGCCATCGGCGATGCGCTGGGACGCGGCTTCGACACGCTGGGCACTGAATTCCTGCGCACCGGCGCGTTCGACCGTCTCCTGCTGCGACCTCGGCCGTTGGCGCTGCAACTCATGGCACATGACGTGCGCATCAGCCGGCTGGGACGGCTGATGCAAGGACTGGCGGTGATGGCATTCGCGACCGTGCAGGCAGACATCGCGTGGTCGCCCGCAACGGTCGCGACGGCCCTCTTCGCACTGGCGGGCGGCGTGGCGCTCTTTCTCGGCATCCTCGTGCTGCAGGGCACGCTGTCCTTCTGGACCGTCGAGAGCCTGGAGATTGCGAACGTGCTCACCTACGGCGGCGTGCAAGCGGCGCAGTTTCCGCTGGCTGTCTATGCTCGATGGTTTCGATATGCGCTGACCTTTGCGGTGCCCTTGGCCTGCGTCGCCTACTACCCTGTGCTCGCGATATTGGGCAGGGCAGATCCGCTGGGTGCGCCTGCGTGGGTCGGGCTCGTGTCGCCGCTCGCTGGCTTCGTCTTCCTCGCGCTTGCCTTCGGCGCCTGGCGCGTGGGACTTCGGCGCTACGCCTCGACCGGCAGCTAGTCGTGCCCTGCCCCCGCCTGCACGCGACCTATGCTTGCGATGCCGTCTCGCTTCGACGCAATGCCACATGCATGGCGGCGCCTGCGATCGCCGCTCCGCCGGCCGCGACCGTGATCTGGTTGAGCCCCACGGCCACGTCGCCCGCCGCATAGAGCCCCGCCACCGTCGTCGCGTGATGGCGGTCCGTCACCAGATAACCGCTCTCGTCGGTCTCGGCGCCGAGACTGCCGGCCAGGCCCGAATGAACCCGCAGGCCCATCGCGCTATAGATGGAATCGCAGACGCTCTCGCCATCGCCGTGGCGCACGACGATCCTTCCCTCCAGCGGCCGAATGCCGGAGATCGCGTCTTCGCTCACGCGAATGCCTGCCTGGCGCAGCCGGTGCCTCTCCGCCTCGCCAAGCGCTGTGCCACCTTCGAGCATGAAGAGCGTGACGTGAGGCGTGAAATGCCGCAGATAGACCGCTTCTTCCAGCCCCGCGGTCGACTGCGCAATGACGCCAACCGCCCGATCGATCACCTCATAGCCGTCGCACACGGGGCAATAGCGCAGCAGACCGGCGCGCACCGCCTCTGCGAGGTACGGCATGGGCGGGGGAACGTCGCTGGCGCCGGTGGCCAGGAGCACCAGCGATGCCGAGAGTGAGCCGCCTTCCCATCCGAGGCGGAAGCCCCGCTCCACTTTCTCGAGCGTTTCCACGCTCGCGCCGATACTGCGGATCGAATAGTTCGCCGCCTGCTGGCGCAGCGCGTCGAGCAGCGCGGCGCCGGCGATGCCCTGCGGAAAGCCGGGATAGTTGCGGGTGCGCGGGATGGTCGCGAGCCGGCTGCGCCCCGCATCGACCACACAGACAGAGCGCCGAAGGCGTGCGAGGCAGATCGCGCCGGCCAGTCCCGCCGGCCCGCCGCCGATGATGGCGATGTCGGGATCGGTCATCGCCGCCCCCTGCTGATCGGCCCAACTCGATGCGTCATTCAAAGCTCCTGATCGGGGTTGTTGCAGATGGAAAGACGGCCACGTGCAGCCCCCTCGGCAAAATTTGCCGCGAGTTTTACGGCGTGGACCGGCACGAGTCATCACGGCGAAGGCGGGTTCCGTTGTCCTTCGACAGCTCGGCCTACTCACGGCAAAGGACAGGGCAAGCGGCATGCCAATTGCGTTCCCGCTCGCATGCCTGCCGTTCACGATCGCCACTGCGTTTCATCCAGTGACGTCCTCGTCGCGGGCGGCGGCATCGCAGGACTTTCGTGCGCGGCGGCCCTGGCCGGTTGCGGGCTGCGCGTCGTGGTGGTCGAGGCGCAGCCGCATCTCGGCGGCCGGGCCGCAAGCTGGCGCGATCCGGCCACCGGCGACTGGGTCGACATCGGCCCGCACGTGATCACCAGCGAACACCGGAACTTCGTGTCGCTTCTCGAGCGCCTGGGCACCGCGGATCAAGTGCTCTGGCAACACGATCCCTTGATCACCTTGCTGGACGCGGGCCGGCAACTGAGGATGCACGCGGCGAATTGGCCACCCCCGCTGCATGGCTTGCCCAACTTGCGCAATGCATTGCGCTGTGTTTCGTTGGCTGACCTGCTGTCCAACGCTCGCGTGGTCTGGGAAGCGATGCGGCTGAACGAGACCACCACACTGGCGCTCGACGGGCAGGACGCGCTCGGCTACCTGAAAGAGCGAGGCGTCAGCCAACGCTTCATCGACTGGTTCTGGACTTCGTCGACGATGGCCTTGTTGAACGTACCGCTCGCACGCTGTTCCGCCGCTTCGATGATGCGGGTGTTTCGCCTGCTGCTAGGCCGCAGCGGCTATTGCTTCGGCTTCCCGCGCATCGCACTCAGCGAACTCTATGCGCCCGGATGCATCAAGGCCGTCGAAGCGGCCGGCGGTCGCGTGTGGACTTCGGCAGCGGTGCGTGAAGTTGTGCTGAACGAAGATGGGCGCTTCGCTGGCTTCTTGCTCCAGGACGGAAGCCAACTGCGAGGCCGCGCAGGCGTGCTCGCACTGGACCCGCACGGCCTTGCCAGTCTTGCAGTGCGCGGCGCCAATGCCGGCGCAAGATGGCGCGCCCTGAAGCAAAGCGCCGAGCGACTGGAGCCGAGCCGCTACATCAGTACGGTGCTGTGGTTCGATCGCAAGCTGGGCAGCGAGCGCTTCTGGGCGCGGGTGAGCGCACCCGGGGACCTGAACATGGACTTCTACGACTTGTCCAATATCCGCTCCGCACACGACGGATGCGCATGGGTCGCGAGCAACGCGATCCACGTCGAGGCGAATGCGTGGGCCGCGAGCGACGCCGACATCGTGTCGCAAACCCGCCGGGAGCTCGCCGAGTTCTTCCCGCAAGCGGCAGCGGCAGGCCTGCGGCATGCACGAATCCATCGCATCCCGCTCGCGGTGCCCTGCGCCGCTCCGGGCGTCGAGGCGATGCGGCCCGAGGCGCCATCGGGCATCCCGGGCCTGTGGCTGGCTGGCGACTGGATCGCCACCGGCCTGCCCTTTTCGATGGAAAGTGCCGCACGCTCGGGCGCTCTCGCCGCTGAGGAAGTGGCGGCCACGCACGGCCGCGTGCTGCGCCTTGCGGAACCCCTGCCGGACACGCAAGGCATTCCTGCACTGCTGAGACGACGGAGTTCTTCTGGAAAGCGAACGACTCGTTGTTGATGTGTCATGGCGTCGGACAAGATTGAACAAGGTCGAATTGCACGGGCCGCAGCGTGCTTGGGTCGGTTGCATCCGTGATCACTTGCGTGCAACTGAGGTTGTCTCGCCAGACGAAGTCGACGAGGTAGACGTGGTCGGCGGCGGGTTGAAATTTCGTGACCAGCGGTCCGCAACTGCCGGTGCTGGTCGCAAGGTTGCGGGGTGTGCTCACTTGCTGCCAATTGCCGATCGCCTTCACTTGAACGCCTTGGCGAGGGTCCAGTTCGTGCTCGATATAGGGCTGCGTCTTGAACAACGCGCTGCGCGTTCTTTCGTTCACGCGGGCGATCCAGGGGAAGACCACACCGCGTCCGCTGTAGGCCACGTTCCCTACCGTCTCGAGGCCTTGGCACGGCTCGCTGGCGGTGCTGACCGAATAAACGACGGCGTGTCCTGCACCGGAACTGCGCAATACAAGCTTGGCCGCGCCCGGCGTAACCTCCCGAAGGCTGTCATGACCTGCCCCGCCCAGCCGTACCAGCGTAATGGCAGTGAAATCCGTCAACTTGGAGAATGACCGACATGAGAAAGAGCAGATTCACCGAAGAGCAAATCATCGGTTTCATCAAGCAGGCCGAGTCCGGCCTGCCGACCAAGGACCTGTGCCGCAAGGGCGGTTTCAGCGACGCGACCTTCTACAAATGGCGCGCCAAGTACGGCGGCATGGATGTGCCCGATGCCAGGCGGCTGCGTGAACTCGATCGTCGAGATCGCGCACGCGCGCCGGCGCTTCGGCTATCGGCGCATCCGCGACATGCTGCGTCCGCTTTTCCCCGGCGTGAATCACAAAAAGGTCTACCGGCTCTACAGCGCCGCCAACCTGGCTGTGCGCAAGCGCAAGAAGGCCAAGCGGCCGGTCAATGAGCGCGTGCCGCTGCAACTGGCCCGCACGGTCAACGAGGTATGGAGCATGGACTTCATCAGCGATAGCCTGAGCACCGGCCGGCGCATCAAGTGCCTGACGGTGCCCGATGACTTTAGCCACGAGTGCGTGAGCATCTCCGTAGACTGGGGCATCTCGGGTCTATACGTGACGCGGCTGCTCGACCAGGCGGCGGTCTTCAGGGGCTATCCGCTGGCCGTTCGCGCTGACAACGGCCCGGAGTTCACCAGCAGAGCCTTCATGGGCTGGGCGCAGAGTCACGGCATCCGCCACATCCTGATCGAGCCCGGTCGGCCCATGCAGAACGGCTACATCGAGAGCTTCAACGGCAAGTTCAGGGACGAATGCCTGAGGCAGTGGTTCGAGACGTTGGCGCGGGCCAGGACAGCCATCACGCTCTGGCGACAGGACTACAACGAGGTCAGGCCACACAGCAGTTGCCAGCGAATGCCGCCAGCGAAGTTCGCCGAATTGCATCGCCAGCGCGCTGCCGATGCAATTCGAATCATCTCAACGACCACCGAGATCAACTAATCTTGCAACCCCGGACTTCCGCTTTGGTCGACCGGCTTGTACGTCGCGATGGGCTGGGTGGCCGTGGTTGCAGCTGTGCCGTTGTATCAGCGTATGTCTGCGAGTGGCCTGGTCTGGCTCGTCGCCGGCGGCGTTGCCTACACGGCTGGGGCCATTGTTTTTCTGTTCGACTCAAAAGTGCGCTTTGCCGAAGACGATTGAATAGTTTGGCCGTTACGCCCAGCGCTGCCGCGGACCAAACCGCCCCGAACAACGCCCAACCCCAAGGGCCACGCAATACACCGAGCACGAACGGCATGTAGCTGCCGGCAATGAAAAGATAGATGGCCGCGTGATCCAGCCTGTTGAAGACGGACTTGGTCCGCCCGGCGGGCAGAGCGTGGTACAGAGTGGATATCAAATACAGGACGATCATCGTCCCCGCAAAAAGACTCGCTCCGACTACCGGAGCGGCGCTGCCTCTTTGCGACGCGCTGTACACCAGGACTGGCAACGACACGACGGCAAGCATGAACCCGACGCCATGACTCAAAGCGTTCATCAGCTCTTCCATCGCTGTTTGATTGCGCTCCGCCGTGGAACTGCTTTGACGCGTCCGGACACCTCGCGATTCCGATCGCGTTCCATGCAAAGTGAATTGATTCATTGAGAGCAGTACCTCACTTCATTTGGTTGGGCCACGTGCCACCCGACGCAGTGATTGGCGGACAACTCAACTCGCCAAGATGGTCATGGTTCGGCTTGCTCATTGCCGGTACGGGGCATTGTTTTGAAGACCGACTCGCCCAACGCTTGTGCGGCTGCGGCATCAACCTTGCCACCCGGATCACCCATGACTGTGAACTGCCAGACATCCGCGCCATCGCGGATGAGCGCTATTAGAACTGGACGACGCTTGCCTTCGATTTCCATGGTGCCGGTCAGGCCGAATGTGGGTAAACCCGCGACCGTCGCTTTCGCGTCGCGCGCCAGGCCGCGCCTGATAAGTGCCTCTGCCTTCGCCCCCTGCGCGTGCGCGGCTGCGATCTCATCGCGCTCGTGATCACGCCAAAGCATCCCTTGAAGTTGGTGGCTGGTCGAGATGAAGATATAGAGCTGTCCGCCGTTGTCGCGCTTGACCTCACGCACGTTCCATCCGCTCGGAAGCTTGGCCTTGACACTGGTCACTGGATTCGTCCAAGATTCCAATGACTGCAGGTATGAATGGCCGACTACGAAGCCGACGCCGATGAGGCAGAAGACGCCAATGCGAACTGAGCCAAGCGGACGAGCAACGACACTGAACTTGCCCTCGTCGTAGCTGGCGGGTCGACCTGCAGAAACGCGCTTGAACTGCCACAGCTGGCCGATGAACGAGGCGAGAGGTATACCGGCCCAAAGTCCCTGTAGGAACAACGCGCCCTGACGCTGCGCGAATTGTCCAAGCGTTGGGCGCGCGCCGGCGATTGTGATCACCTGCAGGCCCAACAGTGCCTTGCCCGGCGTATTGCCGAATACTCCATAAGCAACGACGCACAGGCCCAAGACTAGGGGGAGGAAAGTCATCGCAAAGATTGCGCTTGCGGCAAGCGATCTACCCACGAGGTCGATACCACCGACAAGTGCTAGCAACGCCAGGATCAACACGCCGCCGACCGTGATGTCGATATAGAGTGCGCCGTAGCGACGCCATGCACCCGCCAATGGCGATGCGTGACATGGCGGGTTCACCTTCTCCCCCACCGTCCTGCCAGAGGAAGCCGCTGCATAGCCGATTGCCGACGACGAAGGCGGCAGTTGTACATCGTCATCGGGCTGTATTCCTTGATGCATGGCACCCTTTAAAGATGGATTTTCGAGACCAGGTTGCGAACGATGGTCTACCAACTGGGATCAGCGCTTGAACTCGACCGTGCGGACCGCAGAGGGCTTGCCAGAAAACCCGCTGACCGTGCCGTCGGCGCCGAAGTGCACATTGACCGTCTCGTCTTCCTGCGCCGTCCAGTACCGCCAGGCGCTGGCTTCCAGGTCCTTTGTGTCGTCGCGCGACGGGTAGCTGAGGGCCATCAGCACCTGACGACGCGTCATGCCAACCATGACTTTGGCGGAGTACACCGCCTTCTGCACTTCAGGGCTCCAGGTTGAGAGCTCCAGCTTGGGGTCCGAGGGAACCACGATCTGGCGCAGCCAGCGCTGCGTACCTTCATTGCTACGAGCTGCGTCATCGCGCAATGCCATGTATTCGCCGCCAACCGTGCCGTAAAAATACAGATCGCGCTTCGCACTGTCGAACTTCGCCGACTCGCCGGCCGGGAGAATCGGGCCCCCCAGCACGTTGTTGCTAGAGACCCAGCCGTAGCTGGGGCGAAGGTTGCAGCATGTGTAGCCACTGATGGGTTGCTCCAAGCGGGTGGCGCAGCCAGAGAGAAGAATGGCCCCAGAGATGGCCAGAAATGGGAGGCGAGACAGGTTCATTGCTTTTGAAGTTGACGAGTGATGAAACGAAGGCGCAGGCGAGCACCCCCGGGGAATTGCGGGGTGCCTCGGCCCCTACGAACTGGGCTCAGGCCTTTTTGACAGCGGTGTATTCGGAGAAGATTCCGAGTTCGACGTGACGCTTCACGTCGTCGAATCCGGCGGCGCCGTGCCGACGGTCCCTTTGGGCTTGGTGATCTCAAGGATCAGCAGCCGGCCACCTGGTCGAAGCACGCGGAAGAACTCGGCGAAGGCCGCATTCACATCAGCAATGTGGCGCAGCGCGTAGCCCATGCTGAGGAAGTCGCTGCTCGCATCGGATTGCGGCAACGCCTCGGCCCGGCCGCCGAAGAGCTCGATGCCCGGCAGCGTCACTTCGCACAACATGCCGGGGCTGGGGTCCACTCCGACCAGTCGGCTACCGGGGCCAATCAGTAGCGATGCCTCGCGTGCGACCAAGCCGGTTCCGATGCCGACGTCGAGCACTTCGTCTCCGGCTGCGATCCCGGCGCGTTTCAATGCGGAACGCCGATACCATGGTCCCGAGCCGAGCGCCAGCAAGCGCTCGATGCGATCGTAGTCAGGCGCGGTGGCATCGAAGATGCCGCGCAGGAACTGCGCGTGCTCAGCTTCATCACCGTAGTAGGCCTGCAGCGGCGAATGCGGCGCCAGGACTGCGGCGGAAGAGATCGACGGGCAAGGCTTTTCCATTGGTTCCATTTTCAAAATCGTTTGGGTTGTGCTGCTCGGCATGGGGCCGGGTTACGGAGCCAAGCTCTTTGACGCCGGGCAACTCTGCGTGGCGTCGGACCGCACCGGCATGGGTGCGCAGCGGTCGGTCATATCCGTTTCGAGCTGAGCGCAACTGAGGCCGTCTCGCCAAGCAAAGTCAACGACATTGACGTGGCCGGCGACTGGAAGAAATCTCGCGACAAGCGGGCCACAGTTGCCCGTACCCATGGGCAGGGTCGCTGGTGTGTTGGCCTGTTGCCAATTGCCGATTGCCTGGATTGGACGATACGTCCCGGGTCTACCTCGCGCTCTATGTACGGCTGTGTCTTGAACAACGCGCTGCGCGTTCTTTCGTTCATGCGGGCGATCCATGAGAAGACCACGCCGCGTCCGCTGTAGGCCACGTTGCCCGCTTGCTCGAAGCCCTGACATGCCTCGCTGGCCGTGCCGACCGAATAGACGACGGCGTGACCTGCCCCGGAACTGCGCAGCACGAGCTTGGCCGCGCCCGGCGTGACTGACCGAAAGGTCCCGTGCAAAACACGCTCCTCTGCAGCAGCGGCTTGAGGGTTGATGTCGCGCATTGCGCAACCTCCGAGGAGGAAAAGTGTTGCAACGATCAATTGGATTGCAGTTCCGCGCGTCTTACGCATACATCGGCGGAGTGAGGGCCATCTATTTGCCATCCCGGTCAAGAAACCAAATTAAGCAACACGACGCACCCGAAGCTACGAGCAGAAGCTTGGGAATCCACCCGGGTTCAAGTGGAATAGCAAAAAGTCCTGCCCCGATGCCCAGCACCGCGCATCCGTAAACCACCCGTTCAGCGCGACTCTTGTGACGCGTCGAGAGGGGTGATTCTCCAAAAGCAGCATTTAGATCAATGCCCTTTTTTTCCATCGTTCTACGGGCTTCAAACTCGGTCAGAATAACCGCCCCCAAGCCGCAGAGAACGCCGCCAACTATGAATAGGAAATTTCGCATCAATGCATTGTCGAAAATTAGACCAAGGAGACCGCAAGGAATACCCAGAATCGAATAACGATAGATTATTCTCTTCAAGGCGAGGCTCCCCCAATCCATGCGTCCCATTCATCGGAATTTTTAATTACCTCGCCAATTGGCGTGGCAATAAGTTGAAAGATATGCAAATATTGATATATTCTTTTGAGACCTTCATCCACACCTAGGCCTGCAAAGAAGGAAGGAGCGTTTCTATTAAACATCACTGTGCTCGCGATGTCTGCGCCCATTCCTATGCCTGAAATTACAGCGGCGGCAGGTGTGCATCGGATGCCGCACAGCCGGCAGCACCGTATGCAGCAATAGTCGAAAAGGTACTGGCCATTTCCTTCCCCTGCGCGCGCATTTTGGCCGATATATCAAGATAGATCAGAGCTCATTTCGTAAACCAATTCCGCCCTTTTTGTTCGGTTCTTGGCGGTGAAACAACGTGCGTAAAGTCATTGTTTTCTACGTCCGAATCCATCGAAGGGTAAATTCGAATGCAAAGCTTTTGATACGCGTCAGTTGCACACAAGTCAAATAATTCGACGTCTTCGACGCCGTTGTTCATACTGTGAAGAATTTCCAACTATCCCAGGTCTCTATCTGATGGAGCCGTATCGCTTCTCTTAGAGAGCGTCCGTTCCGCTTGGATCTGCATGCCCAACACCCATCCAAGACCGAGTAGCAGCCCGCCCAAAATGAAGAGGGGATACCGAATCCATGGATGCTCGAAAAAAAACCCTAGGAAACCAAGCGTTCCGAGCTCAGAGTATTTGTGGATCACTTTTCTATGTGGACTCATGGCTTTATTTGATTTTTCAGGTCACCCAGCTCTCCTGAATTTTTAATACCCTCCGCAATCGGGGTGGTTATAAAAGTCGGAATTTTGAGATGATTCCCGATACCTATGAGGGCCTTGTCGATTCGTGAGTCGATCAACAGAGCACCAGGATTTGGGTCAAAGATAAGATCCGATGCGGCGCTTGCACCCCATGCTACGCCGCCAAGCACAGGCACGGCGGGTGCGCATATGATCGCGGCAGCGCATCCCGCACTTGCGTATGAGGCCGCCGACGAGATAGTGTTGGCCATTTCCTTCCCTTGAGCCCTCATGTGGGCTGACACATCAAGCGTCTGCCCGTTCGAATCGACCCAGCCATTTCCAATGGCATAGACGAACTGTTGGTCGCTCCGTTGAGTTCCCAGAATCGAACCATACGAAGAAGACTCTCCGGCCAAACCGCGTAGCGCCGATTTCGCATCATTCAATGCTTGCTTCCCGCCTTGGATTTCCCCAGCAATTCGCGCGCATTCGGCTGGTGAACAAGCTGTGATCGTGTCGCTTTGCTTCGCACTCAACTCGGCGTATTCCTTCAAGATCTTGTCGCGCTCCGACTGCGTTGGCGAATCGCGCAGCTTACCCATCATCTCGCGCACTTGGCCGCTCGAAAGATAGTTGTTCGCAGCTTCGTTGAATGCGCCCGCTGCACCGCCGGAACCACCCGCCGCGTACCCGACGGCGGCAGCGAGACCTGCGGTCACAGCATCCGCCGCGGCGCCCGACAGTCCCAGCTTGCCGACCGCCGCGCCGATGTTGGGAACCGTCGCCGCGCCCAGGCCGGCACCTGCTGCGCCAGCAGCGCCCCCTGCGAGGCCCCCAATCACCGCATGTCCGGCGACCCTGCAGTAACCGCCGTCACCCCAGCATGCGGCAGCTTCCGGATCGTTTCCATTTAGCGCTTCCACGAGCTTGCCATTGGCATACTCTCCCCAAGCGCTTGCGGCCTTCTGCCCGAACTCTTGCGTGATCTGCACTTGTGACTGGACGTCGTTCAGGATGGTCTGGGTGTTCCGGTCCTTCACCAACGCTCCGGTGCTGCTGGAGTCTCCGGTCCTCACGCTCTCATCGCCCGCGACTCCGCCAATGCCTGCCTTCGTGACACTCGTCTCGCTGCTGCTGGCGCTGCCGATGCCGGCGCTTCCGCCAGGACGAGAGTCGCTCTGCGCGGCATTCGTGCCCGTATCCTTCGCCGCAGATTGGTCTCCTGCTGTCATGCCAACGCGTCCGCTCATCCCATAGCCGCTGCCGTTCGAAGTGCTGTGGTTCACGAGGTCGCTGGTTGTGATGCTGGCGCTCCTGAAGCTGTTCTTTCCCGCGTCGATCGCGTCCTGCGTGCTGCTGATGACGCCGCCCTTCAGATCCGTGTTGCCCCTCACGTTGACGGCAAAGCCACCATCGCCGGCCTTGATGCCCGACTGCACGGACACACTCGCAAAATCGCCGCTGGCCTTGGCGCTCGCCGCGCTTCCGCCCACAGTACTGACGCCGTAGCAGATCGGCGGGATGCATAGGCTCACGTTCGCGCCTGAGCTGCTCTGCCTGGACACCTGACGGCTCGTGTCTTGCGGGCTTTCGATGTTCAGGTTTCCTCCCACCACAGCCGCGACGCGCTCGCCGTCGATGACGGCTCCCTTGATGTTCAGGTCACCGCCGCTCGCAACGTTGACCGCCTTGCCACCACTGACGTGCGTGCTGTTGTAGCTCAGGTCGGACGCGTCCTCTTTCCCGCGCCCCTGGCTCACCCCCAACTCAATCGTGAAACCATTCTGGCTGCCGCCCGCAAAGCCGACGCCAACACTCGCGCCGCTGCTGCTGTTGCCGCCATATTGCTCGTACGTATTCTTGCTGGCCTCCAGAGTGATGGCGTTGTCGGCCGCCAGGTTGACCGTGTTGCCCGCCGTGATCGTTGAGCCAATGGCGTGGATATTGGAGTTTTCGCCACCGCCGGTGGCGGCGATGTTGACGTTGTTCGAACCGACGATGCTGGAACCGACCGCCTCGCTGGCCTTGGTGGTGCTGCTGCTCTCGCTTTTGCCGCGGCTGACATTCACGCTGACCTTGTAGCCCACGCGCCCTCCCGTCGCCAAGCTCGCTGCGGTGTCATAGGCCTGCTTGCCCGACATCGCGAGATTGATCACGCCGAGCGCTTGCATACGGCTGTCGCTGGTCTCGTCTATTGCCTGGACCGTGCTCTTGGCGCCTCGCAGGCTGTCAGTCGAAATGCCCCCGACGCTCGCGCTTCCGCCGATCACTGTGCTGGAGTTCCGGATCACGTCGAACGACTGTGCGGTGTGGTAAGCCTCGTTGATGACGACGTTCTTGGCTAGAACGTTCACGTCTCCGCCGACTAACTCGCCAGCTTGACCTACGGCCATCACGCTGCTAGCGGTCTGGCGATAGGTATCTCCTGCTATTAGCGTCACGTTGCCCTTGAGACTCGCGACCTGGCTGCTGAACTGAGATTCGCCGCTGCCCGAGACCGCCTCCGTGCTCTTGACATTGCCAAGCGAGGGATTGGTCCGCGTGCCGATCATGCCGCTCTTGCTGTTGGCGTCGAAACTTCTGCCGGTGGTCGTGTTCTGTGCACTCTCAATGGTGAGGTTGCGCCCAGCCAGCATGATGATGTCGTTGTCCGCGACGACGGTCGTTCCCTGCAGCGTCGTGTCGCGGCCGCTTACCATTTGCAGGCTGCCTGCGGAGACGGTGGTGCCAACGGCCAGGGTGGAAGTCGTGGATTCGATGGAAGTGCTCGAACTCCCGGCAACGAACTTGGCGCCCACGTCGCCAGCGCCCAGGGAGACGCCCGTGAGCATGCCCAGACCGGTGGCTTTCTTGGTCCGCTCGCTGTAGTGCGAATCCAGGGTGACCTGGTCCGCTGTGGTGAGACTGATGTCTCGGCCCGCGACCAGGCTCATGTCCTTGTCGGAACGCAGTTGCGCGGCCTGCGCGTTGATGTCGTTGCCGGCCACCAGCGCGACGCTGTTGCCGCTCAAGCTGCTGGAAATCACGTCGGTGGTCGAGCTGCTGTTGAAGTCCGTCGCACTGGAACGCGAGAGGAGCTTCTTGGATTCCGCATGACTGTACGAGGTACTGGACTCACTGGCCTGTCCCGCCTCAATATTAATGTCGTGGCCGGCGCTGGCTACCAGCGAACCTTCGACGCTGGCGACGCTGCTGGCCCTGATATTGAGATCGTTGCCCGCTGCGAGGTGAACGTCGCCCGTGCCCTGAATCGCCGAGCCGATGTCGAGACTCTGCGACTCGGAATATCCGTTCCGCGCATTGAACACTACCGCGCTGCTGCGCGACTCCGTGACCGTGCCCAGGTTGATATTTCGTCCGGCGCCCACGCCTATTGCTCCGGCGCTGACCACTTCCGCGGCGACGAGATTGACGTCCCGGCTAGCGCTCGCGATCAGCGAACCGCCCGGGTTGGTGACGTACAGCCCCGCAATTCGGTCGATGCTGGTGAGGCTCCCGTTGGTGCCCTGCGTACTGTTGGTGGTCGTCCGAACGTTGATGTCGTTGCCCGCCACGAGCGCCAGCGAATCGCGCGCATCGACCGTGCCGCCGATGACGTTGATGTCGGCTCGGGCATCCAGCGCCACGTTGCCGCCGGAGATGCGCCCGCCCAGGTTGTTGATGTTGTCGGCGCTGATGGACACCAGCGAGCGGCCGGCGATGGTGCCGCTGTTGACCAGATCACCGGCGCCCGGCGCGCCCTTGATGATCGTTCTGTCTGCCGACAGCAGGCCACCAGAACCATCAATGTCGCCGGGCTGCACCCGGACGTAGACCTGCGGCGCGAGGACGCGCTGGGTGCTGCCGTCAGGCAGCGTCACCATCTGCTCGACCAGCCACACGATGTCGCTCGTGAGCTGCGCCATCTGCTCGGCCGTGAGGGCGACGCCCGGCGTCAGGTGATACTTCTGCGCGAAGGTCACCCCGGCGTTCATCAGCGCCACATACTGTTCCTCATCGTTGGAGAAGCCATCCAGATAGCGGTAACCGGTGAGTTGTGCCACCTGCTCGCGGATGAGCTTCTGCTCATAGAAGCCGTCACCCAGGCGCTTCTGCACGCTGTTGGGGTCGAACCCCATCGCATTGAAGAGGTAGTCGCTGCTGAGCCAGTTGCGGTAGCTCGCGAAGCGCGGATCGGTCTCGATGACATAGTTGCCGCCTGCCTGCGTGCGAAATAGACTGGCGCTGGGCACGCGCGTGTCCGGCGCGCTGGTCCGCACGACCGTGGGGACGTCGCGCGCGCTGCCGGCGGTGCCATCTGCATCGATGGCGCCTGCTGCTCCTGCACCGCTTCCGGCCGCCGATGCCGAACCCTTCACGGCGGAGGCGACCTCGATGACGGCGCCCGGTCCGCTACCGCCCGAAACGCCACCAGCTTGACCGGCAGAGCCGCCCGGCCCGTTGACGATCGACGCTGCCCCAGCGTTGTAGCCTTGGGTCGCGTTGAGGTTCTCCTTGAACTCGAATCCGCCCAGCTTGATGGAGTCGATCCGCTGCTCGATGAGGTGTGAGGGATAGTCGGTCAGGTCGTTGTTGCCACTGGTGTCGAAGCCGGAGATCGAAACGTCCCAGCCCTCGACGCGCGTGACCTTCTGCGCCGGGGACTCGTAGTTGTCCACGGGCTGGGTAGAGGTGAAGCTCCCGCCGGCGATCACCTTGCTGTCGTGGTTGCGCAGCAGGCCGTCGATGGACATGTTTCCACCGGCGACGAGTCGCGACGGCGCGCTGTCCACGACATAGTCAGTTGTTGTCGTGGTCGCGCGGTATTTCTCGATCCAGCCCCGCCCTAGCGGGGTCAGCGTGCCGTCGTCATTGATGTACCAGGTGTACCGGTCATCAGGGTCGAGGATGAAGCGTGAACGCGGTGCCTCGAACCCGCCCGTGGGGATCACGGTGTTGATGAGCGGACCACTCTCCTGGGTCTGCCCGATGACCAGATGTGTATCGAAGTTGTTGACGGTTCCTGTCGCAATGGACATGTCGCCCAGGGACTCGAAAGACGCGCTCAGGTTGTTGAGCACGCTGCCCTTGCCGATAGCCTGGCCGGCGGCATCGAGCGCACCACCGATGTACATGTCGACTGCGCTGAAGATCAGCGAGCCGTCGCGGTTGTTGATCGTGTCGGCGCCGACGTCAAGGCTGGAGCGTGCCGCGATGGTGGCGGCGGAACTCACGCCGGCGATGGTCTCCGCGTCATTGTTCAGTGTGCCAGCGCCGATCGCGACCGCATCGCCATAGATGCGTCCGGTTCCGATGTTGTTGACGGTTCCGGCATCGATTCGCGTCTGGCCGTGGCTGTCGATCAGGCCCCGGTTGTTAAGCATGCCGGCAATGATGTGCGTGTCGGCGCCGCTCATCTCGGCATTGGCGGTGTTCTCGACCGTGCTGCCACCGGCCGTGAGCGTGCCTCCCGCTAGCAACTTGCCGTTGTTGGTGAGCGTGCCGAGCGTGGTGTACGAGAGCTCGCCATTGGCGCTGACCTCACCGTCGTTCACGATGTCCTGGACCAGTGCGATGCTCAGGTCCTTGCCCGAGACGACGGTGCCGTCGCCGCTGAATTTGGCAGCGTCCAACATCAGGCTCTGGTTTGCCACGAGAGTGCCGTTGCTATTGGTGACACTCAGAGTCTTAGCGGCCGGGTTTGCCGCGTTCGGGTCGACGATGTGCAGCGTGTCGCCGGCCGAGATCAGCCCCGACGTGTTATTGAGACTGCCGCCGCTGGTGATGGTGGTGTTGACGTCGGAGCGGATGGCGCCCGAGGTGTTGTCGAGGTTACCGACAGTGATCGCAACGTTCTGACCTTCGATGCCCTGGTCCGTGCCCTGCGCGTTCGAGTTCGTGATGGTGTCGGCGCTCAGCGTCGCGGTCGCAACCGAGCGGATCAAGCCGGCCGTGTTCGCGATGTCACCCGCGCTGAGGGTTAGGTCGCCAATCGACTGGGTCTGGCCACCCGAGTTGTCGAAGGTTGCGCCATCAGTATCAATGGCAACGCTCGACTGACTGAAGACGGCGCCGCCATTGACGTTCGAGAAAGCGCCCGTGCTGGCGGTGAGTGCGTCCTTCGAGCCGATGTAGCCCGCAGTGTTATTGACGCTGCCAGAATTCAGGTCGAGCGTGCCGCCGCTGGCGATCCCGCCCTGGCCTCCTGGGTAACTCGCCGCGTTGCTGTTGCTCAGGCCTCGGCCGTTCGTGTTCACGGTCATGGCGCCGCCGGACTGGATCAGACCGGCATCGTTCATGAGCGCGCCCGAGTTCAGCCCGACGGTGGTCGCGGCGGCCAGCGTGCCTTGTACGTTCGAGAGCGCATTGCCCCGAGTATCGATATCTAGCGCGTTGCCGAAGACCTTGCCGGCCCTGTTGTCCAGGCCACCATTGGCGAGGGCGACATTGCCGCCAGCCTGCATCGTGCCACCCGCGTTCACGGTGGCGGCGACCGTCGTGACGCGCAAGTCGCCGTTGACTGCGGCGACCACGCCGCGGGTGCTGTCCAGGCTGTCCGCCGAGATCGTCGTGTCGCCGTTCCCGGCGAGCGTGCCGTCCACATTGGACACGGCGCCGGCCACGGTCGCCGTGAGATCGTCCACAGCGGTGACGCGACCGGAGTCATTCACGAGGCTCCCGGTGGCCAGGGCGAGATTGCCGCCCGCGCCGATGTCCCCCTGCGCGCTGTTGTCGAGCAGGCCGCCCGTGCTGATGCTCAGGTCGGCGGTGCCGGCCGCGCGAATCGATCCTGCCCGATTGTTTAAGCTGCCGGCCGCGATCGTGGTAGCGCCGTTGCTCGCGATGGTGGCGCCACCGCTGTTATCGATCATGCCGACGACGTCAATGCGCGTGGCATCGGATCCGGTCTGGATGATCTTGCCGCCCCGGCTGCCGAGCGACCCGGCATCGAGGGTGATCTGCTTCGCAGTGGTCGTGCCACCGTCCTGATTGAAGTGGCCGGTGACCGCGGCTACCAATGTGCCATTGCTGGTGATCTGGCCGTCGGCGCCGTCGAAGCCATTCGCCTCGATGCGTAGGGTGCCTGTACCGGCATGCTCGATCCTGCCGCTGGTGTTGGCGATGATGTTGGCCCGCAGGCTCAAGTCCTGACCGTTGGTGGCAATGCGCCCGGCGCTGTTGTCGATGGTGGCCGATGCGGCGATGGTGGTGGCGCCGGCACCGGTCTGGACGAGTTCGCCGCCGTTCGTGTTGATGATATTCGCTGCGCGCAGGTCCAATTGCCCGGCGTTCAGGGTTCCGCCCTCGTTCACCAGTGCTTGTCCTGCTGGGCCGTTGGCGGTGACGCTGAGCATGCCCGCGGTGGCGACGGTGGCTCCGCTGGTGGTCACGTCGCCTTGCGTGGCGGTGACGGCGATGTTAGCGGCGCTGGTCTGGCTTGCCGACAGATCGACGCTGGCACCAAGCAGGATGGCATTGCCCGCAGCGAGGTTCGTGCCCTCGGCGACCAGGACACCCCTGGTGCTGACGTTCAGATCGCCCGCGACACCGAGGCTGCCATCGTGCTGGACTGCAGCGCCGAGAATGCCGGTGCGCCCGCCTTGCAGGCTGGCCGCGCTCACGGTCGTGTTCCGTCCGGCCGTGATGCTACCGTCGTTGACGAGCTGTCCGGCCACCGCCACCGAGCCGTCGTTGGCACCGCGCAGGCTGCCGGCGTTGTTCAAGCTGCCCGTTGAAACGGAAAGATCCGTTGCCGCGCCGATGTTGCCGGAGTTCACCAAGCTGTTCGTGACGTTGAGCGAGAGGCCGGCTGCAGCCGAGTTCACCGAGCCGAGCGTGTTGTCCAGGGATTGGCTCTGAATCGACACGGCCTGATTGGCCGCCAGCGATCCGGAGGCGTTCTGCAGTGCGCCGGAGACAATCGCGGTCAAGGTGTCAGCGGCGGAGATCGTGCCGCGCTCGTTACTGGCCGTGCCACCGATGTTCAATGCTACGTCGCCGTTGCTCTGGATCGATCCGTCCGCGTTATTGAAGTCGCCCGTCGTGACGACAGACACACTTCCCGCATTCAGCTTGCCGCCTGCACTGTTGTCGAAGCTGCCCACGTTGGCGCTGAAGCTGTTGGCGATGCTCAGCGTTCCGCCGGCGTTCGAGAAGTTCGGCCCCGTGACAGCAAGATCGGTCACCGCGAGCGAGCCACCGGCGTTGTTCACTTGCGGTGTCTGCAGAGTGACCGCACCACCCGCGTAGATCTTGCCGCCGTCGTTCCTGATCGTGCCGTTGGCGGCGGTGATGCTCCCAGGTGAAGATGGCAGGTAGGCTGGCGCCTCCGTGGTGCCGCCCCCGTTTGCGGCTGGGGGCGTGGTGACGCCCGAGCCTCCCGCGCTGCCCGCGTTCGCGGGATCGCTGCCGCCCGCACTGCCGCTGCCCGGAGTGCCCGGCGCAGGCGCAGCAAGCGCCGGTTCGGCCCCAATCACGCCCCCCGTCGCGTTGGAAAGCGAAGGGGCTGCGATGGTCAGCGCGGCCGTGCTTGTCTGCCGGATGGTGCCCGAATTCACCACATCGGCGGCCGCGCTCGCGAGTTCGACGCGTTGGCCTTCGATGGTGCCGGAGTTGTTCAGATCGCCCTGCGTGACGACGGTGGTGCTGCCGGTGCTCAGGATCGTGCCGCTGTTCGCAAGGGCGGGAGCGCTGATGGCAGTACTTCCCTGCGACTGAAGCGAGCCCGTGTTCTCCAAACGCCCTTCGGCAGTCACGATGAGGCCGCCCACTCCCGCGCCGATGTCGCCGGCGTTGCGCACGCCAAGACCGGCCTCACTTCCGACCAAGACGATCTTGTTGGCATACATGCCGCCGAGGGCGGAGGAGTCGAGGGCGAAGGCTGGGGCCGGCCCCGCGCCCGCGGTCGGGGTGATGGCCGAGCCGTCGACGCTGATGTCGCTGGCGCCGGTGACGACCTTGAGGTCGTTGGCCCAGATGCCTGCATCGACCTGCATCGCACGGGCGTAGATCGCGGCGTAGTCAGTCTGGCTGAGGTCCAGGCCCTTGCCGTCGATGCTGATGGTTCCGCCACTCACGCGGTACCCGTCCAGGCCGCCGAAGGCATTGAATTGGGGAACGCCGGTCGTCAGCGTAGCCTTTGACGCATTGATGAAGCCGCCCCCACTGACGGAGATCCCCGCCGGGTTCGCAATGACGACCTCCGCGCGCTGGCCTGCGACTTCTACCGGTCCCCGAAGGTAGCTCGGATTCCCGGAGTTGATTTCGTTGACGATGATGCGCGCGGGGCCGGTGGCCAAATTCGGATTCCCTTGCACCCAACCGCCGAGCTGCGTCTGCACGTTCTTGCGGCTGTTGTTGAGAATCGCGCCCCGCTGCTCAATGTCAAAGCGGCTATATACGTTTCGCGAGACGCCTGCGGCGCTGGGCGTCTGGATGTTGACGAGCGGGACTCCGCTCGGAGCGGTGAGCACCGTGGGCCGCTGGTTGCCGGGTACGTTCGGGGCCCCAATGATCTGCGCCTGCGCCGAGGCGACGCCGAGCAACGCTGAGAGTGCCACACCGAGTCCCGTGGCGGTCGTCGTCGACTTGCCCGCGCTGCGGGCGGTCTCCTGCACAACCATGCGAATGCCGCGCGCGGCGTTGAAGACGATTCGGTGCAGGTTCTTGTTCATGGTTCGCTGTCGCAGGAGTCAATGGCGCGCGATGTCACGGCCGGCCTTGTATGTTTGGAGCACTGCCTTCGAGATGTGCGCCCAGTCAGGGCCACACCGAAAGCGTGCGGAGGACAGATCAACTCGGAAGGCGCGCGGACGGCAGATGCGTCTTGCCGCCTGCTGCACGCTTTGTCTGAGGTGGAAGAGAGGTGAGGTCGTGGCTGGCATGTCCTCCCTAGAAGCTGAAGTTCAGGTTGAATCCGGCCGTGACGCTGGCGGTCTGGAAGCCGTCGGGCTTGCTGATGGGCGCACCGACGAAGACGTCGTAGCTGAGCCCCTGGTACTCACCGCGCAGGCCGATCACGCCGCCGGTGAGCCGTCGCCCGATGAGTTGGTCCACGAAGAGGCCTCCGACCTCGCCGTGGTCGATGCCGGAATAGAGCTCGGCGCCGGTCGCTCCGAGCGCCCAACCGATGTCGTTTCGGACAAGCCACCCACGATCACCGAACAAGGTCAATTCGCCATCGAAGCCGCGCACGCTGAAGCGCCCGCCGATGGAGAACATGTCCTGCGGCGTGAGTGGTGTGCGATTCCACTGCGCTCGCCAGAGGCCTGAATAGCGCAGCGTCTGTCCATCGAGTTCGAAGGGCAGGTTCAGGCCCAGGTCGGCCGTGATGATTCGCATGCGGGAGGTGCCTTCGCCGAAGAGCTCCTCGGGCGCGGGGATTGCACCGAACGCACTGGTCCCGCGGCGGTAGACGAGATTGCCGTCGAGCGTGGCCGGGCCGATGAACTCTCGATGGTTCAGCCCGAGTTCCCAGCCGCCAACTGTGCGGCGCTGGACGTCGATCTGCGTGTCGTCGATGTAGTTGTGGGAGGCCCGCCGGAAGGCCTGGACACTCGCGACGGTCTTGCGGTGCTGATCGCGATAAAGCAGTCGGGAGACACTGACCCCGGCATTGCTGCTTTCACCGCTGTAGGTGTAGTCCTCAAAGGCGCCGGCCACCCTCTGGTGATAGTCGTTCTGCGATGCCGTGGCGCTGAGCAGCCAATCGTCATAAGGAACGGAGTAGTGCACGATCTGGCCGGCGGTGCCCTTGTCGGGATTCGTGAACCAGTGGCCGTCGATGCTGTGGGAGGCGTTGACGTAGAAGAGGTCATTCAAGCCGAAGGGGTTGTCGACGGAAACCGTGGCGCCCGCCTGGTAGCGGCCCGTGCCCTCAGTGCCGCTGTCATCAAGGCTCAAGGAGGCGCGCGGACGCCGGGTTTGCGCATACTTGACCACAAGATCGCTGTCACCGGGCTGCGCGTTCGCGGCACTCGAGGGCTCGATCTGGATGTCGGCCTCCGCGGCGGGCACGCGCTTGAGGTTCTCCAGACCTTGCTCGATATCACGCAGGTTGAGGAGATCGCCCATTCGCGCGGGGACGGCCGTGCGCAGGCTGGTGGGCGCGCCCCCGCCATCGAAGCGGATGGCGGCGATGCGGCCAGGAATCAGCGTGAGAGTGAGTTCGCCTTGGGTGAGGTCCTGCGAACCAGCCAACACGCGTGTGGTCACATATCCACGTGCGATGACCGCCTGTTGGATGCGGGCGAGCACGATGTTGACGCCCTCGGTGCCGAGGCACTGACCCACGGGGGAGTCGTCGCTCTGGGGGCCGGCGGTGGCGGCGAGCGCCCATTGAAAGTCGTCGGAGTTCTCGCCAGAGAGCACCATGCGATCAATGCGGAAGCACGGCGTTTCGTTGTCTGGCAGCCGCTGTGTTTTCGTAGCTGCTTGACGAGGAAGGCGTGCGTCCACCGCGCGTTCCTGCTGTTCGCGCAGCGCGCGCTCGCGTTCTTGCTGGCGCTGCTCCTCGATGACGGGACGAGGTGTCGATGCGATCTGTGCGTGAACCGCGAACGA
Source organism: Variovorax sp. 05N34 (assembly GCF_056397405.1). NCBI lineage: Bacteria > Pseudomonadati > Pseudomonadota > Betaproteobacteria > Burkholderiales > Comamonadaceae > Variovorax > Variovorax sp. 05N34. Next base: position 38,457 of record NZ_JBFTNI010000006.1, read on the forward strand.
CGCGGCCAGCCCCGTCACGAGGAGGGGCGAGAGTGCAGGAACTGAGAGTTTCGGAACGCGGCGAGCAGCCACCGTGGGACGCGCCCACCGGCGGGAAAGAAAGGCCATTGTTTTGTTGCCGCGTCGGAGGGCGCGGATATCAGCTTCTTGGCGCGCAGAAATAGCGGACGCCTCTTGCCGATCAGTCTAGGGATGGCTGCGACAAAGCAGCCCATCAGACTCGTCTGAATGTGCAATGGAAATCTCTTACGCGCGCTGCGAAGCGCTATCCGCCGAACGAGAGTCGAACAGCTGGTCTGTGACGTGCCGGCCTGCTGGGCGATAGCCAACTCTTGTGATCCGAGAACATCGGCGCGGCGCGTTGCTGCGCTCGGACGCTGGCGACAGCGCGTGTCAGCCATTGCCCGTGAGGAGGATGCCGCCACGAGGGCGGGGCCTAGAGACGCACTCTGCTGTCAGTCGATCGTGATGTTGCTGCCCTTCACCAGCTTCGCGAACTTGTCTGTCTCTTCCGCAATTTGCCTCGCCATTTCCTGCTGGGAATTGCCCACAGGTTCGGCGCCGATCTTGGCCATCTGTGCCTTGAACTCGGGTGAGTGAATGATCTTTACCATCTCGGACGCCAGTCGCGCCTGAACGTCCTTGGGGGTACCAACTGGCGCCAACACGCCGAACCAGGTGCCGATGTCGAAGCCCTTCAACCCTGCTTCATCGAGCGTCGGCACGTCGGGCAAAGCGCTAGAGCGTTTCGCCGTAGTGACCGCAAGAGGCCGCAGCTTTCCGGCCTGGATGTGCGGCAGCACTGGCGTCACCGTGTCGAACGACATCGCCACCTGCCCGCCCAGCAGGTCGACAGTCAGGGGTCCGCTCCCCTTGTAAGGTACATGCAGCATCTTGATGCCGGTCTCGTTCTGGAACTGCGTGCCAATGAGGTGCTGCGCGGTGCCATTGCCGTTCGAGCCATAGGGCAGAGGTTCCTTGGCGGACTTGGCCAACGCAATCAGTCCGGCGACGTCCTTGGCGGGCGATGCGCTGCTGACGACCAGGACATTGGGCACCATCGCGATGGTGGTGAGCGGCGCGAAATCCTTCTGGAAGTCGTATGGCAGCTTCTTGTAGACGCTGGTCGCGATGGTGTGGTGCACCGCGCCCACGAGCAATGTGTAGCCGTTGGGCTGAGACTTGGCTACGTAGTCAGCGCCCAGGGTCGCGCCTGCACCCGGCTTGCTCTCCACGATCACGGCTTGCCCGAGCGCCTTGCCAAGCGGATCGGCCAGTGCACGCGCCAGCACGTCGGTGGTACCTCCCGCTGGGAAGGGCACGATCAGGCTGATCGTCTTCGAAGGCCAGGTCTGCGCTTGAGCGAATCCAGAGCTCAGGCAAAGGGTGGCAGTAGCTAGCGACAAAAAGGCGCGGCGCCTGCTGCATGGCGCGCCTTGCCGGCTGAGATTGAACATGGGTGTCTCCTGCTTTGGTGGATTTCGACAGGCCGCCAGCGAGCCCGGCCCGGGAGGTCTGACTCTAGACAGCGAGACGCCGGCATGAGCGACATGAAAGGAAAACCGGTTTTAACCTGGAGTTAACCTGCCCCTTCAAGGCAGCGAGAATCGCGAAATGTCAAAACGCATTCAGCCGTCGGACCTGTCTTTCTTTGCGACTCTCGCATCGGCGGGTAGCCTGAGCGCCGCCGGGCGAGAACTTGGAATCTCCACAGCCGCCATCAGCAAGCACCTGGCGTCGATGGAAACGCGGCTCGGGTTCTCGCTGGTCAACCGATCCACTCGCCGCATGGGCCTGACGCCCGAAGGTGAAATCTATCTGGAGCATTCGAAGCGCATCCTCGCTGGCGTGGACGAACTGGAGCAGGCACTGGGCGCGAGCAAGGCCCAGCCCAGGGGGCTGTTGCGTGTCAACGCCACCCTGGGCTTCGGGCGCAGTCATGTGGCGCCTCTCATCTCAAGGTTCACGAAGGGCCATCCAGAGGTCGAGGTGCAACTTCAACTTTCCGTCGGACCGCCTGCCCTGACGGAGGACGCATACGACGTCTGCATCCGCTTTGGAGCGCCGCCGGATACGCGCGTCGTCGCCCGAAAGCTCGCAGAGAACAGACGCCTGCTTTGCGCGTCTCCTGCCTACCTGGCGCGGCGCGGAATGCCAATGTCGCCGAACGACCTTCTCCGGCACAACTGCATCACCATTCGCCAGGGCGACGAGGGCTACGGCGTATGGCGCCTGACCCCCAGCAAGGGTCGTCGGCCAGAGGCGCAAGTCATCAAGGTGCGGGGAAACCTGACGAGCAACGACGGGGAGATTGCCGTCAATTGGGCACTCGACGGCCATGGCATCGTGATGCGCGCCGAATGGGACGTGGGCCGCTACCTGCAAAGCGGTCGGCTCGTCCACGTCCTGCCTCAGTACGACACGTCCGATGCCGACATCTATGCGGTGTACCCAAGGAATCAGCACTCCTTTGCCAGAGTGCGCGCCTTCGTGGACTTCATCGCCGACTCCTTCGCTCAATGGCAGGCCAGCGGGCGAACGTTTCGCTGAGGGATCATTGACTTCAGGTTAAGACCGGTTTGAACCTGACGCCACTTGCGCGGCGCCTGAGTCCCTACAGTTCAATGCTCCCATCATCGAGGTCCAAAGAACATGAAGGTCTACAAGATTGCAACCATTCCGGGAGACGGGATCGGCAAGGAGGTCGTCCCGGCAGGCCAGAAGGTGCTCGAGAAACTGGCCGCCCGCAGCGACAAGTTCGCCTTCGAGTTTGAAACGTTCGCCTGGGGCGGCGACTACTACCGAGAGCACGGAGCCATGATGCCGGACGACGGCCTGGACTCCCTGCGCGACAAGGACGCCATCTTGTTCGGTTCGGCGGGCGATCCGGACATTCCTGACCACATCACGCTGTGGGGCCTTCGCCTGAAGATCTGCCAGGGCTTTGACCAGTACGCCAATGTGCGACCGACCCGCATCCTCCCGGGCATCGACGCGCCACTGAAGCGATGCAAGTCAGAAGACCTCGATTGGGTCATCGTCCGCGAGAATTCGGAGGGCGAATACTCCGGCGTCGGCGGCCGGGCGCATCAGGGGCATCCCATCGAAGTCGCCACGGACGTTTCAATGATGACGCGGGCGGGCGTCGAGCGCATCCTGCGGTTTGCGTTCCGGCTGGCGCAGTCCCGCCCACGCAAGCAACTCACCGTGGTCACCAAGAGCAACGCACAACGTCACGCGATGGTCATGTGGGATGAGATTGCCAATGAGGTGGCTGCCGAGTTTCCAGCCGTGAAGTGGGACAAGGAACTCGTCGATGCGATGACTGCGCGCATGGTGAACAAGCCGGCTTCGCTCGACACCATCGTCGCCACGAACTTGCATGCCGACATCCTCAGCGACCTCGCAGCCGCTTTGGCGGGAAGTCTCGGGATCGCGCCGACAGGCAATATCGACCCTGAACGCCGCTACCCGTCGATGTTCGAACCCATCCATGGCTCCGCGTTCGACATCATGGGAAAGGGCTTGGCAAACCCGGTCGGCACCTTCTGGTCCGTGGTGATGCTCTTGGAGCACTTGGGCGAGCAAGACGCAGCCGATCGATTGATGGCCGTCATCGAACAGGTCACTGCCCAGCCCTCCTTGCACACCAGGGATCTCGGCGGCAAAGCGACGACGGCTCAGGTCACGGAGGCGGTTTGCAGCCTCTTGAGCCAGGAGACATGAAATACCGCGCCCTCGTCTACTGCGTCACCGCATCCGCGGGCGGTGCCGAACCCGCCGGCGGAACGATGACGGCGCGGCCGTCGTCCGATGTGTAGGTGGTGCTCGAATCGGTGCCCTCGCGCGACGAACCGTAAGGCGTCACGACAGTGGACCGGTCCTCGGTCTGCGAGTTGCCCGAGCTTCCCTGTTGCGCACGCTGCAGCGCGAGGCCGGCATCGCGGATGCACGCGTCCCGCTCCGGACGCGGCAGCGTGCCGTCGTTGCAGCGCGCGATAAGACTGTCATAGCTGTCCGACTGCGCCGCCGCCATCGTCGTCCATCCCGCCAAAATGGCAGTCGATGCGGCGCACAGCCCGAGAATGAACTTCGAACCCATGCTGGCCTCCTGAAGATAGCGCTCGCGCGTGTCGCATACGTCATGCGGCCTGTGAGCAGAGCGGTCCCATTCTCGATCTGTCGCCGACGGCCGTAAATCCCGGCCCACACGTATCCGCACGTACGTGGCAAGGTGTGTAGAGAACTCAAGCTGCGTCTTCAGGCGCAAGCATCGTGCCCCGGCAATTGGACGAGCCGCAATGGCAGAGATAGTTCGATGCCGGCGAACCGTCGTCCGCCGTCAGGCAGTAGTCGATGAAGAGTTCGTCCCCTGCCTCCACCGGCACGAGCGTCTGGAACTTCAGCACCAATTGCCCGGCGTCGTCGTATTCCTCGACCGCTTCACAGTTGGGATCGCATGCGTGATTCAGGTGACGGGTGCCGTTGCCGCCCTTGCCACCGTCGATCGTTTCGTGATTCGACAAGGCAAACAGATAGGTGAGCTGGTCGTCCCAATCCTTGGCTGCGATTTCCTCGGGCGAGTAGCGCCGGCCTTCATAGAGGCCCAGCAATGCGAAGGCCGGCAGCGACCGCGTGGCGAAAGCACCCAGTCCATGCACACCGCTGGGACCGACCCTGATGGAGGGGGTGCTATTCATCCGATTTTGTCGCTTTGCCATCGTCGGGAATTGTAGAGGTCACGCGCATTGGCACCAAAGTGCAATTGCGGACACCGGCGACCTACGGCCAAACTAAGGTCCATGCCATACGTAGTTTTCCGTAAAGGACGTTCCGATCCGGAGCGGAGGCGGCAATGACCCGCCAAATCCGAACGATCAACGACTTGGCGCAGTTGCCTGACGAAGAGTTGCGGGCCTGCCTGGGTGCCCTGCGCTCCGCGATACTGGAGGCAAGGCGCAGCCATGCCATTGCCGTCAGGGAACGCGTGATCAGCGCGGAAACGCCGTTTCACTTCCCGCACTTCAACTGGCACCCGAAGCCGTCCCTGCCGCTGGACGCCCCCCTCGGACTCGGCCGCGAGACACCCATCGATGAGATTCCATTGCGAACGGATGTTCGCAAAGTATTGACGTCGCGGAGCATCTACTGCATCGAGGATCTCTCTGCCATCAGCGAATGGGAATTGATGGCCCAGGGCTCCATTGGCTCCAACACTCTCTCGCGTCTGCGAAACGCATTGGCACAAGTGGGATTGGAGTTCCTCCCCAATCCGAACCAAAGACAACGAGCCATTGAGCAAAGCAAGGCAGTGCTTGCACTTTCCAGCGAGGCACGGTCATCGGCGCTTCGTGGCCTCAGGGATTCCGCTTCGGTTTCTTCGTTGGGGCTCAGGGTGTCGACGCTCGAGCGTGCGCTGGACCATTGCCACTCCACGGTCGGCGACCTGCGCAAGCTCTCGCTGGACTTGCTTTGCGAGAGCTACGGCAAACGCGAGGCGCGCGAAATCTACGATGCGCTGTTGCTGACCGGCCGCCCGTTCGCATGTTCGGTCTCGCACATCGAGCTTTGGCGTCGAGGCTTGATCGAGACCAAGGAGCTCGTCGCGCCCACCACTGCCGACACGCCCATCGGGGAATTGCGGCCGTGGCTGGGTGCTTCGGTGGATTTCCTTGCCGCCCGCGGCATCCAGACATTGGGTGCACTGCGCAGCGCCGCTTCGCGCGACGATGTCAGATCGATCCGAGGAATCGGCTCGGCTGCCGCGGAACGCATCAGCGGATTTCTTGGCGCGTACGTCGTCAAGCAGCCCTATCGCCGGACGCCCGCGCTCCAACGCAACTGAACTGGCGCGGCGACTGCTTTCCTGGAGGCCGGCATTTGGTTTCAGGGGCAAGGGCTGCCGTCTTACAAGACATGCCGCCATCTCCATCTAGGTTGGTCTCGTGGCTATCTTTGCGAAGACATGACGAGTCCGCCTCCCCTTCCATCGTTCATCTGCGTCGGGGCCTCGGCCGGTGGCGTGAAAGCCATGCTCGGGCTGGCCGCTGCCTTGCGCGAGGACTTTCCCGCGCCGATTTTTTTCGTCCGGCACATCGGCGCACATCGCAGCCATCTGCCGGATCTGCTGAACAGCCGTGGGCCGAATCGGGCGGTCGAGCCGAGAGACGGCGAAGTACCGGTGGGCGGCAAAATCTATGTCGCCCCGCCCGACCAGCACATGATCTTGCAGGATGGGTTGATTCGACTGAACCGTGGGCCCAAGGAACACCACGCCCGGCCCGCCATTGATCCGTTGTTCCGTTCTGCCGCTCTGGAGTGCGGTCCGCGCGCCGTGGGAGTGGTGCTCACTGGCATGCTCGACGATGGCAGCGCGGGACTTTGCGCCATCAAGGATTGCGGCGGCATCGCCATCGTGCAGGACCCGGCCGACGCCTTCGAGCCCAGCATGCCCCGCGCCGCCATGGCAGCGTTGCAGCCTGATCATGTGTTGCCGCTCTCGGCAATGCCCGACCTTTTGCTTCATCTGGCACAGCAGCACATGAGCACCGCGACCACGCACGAAGCGCCCGAGGGCCTGCGGCGCGAACACGCAGTCAGCCTGGGAGAGCACAGATTGGAAAACCTGAAAACCATTGCCGAAGCGTCCACTTTCAGTTGCCCGGATTGCGGCGGTGTGTTGTTCGAGCTCAACGACAAGCATCCGGTGCGCTATCGCTGTCACACCGGCCACGCCTTCAGCTTGCGGACACTGGCGGCGTCGCAGGAGATGGTCACCGACGCAGCGCTTTGGACCGGCCTGCGCGCGCTGCAGGAGAAGGAAAGCATCCTTTGCCGTCTGGCCCAAGCGCAGGGTGCGCACGCATCCACTTCTGCTTCCGCGCAAGCGTTTCTGCACGAGGCCGACGAGCTGTCGGAAATGATCGCCGCATTGCACAAGCTGACGATGAAGGCGCCCAGTCCCGCGGACTTCAACGCGCAATAGCGGGCCGGGCTGACAAAGCAGAAAGCGCGACCCGCAGACGCTGCACTCGTCAAGAGTTCTGTTCGCCCGTGGCGCGGATATCCACGCGCCGGTTCGGCTCGAAGCAGGCGATGAGCGCGGTGCGGTTCCTCGCCTTGCCTTGCGCCCGGCACTCGGCTTCAGTGATCTTGAGCTCCGACGGACCCCGGCCTTCGGTTTGGATGATGTTGGCCGGCACGCCGTTGGCGACCAGGTAATCACGCACCGAGTTGGCACGTGCCACTGACAGGCGCTGGTTGAACTCGAGGCTGCCGATCGGGTCGGTGTGCCCGACGATGGAGATCGAGCGCAGCCGGATGCCGGAGGACCTGAGCTCCTGCAGCGTGCTGTCGATGCGCGCGCGGCCGGCCGGAGTCAAGTCCGACTTGGCAAAGGCGAAGGTGCCATCGGCCTTGAGTTCGAAGTTGCGCGCGGCCGGAGGTGGAGGCGGCGGTGGAGGCGGCGGCATCACTGCGGGCGGCGGCGCCGGCGGCCGCGCCTGCGCCACGACAGGCGGCGGGCCGAACGGGATCTGCAAGCCCACGGTGAACATCCAGTCGTTCATCTGCTGTCGGCTTGCCAGCCTGACGTTGCTGGCGTTGTCGACATAGCGGTAGCGTGCATCGGCCATCAGGCGGCCCCAGGACGAAAACGGCCAGACCACGCCCAGCCCCGCATTGGCGGTGAAGCTGGTATGGCTGCTGCTGCTGGCGAACAAGGTGTCGACCTTGTTGTCGAGCGCGCCGATACCGCCAACGACATAGGGCTGCACGCTGTTGGACTGCCAGCGATTGATCCCCTGCCGGCCCAGGAAGAACCACTGCGCATCGAGCGTGCCGCTGAGGTTCTTGTACTTGTCGCGGGTGTTGAAGACGCCGAACGCAGTGCCGAACTTGCTATCGAGCTCCTCGTACTGGATGCGCGCCTCGATGTTCCAGTAGGGGTTGATCGGCTTGCCGATCGAGACGCCTCCGCCCCAGCCGTTCTTGGCATTCCAGTTGTCGTCTGGATGCACGTAGGTGCCGAATGGCGTGATGTACCAGCGGTTGTCGAAGTACTGGTCCGGCGCGAAGCTGGTCTGCGCCAGGCAGGCCCCGCTCGGGATGGCAAGTACACAGCTGATTGCGAAAGCGCGTCGATCGAACATGAAAGCCTCACTGGGTTGATGTTGATGAGAAGCTTTGCCGGAGCAGGTGACGCGAAGGAATGGATGCAGCGCTCACTTGCTACTCGCATACGCGCTACGGAGTCTGTGCCTATGGCCGCCGGTATTCAATGCCCGCGTGGATTTTTAGCACGCTTGAGTTGCCGCTTGGCAACGTGCGCTGGGACAAAAGCATCCGGCGCTGTCTTACAAAGCCGCCGGGCCGGCGTAGTAACAAGAGTCTCCGCGTGTGCTTTTTTCGAGTCGGGCGCTCGTCGCCGGACTTCGCTTTGCAATGGTGACCACGGAATTCAACTCGAGTGCATTCGCTGTCCGCCATGACGAAGTTCTGCGAGTCCTGCCACACCGCCAATCCCGACCGCGCGCGCTACTGTCGCGGTTGCGCAGGCAAGTTCAGCGGCATTCGCACGGCCGCGAACGTCGTCGAAGGCTCCTCGCCTGCGGCGGCGCCGCATGAAGCGGCTAGTTACGACTCTGCCGCGCCGAAGTCTCACAATGACAAGGGGCACAAGGGCGACAAGGGTGGCCAGCAGGCACGGCCTTCGCTTTTTTTCAATGTGGTTCTGCTCATGGCGGCATTGCTGTTCTGGTATTGGGCGCTTGCCGGCCGCTGAACCGCCATTCCCCAAGAGGCCGTTCATGCCCCCTGCCCATCCCTACGCGCGACGCGACGTGCCAAGCTGGGTGCACGCGAGCAGCGCTTCTTCAGAGGCCTTCCCGGAGCCGTATTGCCTCACGCCCGCTCAGCGCACAGTCAAGCGCTCGGTGGACATCGTCGGGGCCTTGGCCTTCTTCGTGATGCTCGGTCCGCTCTACCTGCTCGTTGCAGCCGTCGTGCTCGTCGGAATGGGAAGGCCGGTGCACTATGGGCAGGTTCGGCTGGGTCAGGACGGTCGACCGTTTCGTTGCTACAAGTTCCGCACGATGGTGAGAGGAGCGAACAAGGTCCTCGCGCTTCACCTGGAGCAGAACCCTGCCGCGCGGGCGCGCTGGAACGAGTTCCAGAAGCTGGACGACGATCCTCGCGTCACGCGCGTCGGACGCGTGATCAGAAGGCTGAGCCTGGACGAACTGCCGCAGTTCTTCAACGTGCTCAAGGGCGACATGAGCCTCGTGGGCCCGCGGCCTTGCATGGTGCGCCAGCGCAGTCTGTACGGACTCGGCTGGCCGCACTACTGCCAGATGCGACCCGGCATCACCGGCCTTTGGCAGGTGAGCGGGCGCAATCGCCTGCCCTATTCCGAGCGTGTGGCGCTGGATGCCCGCTATGCCTCCGAGTGGTCGCTCAGGCTCGATGCAAAAATTCTTGTGCGCACGGTCTGGGTCGTGCTGAGTGGGGACGGATCGTCTTGAATGGCTGCGCGCGGTCGACCAGACCGGGCGTCATGGATTGCGGGATGACGACTGCCGAAGCACCAACTGCGCCGTCGGCCCCGCGACCGAACGGCGCTCCGTTTCGCCTCGCAGATGGTCGAACAGCAAGTCGATCGCCTGATGCGCGACTTCATCGAGATGCAGGTCCACCGCCGTAAGAGGCGGCTCGCAGGTGCGGGCACGCAGGCCGTCGTATCGCGTGACCACCATCACATCGTCGGGAATGCGCCGGCCGGCCGCGCGGATTGCCTTCACCGCGCCAACAGCGAATGCATCCACTGGCACACAGAAAGCGTCGATCTCCGCGTGTGCAGCCAGGAGCGAGCGCGCCATCTCCCAGCCCCCGTCCTCACCCTGGGCCTCATCTGCCATGCCGAACAGCAAGGGCTGCGGGTGCTCGGTGATGAACTCGTCGTACGCGGCTCGCGCCTGAACATAGGAATTGCGCTGCGCCGAGCCCAGGATCATCGCGACGCGTCGCGCGCCCTGTGCATGCAGGTGCTCGAGCAGAAGCCGAGTCGTCGCCTTCGAATGAATGTCCACGTGCGGCGCAGTCTCGGACATTCCGTAGGGCTTGCCGATAGTCACGACCGGCAGGCCCCGGCGCGCAAGGTAGTCCAGGTTGGCGTCGCCGGCGGACGGCTCGATGACCAGCGCACCATCGACCTCCAGCAACTCGAGCGGAACCCTGCCGGTTTCCATCGGCGGCGCCAGAACGAGTGCAAGGTTGCGGTGGAGGGCCGCAGCGGCTGCGACTGCGGCGATTTCCATCATGAACCCCAAGCGCGAAGGACCGCCCGCGACGGCGAACGGCATGGAGGACAGCAGCACGATCATGTGCGCCTCGCCTGTTCGCAAGCGCTGCGCGTGCCTGTTGGGCCGATAGCCGAGCTTCAGGGCCGCCTTTTCGACGCGCACCCGCGTGTCGGCGTCGACTTGCCCGCGGCCATTGAGCGCATGAGAAACGGTGGTCGGCGACACCCCCGCTTCGCGCGCAACGTCCTTGATGTTGACCTTGCGAAGAGTGCTCGGAATCATCCATTGACCTTTTTCAAAGACAGTGATTGAATTCCCCAAATCGTTTTGGGAATCCTCCTGAAATGTACTTCAGCCCGCCACTGGCGGATTTTTTTGCACCGTCTCCCAAATCGATTTGGGGACGGTCGGATCCAAGGAATCGATCATGTTCCGTATTTCCGACGCCCCTGCCGTAGATGCCGTGCTGCCCTGGTCGCAGATGCTTCTGTTCGGCCTGCAGCATGTGCTTGTGATAGCCGCCGTGCCCATCACGTCAGTCTTTCTGATTGCCAAGGCGCTGGGCCTGTCGTCGGAATTGACGATCAACCTCATCAGCGCCACCTTCCTTCTCTGCGGCGTGGGGACTTTGCTGCAATCCTTCGGGCCGTGGAAGTTCGGTGCGCGGCTTCCCTTCGTGATGGTGCCCGGCGGCGCACCCATCGTGATGTTCCTGACCATCGCGCAGCAGCGCGACCTGCAAACGGCCTCCGGTGCGGTGATCCTCACGGCGCTGTTCTACTTCCTCGTGCTGCCGGTCTTTTCGCGCTGCATCAAATATTTTCCGAAGATCGTCATCGGCACCTTGCTGATGCTCGTGTCGATCAACCTCGTCAAGGTTTACGGCGGGATCATCGCTGGCAAGCCGGGCACACCCGGGTTCTCGGACCCTGCGCACATCGGCCTCGCGCTCGCCACGGTCGGCTTCACGGTGCTCTTTGCGCGCGTGTTCAAGGGCATGCTGGGACAGCTGGCGGTGCTGTTGGGACTCGTGGCAGGCACGCTCCTCGCCGCCGTGTGCGGAATGACGGATTTCAGCGGCGTGGCGAGCGGGCCGGTGTGGAGCCTCCCGACCTTGCTGCCCTTCGGGATGCCGCATTTCGACCTGGTCGCAGCGTTGCCGCTCCTGATCTTCAGCGTCATTTCAATGGTGGAGGCCACGGGGCAGACGATTGCGGTCGCCGAGGTCGTCGGCAAGCAGATCGAGCCGCGCGACGTCGTGCCGCGAACCATCCGCGGCGACGCGCTGATCTCGCTGGCAGGTGGGCTCTTCGGCACTTCGATGATCATCACGAGCGGCGAGAACATCGGCATCGTGCGCGCCACCAATGTGCGCTCGCGCTACGTGACGGCCACGGCTGGCGCCATCCTGGTTCTCATCGCGCTCACGGCGCCGCTCGGCAGGCTCGCCAGTGCGATTCCAGAGGCGGTCGTGGGCGGCACCGCGATGGTGGTCTTCGCGATCATCGGCACGATCGGCATCGACATCCTGCGCAAGGTCGACCTGCATGAGCGCAGCAACATGTTCGTGCTGGCCGGTGCGCTGACCATGGGCCTGCTGCCGATCCTCGTGCCCGGCCTCTACAGCAAGTTCCCGCCAACGCTGCAACTCGTGCTGGGCAACGGCCTGGCGATGGGCGCGCTCACCGCCATCGTGCTCAACATCCTTTTTCACCACGTCGCCGCGGCGCCCCGCGACGACAGCAACGAAGCGCCGGCCCCGGAAGGGGCACCGGCCGCCCAATGATGAATTCCACCTATCCCCTGAATGCCGGCGACACTGCATCCCACCTTGCGGCGGACTCGCTGCTGCTGGCCCCCGATCACCTCATGCTGCGCGAAGGGCCGGTGCGGGACCACGCCATCCTCGTCGAGAGCGGCAAGTTCCGCGACATCGGCCCCGCCGAAGTGCTGGCCGCCCGCTATCCGCATCTGACGCCCCTTCGACTTCCGGGCAAGGTACTGATGCCAGGGATGATCGATGCGCACCATCATCTGACGCAATCGTTTGGCAAGTCGCTGGCCTACGGCGAACCCTCGGAGATCTTTCGCCGCGTCTGGGTGCCACTGGAAGCGAGCCTGGACGACGAGTTCGTCCATGGCGTGTCGAAGCTGGCGGCGCTCGAGTCGCTGCGCGGAGGCTTCACCACCGTCTGCGATGCCGGGACGCGCGCGAAGGGAGACATCGGCGCGCTCGCGACAGCCACGCAGGAGGCGGGCCTTCGTTGCGTGCTCGGCCTGATCTGCAACGACGGGGGCAACGAGAGCACACCGGCCGAACGCAGAGCCTTGAAGGCGCACGCCGAACGCTTCCTTCAGAAGTGGTCGGGCGCGGCGCTGATTCATCCATCGCTTGCGATCTCGGTGCCCGAAGCGGCTTCCGACGAGATGCTGGTGGGTGTCTCGGCGCTTTGCGCGGAGGCACGCACGATCTTCCAGACGCATGTCAATGAGCACCTCGCGTCGGTGGAACGTTCGGTCGTTCAACGCGGCATGCGGCCGCTCGAGCTTCTGGCGCACCTGGGCGCGCTCGGGCCACAAGTGCTCATCGCGCACGGCACCTTGGTGACGCCGAGCGAACTCGCCCTGCTTCGACAAACCGACACGGCCGTGAGCTACAACCCGGTCGCAAGCCAGTGGAAAGGCAATGCGGTCGCGCCGGCCAACCTGATGGCAGCGATGGGGATCCGCTTCGGACTCGGCACGGATGCCACCCGCAGCGATGCGTTCCGCCTCATGGACGCGGCCGAGGCAGCGCAAAAGCTCGCCTTCGGGCTTGCCATCGGCGACGCGTCATGCGGCGGCGGCTGGACGTGGCTCGACCATGCGACACACGATGGCGCGCGCGCCATCGGCCTGGACCACGTGATCGGCGAGGTCGCGCCCGGCAAGGAGGCGGACTTCCTGCTTGTCGACGTCGATACGCCGGAGATGTGCACCTCGGTCGACTTGACGTGGGACCTCGTGCGATTGGGCAACAGGGATCAGATCGATGCCGTCTTCGTCGCAGGAAAGCTGCGCCTCTGGAAGGGCTGGCCGACCGACTGGGATGCGCGCTCGCTGATGCGGCAGGTCGCACGCGCGGCCGGCGAGGCGATCGCACGGGCACCGATCCAGCGCCTGCATCCGACCGCGGCGCAGCATCGCAAGTCAAGGGCGGCTGCAATGATCGGGGCCGCGCAGTGACCGTCGAGCACCTGATCGTCATTTCGCTGGCCGTTCTGTTCGCCGCCTTTGTCCAAGGCGCGAGCGGCGTGGGCTTTGCGCTCATCGTCGCGCCCGTGATCGGCCTCCTGCGGCCGGAGTTGCTGCCGGTGTGCGTGCTGGTCCTGATGCTGCCGTTGAACTTCTATGTCGCGTGGCGCGAACGTTCCGCGATCGATCGGAGCGGTGCGAGCTGGATCACGGCGGGACGCGTCCTCGGAACCGCGGGTGGGCTGTGGGTCTTGGCCGTGCTGAGTGCCAACCACCTGGCTTTGTTCGTCGGATTGTCGACCGTCGCCGCTGCGCTCGTCACGCTCGTGATGCCGGCGTTCTCGCCGGGCCGGCCGGCCTTTGTCGCAGCCGGACTCGTCACCGGTGTGACCGAAACCGCCACCGGCATCGGGGGGCCGCCGTTGGCGCTGGTGTACCAGCACCATGCGCCGCCCATCGTGCGTTCGACCATCGCCTTGTGCTTTCTGGTGGGAGAGCTGGTGTCGCTGGCGACATTGATGGCGACGGGCCGCATCGAATCAACGCAGCTTGTGGCCGCGTTGAGCCTGCTGCCGGCACTGCTGATTGGCGCTGCACTCAGCCGCGTGGTGCACGAACGCATCAACGGCCGGTTCTTGCGCGCGTTCGTTCAGGTTTTCGCGATCACGTCCGGCGTGGTGTTGCTCGTGCACGCGATCTGACGCCCGTCGCTCGGCACCCGTGAGTCGACGCGACAACGCTCACGTCGACTCGGTGACTGCGCAACCCTCGGGCTTGAACACTCGCGTGGTCGAAGCCGGAGAGTTCACGAGCTTGGCCGCTGGGCGCATCGGGCGCCGCAGCAATTCACCGCCGCAATTCGGACAACGTCCGCCAAGGCGCTGTTCGGCACAGTCGCTGCAGAACGTGCACTCGAACGAGCAGATCCGCGCGGCGGTCGAATCGGGTGGCAGATCCCGGTCGCAGCACTCGCATCCGGGGCGCATCTGCAGCATGGCTAGACCCCTTCGATGATCCGCAGATCCCGATCGGCCCCATCGCCGAGCGCAGCCAGTGCGGCTTGGTAGTCGGCGCTGTCATGCGTCGCCCTGGCCTGCTCGACGCTGTCGAACTCGATGAGCACCGTGCGCTCCTTCAACCCGCGCTCGTAGACCTGCGCCGGAACACCGCGCGCTAGAAAGCGCCCGCCGCCGGCTGTGATGGCGGGGCCCGCCAGCTTTGCATAGGCCGCCAGTTTGTCGGCGTCCTTGACTGCGCGGTACGCGCTGACCCAATAGGCTTTCGGCATGCGAATTCTCCTTCTGTGCTTTGGTGATTGTGTGCTTTGGTGATTGCAATGGACCGAGCTTCGGACTGTCCGGCCGGTTCTCGCGAATCTGATCATAAGGAGTCGCTGAGCCTCGCGCCCGGTACGTAATTTCCCTCACGCCTTGGTCAGACTCCGCTCAGTTGGCCGACAAGACCATAGGGCGCCCGACTTTCTTTCGGGAATGTGGAGAGTCATTGCACGAGTGCGGGACTGTCCGCCCATCGACTCGCACTCATCACGACCCTATGAATCTAAATCTTGTCCGAGGGTTATTCCTCATGGCGATCTCACTCGCCTTTGGACTCCAGGCACTGCGTTACCCGATTGGAGACTTCAGTCGCGCGGGGCCGGGACTCTTTCCCGCGGTAGTGAGTGCGATGCTGTTGGTGATTGGCGTGATCACCGTGGTTCGAGCGTTCTATGTCGAGCGAGTGCGCCTCAACCTGAACTTCAAGAACATCGCCATCATCATCGCGAGTCTGTGCGGACTTGCACTGATCTCCACCTACGTGAACATGATCGTCGGAATCATCTTCATGGTCTTCTGCTCCACCCTGGCCGGCTCTTCCTACTCCTGGGTGCGCAACGTCAAGATTTCCGCCGGCCTGGTCGCAATGGCGCTGGTCCTTCAAAAACTTCTCGGCCTGAACCTGCCGCTTTACTGATGATGGACGTCCTCAACAACCTGGCGTTCGGCTTCTCGCACGCCCTGACCCTGCAGAACCTCATGTTCTGCGCGATTGGCTGCACGGTCGGCACGCTCGTGGGCCTGCTGCCCGGCCTGGGGCCGCTGGCCACCATCAGCCTGCTGCTGCCGCTGACTTATTCGATCCCCACTACCGGCGCGCTCATCATGCTGGCGGGCATCTACTACGGTGCGCAATACGGCGACAGCGTGAGCGCGATCACGATGAAGATCCCCCACGCGAGCAGCATCGTCGCGTGCATCGACGGCTACCAGATGACGCTCAAGGGCAAGACCGGACTGGCGCTTTTCACTGCGGGGGTATCGAGCTTCATCGGCGGCTCGGTGGCGATCCTGGTGCTGGCCTTCCTCGCGCCGATGCTCGGTGAAGTGGCCTTCCTCTTCGGACCGGCCGACTACTGCGCCATGATGATGGTGGGCTTTGTCTGCGTGAGCTTCGTCACGACCGGCAGCCTGCTCAACGGCCTGGCGATGTGCATGATCGGCGTGCTGCTCGGCACGATCGGCACCGACGTGAACAGCGGCCTCGCGCGCTTCACGCTGGACCTGCCCTTCCTGATCGACGGCGTGGGCATCGTGAGCATCGCGCTGGGCTGCTTCGGCATTGCCGAAATCACGAAGAACCTCGACTCGAAGGAAGAACGCTCGCCCTTCAACGGCAAGATCAACCTGATCCCGACCTGGGCCGAGTTCAAGCGGATCATCCCCAGCGCCCTGCGCGGCAGCGTCGTGGGCTCGTTCCTCGGCATCCTGCCCGGCGGCGGCCCGACCATCGCGCAGTTCGCGGCGTACGCCATCGACAAGAAGGTCAGCAAGTACAAGCACGAGATCGGCACCGGCTGCATCGAAGGTGTCGCCGGCCAGGCCGCGGCCGACGAGGCGGCAGCGCGCACGAGCTTCATTCCGCTGATGAGCATCGGCATTCCCGAGAACGCCGTGATGGCGCTGATGCTGGCCGCCTTCATCATCAAGGGCATCCAGCCGGGGCCCAACATGATCGCGAGTCACCCGGAGCTCTTCTGGGGCCTGGTGGCGAGCATGTGGATCGGCAATGTCTTCCTGCTGGTGCTGAACGTGCCGCTGGTGCGCTATTGGCTGTCGGTGTTCAAGATTCCCTACAGCGTGCTGTTCCCGTCGATCCTGTTCTTCTGCTGCATCGGCACCTACAGCGTGAACAACAGCCTGGAGGACATCTACATCACGGCGGCATTCGGGCTCATGGGCTACATGTTCATGCGACTGCAGCTGGATGCCGCACCGCTGATGCTGGGCTTCATCCTCGGGCCGATGCTCGAAGAGAACTTCCGCCGCGCACTGCTGTTGAGCCGCGGGAGCTTTACCACCTTCTTCACGCGCCCGATCAGCGGCACCTTGATGGCGCTCATCGCGTTCTTCATCGCCTGGCAGGTGGTCTCGTTCATCTTTCAGATTCGCAAGAAGAACTCGCTACGGCGGATGGTCGCTGCGCCTCCTGTGAAAACGGCCGATGTCTGAGCCACGGCGCGAGCGCTAACGAACGCGAAACGGCTCCAGCTTCTCCCAATCGAACGCGACGCCAATGCCAGGTTCTGGCGGCGCGACCGCGAGGTGGTTCTTCAGCACCAGGGGCCGGGCGGTGTACTCGTCGATCGGGAAGCTGTGAATCTCCAGCCAGCCTGCGTTCGGTTGCGCGGCAAGCAAGCTGACGTGCAGCTCCTGCATGCCGTGGGAGCACACGGGAATGCCATGCCGGCGTGAGCGTTCGGCCACCTTCAACCAGCCGGTGATGCCGCCGCAGTTGGAAGCATCGGGCTGAATGAAAGAGAGAGCCGCCTGCTCGAAAGCATGGTCGAACTCGTGAATGGTGTGCAGGTTTTCGCCCATCGCCAACGGCACGCCTGTCGCGGCGGCAATCCTCGCGTAGCCTTGGTAGTCGTCCGGAATCGTCGGTTCCTCGAACCAGAGGATGTTGAAAGGCGCGAGGCGCCGGGCAGCGACGATGGCCTCGTCCACGCTCATCGAATAGTTGGCGTCGACCATCAGCGCGAGGTCGTCGCCAATCAGTTGCCGGACCGCACGGACACGCTCGACGTCCTCTTCAAGATCTTCCCGTCCGATCTTGATCTTCACGGCATTGGCGCCGCGCGCGAGATAGCCCCTCACATTCGCCAGGAGTCTGTCCAAGGGGAACAGCAGGTCGATTCCGCCGCAGTAGGCCTTGCAAGTGTTGCCGGTGCCGCCTGCCAGTTGCCAGAGCGGCATTTGCCGAGTCTTTCCGCGGATATCCCAGAGCGCGATGTCGATGGCCGAGATTGCGAACGAAGCAATGCCGCCTCTTCCCACGTAATGAACGTGCCACTCGCTGAAGTCATGAATGGATTCGACGTCCTCGCCATCCATGCCGATCAGCGCTGGAGCCAGGTCGTGGTCGATCATCGCCTTGATCGCATGGCCGCCCTTTCCACCGGTATAGGTGTAGCCCGTGCCTTCCCTGCCGTCGGCGAGCCTCACGGTCGCGGTGATCAATTCGAAATGGGT
The DNA here is from genome assembly GCF_056397405.1 of Variovorax sp. 05N34. Classification (NCBI taxonomy): domain Bacteria; kingdom Pseudomonadati; phylum Pseudomonadota; class Betaproteobacteria; order Burkholderiales; family Comamonadaceae; genus Variovorax; species Variovorax sp. 05N34. Next base: position 56,521 of record NZ_JBFTNI010000006.1, read on the forward strand.
ATGCGCCCCATGCTTCGCGTCGGTCAGGACTTCGTCAAGCGGAACCTGGAACAGATGACTTGTGATTCTTTCGATGTTGCGCATTGCAATGCTCCGGTGACGGGCGAACAAAGCCAGGATAGTAGGCCCAGGATAGTGGACGTACTGCACCCCGCAGGCATGAGCGCAAATGCATCCGAGCCACCCAAACGGACCCAACCGCCGGTTGGCGCGCCGATTGCGACTTTGTCCCTTTCATCCTCCATGCTGGTCGGAGCACAATCGGCCGCCCCGACTCATTTCTCCAAGCGCACCCATGCACCTGTCTTCCCCATGACTGCCATCCTTCGGACCTGGACCTTCTGGATCCTTACCCCGCTGCACGAGGAGTGCCAAGCCCATCTTGAACGTACGAAGCTTCCGGAGTTGCAGTCCTTCGAGGGATGCCAGCGATCGTCGGCGTTGTTCCGAGACCTCGGCGATGGCAGCACCGAAGTCACGGTCGTTTCCTCATGGGTCTCGATGGCCGCCATTCGCGCCGCCTTCGGGGACGAGATCACGCGACCGAGCATCGATCCCGAGGATCGAAAGAAGCTGATCGACCGAGAGCAGATCGTGCGGCACTACCCAGCTACGGACCGCCACGCGATCAGCCTGGCGCCGGCAGAAATGGGCCCAAGCCAGATCAAAGCCCGGACAGCGCCGGACTAGCGGATCAGGCGCGGCTTGCCGGTGGATTCGCGCACCACGAGCGACACATCGACTTCATGATGCAACGCCACCTGCTTCCCAGACAACGACTTCACCAGATAGTCCCCCGCCCGCGTCCACACCTCGTCCGTCGGTACATGCATGGTCGTCAGGCTGGGCCGAAGGTGGCGGCTCCATTCGAGATCATCAAAGCCCATGACCGACAGATCGTCGGGCACATGGAGCCCGCGCCGCTCCGCCTCGAGCAGCACTCCGTACGCGATCACGTCGTTGCCGCAGACAACGGCGGTGGGCCAGTCACTTTTTGCGGCAGATAGCAGCGAGCGTGCGCCCTGGCGCGCATCGTCCAGGTGATAGGGCACCTCGATGTACCACTCGGGCCGAAGCGTGAGCCCGCTTTCCTGGAGCGCGCGATGTACGCCCGCAACGCGCGCCGTCGCACGGTCGTTGTTCGACGAAATCGCCGCGACCATGCCGACCCGGGTGTGCCCCAGCTCGATGAGATACCTGCAAGCCCGATAGGCTGCGGCCTCGTTGTTGCCGCCTACGGACGCGTACGGCTTGTCCGGGTGGTACACGCCCACGTTCACGAACGGAATGCGTTGCGAGGCGAGCAGCCTGCGCAGCGCATCGGTGTGCGTGTCCCCGCGCAGGATCAGGCCGTCGATGCCGCGGCTCACCATGTTCTGCGCTTGGCGCGCTTCGGTCTCCGGCTCGTAGCCGCTGGTTGAAAGCAGCAGCAGATAGCCCTGCAGCGACAAATAGATCTGCAGCGCCTCGATGCCCCGCGCGAACATCGCGTTGTCCACCGTGGGGATGATGGCGCCGATGGTGCGCGTGCGGCGCGACGACAGCGCACGCGCCGCCGCGTCGGGGATGTAGCCCAAAACCTCAACAGCCGCATCTATGCGCATTCGCAGGTCCGGGCTCACTGATTCGGGGTTGTTGAGCGCGCGAGAAATCGAAGCCGTCGAGACGCCCGCGTGCTTGGCAACTTCTCGAATACCGACTGTTTTTGGCTTCATCGTGAAACAGTTTACAGCAAGCGGTACGAGCGCCACCGGGTCAAACTTCAAGGGAAATCCCCTATGAATTGCCGTCATTGAGTCGGTTCGCTGCGTTGACAGCCTCTGTCCTTGCCAAGATAATTTTGTAAACGGTTACATGACGATCACAGGAGACAAAGACATGAGACGAGCCATCGCTTTCGCTGTCGCGGCCACGTGCGCCTTCGGCGTTCATGCACAGGACTTCAATTGGAAGAAGCACCAGGGCACGACCATCACCTTCCTCGCCAACAACAACCCGGTGGCCAATGCCCTGCTGAAGCACAAGGCCGACTTCGAGGCGCAGACCGGCATGACGCTGAAGGTCGACTCCTATCAAGAGCAGCAGATGCGCCAACGGCTGGTCACGGTCATGAACTCGCGCAGCGACGAGGTCGACGTGTTCATGTCACTGCCCTCGCGCGAGGGGATGCAGTTCGCCAAGGCCGGGTGGTATGCCGATCTGAACGAGTTCGTCAAAACCGCCAGCGCCAAAGATTACGATTTCGCCGACTTGAGCGCGGGCATGCTCAAGGACGCGACCTACGACAAGCAGCTCACCGGCATCCCGATGAACGTCGAGGGCCCTGTCCTGTACTACCGCAAGGACCTGTTCCAGAAGTGCGGCGTGTCGCTGCCCAAGAGCCTGCCCGAGCTCGAAGGCGTGGCCGCCAAGCTCAAGAGCTGCGAACCCGGCGTGACGCCCTTTGTCTCGCGCGGCCTCAAGCCCGCCCTGCCCTTCACCTATAGCGTGTTCCTGCACAACATGGGCGGCACCTACATGAAGGACAACAAGTCGCAGCTATGCAGCAAGGAAGGCCAGGCATCGCTGGCGCTCTATTCCAAGCTGCTCAAGGACTACGGGCCGCCCGGCGTCGTCAACTACAGCTTCTATCAAATTTCCTCGCTCTACAAGGAGGGCAAGGCGGCGATGGCTTTCGAGTCGTCGAACGAGCTGCGCAATGTGATGGACGGTGGCGCCCGCCTGAAAGACACGGCCGTGGCCGTGCTCCCCGCCGGCCCCGGCGGCTCGCACCCGACAGTCATCGGCTGGACGATGTCGGTGTCGGCCCACAGCAAGAACAAGGAAGCCGCCTGGTACTTCGTACAGTGGGCCACCAGCCCGGCCGTGCAGGCCAAGCTGGCGGTCGACGGCGTCGCGCCGCCGCGCGCGGCCGTGGCCAAGTCGCCGGGCTACAAGGCGTGGATGGACGAGCAACCCGTGCGCACCGAATGGGTCGCGACGGTGAACGAACTGAGCCGCACCGGCACCTCCGAAGTTGGCTATCCGATCGTGCAGAACCCGGCCTCGCGCGACTTCATCGGCCAAGCCGCGACCGAACTGCTACTCGGACAGAAGACGCCCGCGCAAGCGTGCGCCGACGCCGACAAACAGCTCGACGCGCTGATCGCCAAAGACTGATGGCTGTCTTCGACTTCTCCGCGGACCACCGCGTGCTGGTAGTCGGTGGTGCCGGGGACATCGGCGCCGCCATCTCGCGCGCCTTCATGGACATGGGCTGCAGCGTCATCGCCACGGGCGTCGACGACGAGGCACTCGAAGCCACCTCGCTGCAACAGAGCGGCAGGCTCACGTTGCGCACGCTCGACGTCACCGACAACGACGCCGTCGCCGCGTTCGTCGGCGGACTCGACCGCCTCGACACGCTGGTCAACTGCGCCGGCATCCTCGCGCGCTTCAAGGAGTTCGAGATCGAGACCTTCCAGCGCGTGCTGGACGTGAACCTCACAGGCACCTTCCGCCTGTGCAACGCGAGCCTGCCGCTGCTCGAAAAGAGCAAGGGCAGCATCGTCAACGTGGCGTCGATGAACGCCTTCGTGGCACTCCCGTTCATTCCCGCCTACTGCGCGAGCAAGGGCGGCGTGGTGATGCTCACCAAGTCGCTGTCGCTCGCCTGGGCCGAGCGCGGCGTGCGCGTGAACGCCATCGCGCCGGGCTATGTAGAGACCGCCATCAACGCGGCCGGCCGCCAGGACAAGGCGCACTACGAACGCATCAGGTCGCGCATCCCCCTGGGCCAATGGGCGCAGCCTGACGACATCGCGGGCAGTGCGGTGTTCCTCGCTTCGCGCGCCGCGCACTACGTCACCGGCACGGTGCTGGCCGTCGACGGCGGCTTTCTCGCGGGTTGAAGACGCAGCATGAGCCAATCGATCGGCACGCGCGGCCAACTCGCGTTTCTCTCCTTTCCGGCCGTGATCTTCACGACCGCGATGATCGCGTTCCCCTTCGCCTACACGGTGTGGTTCAGCCTGCATTCGTATAGCTTCGGAGCCAAGCCCAAGCTCAACTGGGGCCTGAACTTCGTCGAGATGGCGGGCGACGGCGAGTTCTGGAACGGGCTGAAGATCACGCTCGTCCTCTACTTGCTGTCGCTGGTTCTGCAACTCGTGCTGGGCACGTGGATCGCGCTGCTGCTGCACGGCTCCAGGAAACTGTCTGGCATTGTGCGCACCCTGATGATCTCGCCCTTCGTGCTACCCCCCGTGGTGGTCGGCATGATGTGGCTGGTAGTGCTCGACCCGTCCATCGGCGCGGCCAACTACCTGCTGCAGGCCGTGGGACTGCCGCGTTCCGATTGGCTGGCCTCTCCGGTGTGGGTCATTCCGACCGTGGCCATGATCGACACCTGGCAGTGGACGCCCTACGTGGCGCTCATCGTGCTCGGCGGCCTGCAATCGCTGCCGCCCAACGTGTATGAGGCAGCGCAGATCGACGGCGCCTCGCGCTGGAATACCTTCTGGCGCATCACGCTGCCGCTACTTGCGCCCACGCTGGTCACAGCGGCCATTCTGCGCAGCGTCGACCTGCTGCGCTTTTTCGACATCATCTACATCACTACGCAGGGTGGCCCCGGCAACGCGTCGAACACGCTGAACATCTATGGCTTCCGCAAGGGCTTCGAGCTGTTCGACATTGGCTATTCGAGTGCGCTGATGATCACGCTGTCGGCCATCGTGCTCGGCGCGGTCATGGTGCTCACCCAGGCGCGCAGGCGCGTGGCATGGTGAAGGAGGCAAGTCCATGAACGGCAAGCTGGTGCAGCGCCTGGGCCTCGTGCAGATCGCCTTCGTGGCGGTCCTGATCTTGCTGCCGATCGCGTGGATGGTGCTCTCGTCCTTCAAGCCCTCGGCCGAGGTGACGGCCTATCCGCCGACGGTGCTGTTCACACCAACGCTGGAGAACTACCGCACGCTGTTCGGCACCACACCGTTTCTTCACTACACGTGGAACAGCACGGTCATCACCGCGGGCTCGACGCTGATCGGGCTGCTGCTGGGCGTTCCGGCGGCGTTCGCCGTATCGTGGACACGCATCACGTGGCCCGCCACAGTCACACTGCTGGCGCGCATGGCACCGGGCACCCTCTTTCTGCTGCCCTGGTACGTGATGTTCCGCGAGGCCGGAATGATCGGCAGCTATTGGGCGCTGATCCTCACTCACGCGGCCATCACCATGCCCATCGTGATCTGGGTGCTGCTGCCCTTCTTCGACAACATTCCGCGCAGTGTGCTGGAGAGCGCGCAAGTCGACGGTTGCAGCGTGCCGCGCATCCTGTGGCGCATCGCGCTGCCGCTCGTGATGCCGGGCGTGGTCGTGTCGTCGATCTTGTCCTTCGTGTTCTCGTGGAACTACTTCCTGTTCGCGCTCGTGCTGTCAAACGGTGACACCAAGACACTCATCGCGGCGTCCTTCAATTTCATTGGCGAAGGCGCGTCGAACTGGGGCGCGCTGATGGCGGCTGCTTCCCTCATCGCGCTTCCGCCGCTGATTCTCGCTTTCATCGTCCAGCGCAGGCTCGTGTCGGGCCTGTCCATGGGCGCGGTCAAAGGCTAGGAGACCTCTCATGCAAGCTGCAATTTTTCATGGCGACAAGAACATCACCATCGGCGAGGCGCCCATGCCGGTGCCTGCCGCCGGCGAGGTGCTGCTGCGCGTGCGCCGCACTGCGCTGTGCGGCTCAGACACCAAGCTATGGTTCAACGGCGCGACCATCACGCCGGGGCACGAGATCTTCGGAGTGGTGCAGCAGCCGGGCCATGCGCTCGACGGCAAGCGCTGCCTGGTCTACATCCCGGTGCACTGCGGCCATTGCGAATCGTGTCGTGCGGGCGACACGCAGATGTGCCTCAACGAATCGGTGCTTGTAGGGTGGAACCGCCCCGGCGGCTACGCCGAATACCTGAGCGTGCCCGAGCAGTGCCTGCTGCGCGTGCCCGACGACATCGAGGACGAACTCGCCCCCCTGCTGCTCGACACCATCGGCACGGCCGCGCACGGCATCCGGTTCGTGAAGCCGCTGGTGCCGCCGGAGACGACGGGGCCGGTGCTGGTGACGGGAGCGGGTCCGGTGGGTATCGGAGCGCTCATCGCGTTGCAGAACATGGGCTACACCGAGGTGTATGTGTCGGACCTGAAGGAAGAGCGGCTGCAGCTGGCCGAATCATTCGGGGCCAGGCGCCATCCGGTGGGCGACAGCAGCAAGCGCTTCAAGCTCATCGTGGAATGCAGCGGCGCGCATGCGGCCCGCAGCCTGGGTATGGAGATCGTGCTGCCGCGCGGCGTGCTCATTCTCATCGGAGAGAGCGACAAGCCCTGGCCGGTGCAGGAGAACAAGGCCATCCGCCGCAAGGACTTCTACATGGTGCGCACCTTCTATTTCCCCAAGAGTGATTTCGCTCTCAACGTCGAGTTGCTGCGCGGCGAGAAGAAACGCTATCGCAAGCTGGTCGACGCACAGTTCGGCATCGACCAACTGCCCGAGATGTTCGGCCGGTTCGTGGCGGGCGAGCTCGTCAAGCCGCTGCTGGCTTTTGACCGCGCAGGAAAGTAAACGCATGGCGTCCATCCGTCTGAAAGGCCTGGTCAAGCGCTTCGGCGAAGTGACCGTGGTCCCTTCGCTCGACCTGGAGATCCGCGACGAAGAATTTGTAGTCTTCGTCGGCCCCTCGGGCTGCGGCAAGTCGACCTTGCTGCGCATCATCGCGGGGCTGGAGCCCATTGATGAGGGCGACCTCTACATTGGCGACACGCGCGTGAACGACGTGGCTCCAGCACGGCGAGACATCGCGATGGTGTTCCAGGACTACGCGCTCTATCCGCACATGACGGTGCGCGACAACATGGGCTTCGGCTTGGAGATGCGCAACACGCCCAAGGACGAAATCACGCGCCGTGTCGACCGCGCTGCAGCGATGCTGCGCATCGAGCCCTATCTCGACCGAAAGCCCAAGGCCCTGTCGGGCGGCCAGCGCCAGCGGGTGGCCATGGGGCGCGCGATGGTGCGCAACCCGAAGGTCTTCCTGTTCGACGAACCGTTGTCCAACCTCGATGCCAAACTGCGCGCCGAGGTGCGCACCGAGATCAAGGCGCTGTCGCAGCAGCTGAAGACCACCATGATCTTCGTCACGCACGATCAGGTCGAGGCGATGACCATGGCCGACCGCATCGTGGTGCTGAAAGCCGGCGTCGTCCAGCAGTTCGGCACGCCCGAAGAGGTCTACAAGTCACCGGCCAACCAGTTCGTTGCAGGCTTCATTGGTTCGCCGGCGATGAACTTCTTCAACCTGCAAGCCGAGGGCACGCACGTGCGCATGGACGACGGCACGGTGTTCTCGATGCCGCCGCGTTGTGCCGGCGTTGCCGGGCCCGCGGTGCTGGGTGTACGGCCGGAGCACATTCAAGTCTTGCCTGCGGACGCGCCAGGGCTGCGCGTTCAGGTCAGCGTGGTCGAGCCGTTGGGTTCGGACACGTTGGTCTATTTCGATCGCGCCGGTACGCGGCATGTGGCCCGCGTCGCACCCGAGTTGCAGGTGCGGCCCAAGGAAACGATCACGCTGGCGTTCGATATGGAAAAGTGCCATCTGTTCGATGCGCAACACGGCGCTGTGCTGCATGGTTGAGGTGATTCAAATGCAGCGGAGCTCATGCCTGTCCGTTGGGAATCTGAAATGAACCCGCAACGCCCCTCCCCCCGCGTGATCTGCCTGGGCCTTTCAGCGCTGGACATCACGTGGCAAGTACAAGCCCTGCCCGAAGGCGGCGGCAAGACACGCGCCGATGATGTGAGAGAAGGCGGCGGCGGCATGGCCGCCAACGCAGCAGCCGCCGCCGCGAAGTTGGGCGCGCAAGTCCAGTTCTGGGGCCGCGCAGGAGAAGACAGCGCCGGCCACGAGATGAAGTCGCAACTTGCAACGCTCGGCGTCGACGTCTCGCACTTCAAGCTGTTCGCAGGCGCACGCTCCTCCCTGTCGGGCATCGTGGTCGACAAGCGCGGCGAACGCATGATCGTGAACTTCCGCGGCGCGGATCTGCCCATCGACCCGGCATGGCTGCCACTCGAAGCGCTGGGCCGAACCGACGCTGTTCTTGCCGACCCGCGCTGGCCCGAAGGCGCACTGGCATTGTTCAGCGCCGCACGCGAACGCGCCCTGCCGACCGTGCTCGACGGTGACGTGGCCGATGCCGCCATCTTCGACCTGTTGCTGCCCCACACCGACTTCGCCGTGTTCTCTGAACCTGGCCTCGCGGGCTACGCCGTCAATGCAGGCAGTGTCGACGAACAACTGGCGTTCGCCCTCTCGCGCGGTTGCAAGCTCGCAGCCGTGACGCTCGGCGAACGCGGCGTCCGCTGGGCCGATGCCGCGGGCCAACACGCCCTGGCGGCCTTCGAAGTGAATGCCATCGACACCACCGGTGCCGGCGACGTCTTCCACGGCGCCTTGGCCTTCGCCCTCGGTGCGCAGTGGCCCGTGCGCCGCGCGTTCCAGTTTTCCGCCGCAGTGGCGGCGATCAAGTGCACACGGCCCGGCGGACGCGCCGGCGTGCCCGACTTCGCCACTGCGATGTCCCTCGTCGAATCCATCCAGGAGTAACTAACCATGACCACGCCCGCCCTCCACCTCGGCAAGAAATGGGGCATGCGCCGCATGGCCACGCCCGAAGGCCACTTCACCATGGTCGCGCTCGACCAGCGCCCGCCTATCGCGCAACTCATCGGCGCCAAGCGGGGCGTTGCGCCGGCGGACGTCAAGTTCAGCGACATGGTGAATGTCAAACGCGCGCTGGTCGACGCACTCGGTGCGCACGCCAGCGCCATGCTGTTCGACCCCAACTACGCCTTTCCGGCCGCGCTGCAGAAACTGCCCGCACACACCGGGCTGGTCGTGACACTCGAAGACCACCGTTTCCGGGACACTCCCGGCGGCCGGCTCTCGCACTCGATCAACGACTGGAGCGTCGAGAAGATCAAGCGCGCCGGCGGCGACGGCGTGAAGGTGCTCGCGTGGTACCGGCCGGACGCAGAGCCCGACGTCATCGCGCACCAGAAAGACTATGTGCGAAAGATCGGCGACGAGTGCCGCCAGTGGGACATTCCGCTGGTGCTGGAGCTGCTGGTGTACCCCTTCCCCAAGAGCGAGCGCCACACGGTCGACTACATCGAGTCGCCCGAAAAGATGCCCGAGCTGGTCATCGAAAGCGTGCGCGAATTCGCCAAGCCCGAATACGGCGTCGACCTGTTCAAGCTTGAAAGCCCGCTCCCCGGGGCCACGCTGCCGGCGCGCGACGGCGGCGCGGCGCACCTCGCCGCGCAGGCCTGGTTCGACCAGATTGGCGCGATCTGCAAGGGCGCGAACATTCCGTGGGTGATGCTGTCTGCGGGCGTGACCTCGCCGCAGTTCGTGCGTGTGATGGAGTACGCCTATGCGGCCGGCGCGCACGGCTTTCTGGCGGGCCGTGCCGTTTGGTGGGCCGCGCTGCAGAACTTCCCCGATCTGGAGCGTTGCGCCGAGCAACTGCGCAAGGAAGGCAGCGCCACGCTCGCCGAACTCGAAGCGCTCACGCTGCGCGCGGGCAACGCCTGGCAGGCCGACTACAGCGCCTTCGATAGCATGAAGACCGAAGGCGAGTTCTGCGCCGCCTACGCCTGAGCACTATTGCGCCCACGCGGTCGCGATCAGCGTCGAACCTGCGGCGGCCAGCAGGCCGCCTACCAGCCACTTCAGCGTCTCAGGCTTCAACCGGTTCGGCAGCTTGTGGTGCAGCCGCGTGGCGCCATAGACCATGGGCAGCGCGCAGGCGGCCAACAATGCGGAGCGCAGCGAGAAATGCCCCATCGCCAGCACGATCACCAGCCGCACCAGCGAGTTCAAAGCGAACATCAATAGCAAAGCGCGGCGCACCAGTTCGCGGTCCAGGGGCTGGCGGTACATGTGGAACACGATGGGCGGCCCCGAGCTCGCGAACAGGCCGCCCAGCAAGCCCGAGAGAGCGCCTATGAGCCCGAAGCTCCACGGGCGCGACACCCGTGCCAGCGGCTTGCCCTGCAAGATCAGCAGCGCCGCGCAACCGAGAATCGAAAGCCCCAGCAAGCCGCGCAGCCACGACACAGCGCTGCCGCTGAGCCACGCGAGGAGCGCCAGTCCCGCCATCACGCCCAAGGTGCTGCCCTTGAGAGCGGGCAGCATCAAGCGCCAGGGCACCACGCCGGGCCGAGCGCGAAAATAGGTCCACGCGTTGACCAGGCTCAGCACCATGGCTGCGTTGGCCGCGTCACTGACCGTGGCGACATGAAACACCGACACCAGCCCCAGCAGGACCAGGCTGAAGGCGAAGCCCGTGAGGTTCTGCGTGTAGGTGGCCAGCGCCACGCAAGCCATGAAGACCAGCACCGGGCCGGCCTGTGAATACAGCGCCTGCACGACCTCTGCGTTGGATATCAATACACGCTGCTGTCGAAGCCGCGCGCCAGGCTCGGCTGAATGGCCTGGATGAAGGCCGTGGCCTGCTGCATCAGCATGCCCAGGTCCGAGGCCACGGCCACGAACGAATAGCCCATGGCGATGAAGCTCGACACCACCGCCGGCGTCGGCCCCACGATGCCGCACGGCATGCCGATCTTGCGGCAGCGCGCAGCAACGTCGGCGATCACGTCCTGCACCTCGGGATGCAGGATGTTGCCGATGTGGCCCATGTTCGCCGACAGGTCCCCGGGACCGAGGAACAGCGCATCGACGCCCTTCACGGCCGCAATGTCCTCGAGCGCGGCCACGGCGCGCGGGGTTTCGAGCTGGACCACGGTGAACACCGAGTCGTTGGCGCGAGCGTTGTAGTTTTTCGCGGTGCCATAGCCGCTTGCGCGATGCATGGCCGCATAGCCTCGGATGCCCTCGGGCGGGTATTTCGCATACGACACGGCGCGGCGCGCTTCTTCCGCGCTCTCCACGAAGGGCACCATCACCGTCTGCGCGCCGAGGTCGAGTGCGCGCTTGAACAGCACCGGGTCGTTGGCCGCAAGGCGCACCACGGCCGCAGCAGTCGTGCCGGCCAGTGCCTGCAGGATGTGAAGCGTGTCGCGCTCGTCGATGGGCACATGCTCCTGGTCGACCAGCAGCCAGTCGAAGCCGGCGCGGCCCAGCGCTTCGGCGGTGCTGGCAATGYCCGACATGAGCCATGTACCCAGCATCGTGCCGGGTTGAGTGAGACGGTGGCGGAATGCGTTGTGAAGAGGGTCGTTCATGCGGAGCGTTCGGTTCAGTCGATCTTGATGTCGGCCTGCTTGACCACGGCGGCCATGGCGGGGGTGTCCTTGGCGATCAGCGCGCCCATCTCCTGTGGCGTGGACGACAGCACCTCGTAGCCCTGTGCCTCCAGGGGCTTGCGGAATTCGGGCGACTGCAGGATGGCGCGCAACTCCTTGTTCAGGCGCTCCACCACCGGCGCGGGCGTGCCGCTGCGCACGAGGATGCCGTTCCACACGATATTCACCACACCCGGGACGCCGGCCTCCGCGAAGGTGGGCACGTCGGGCATGACGGGCGAGCGCTTGGTGTCGGCCACCGCGAGCACGCGCACGCTGCCCGCCTTCTTGTACGAGACCACCGCCGGCAGGTTGTGGAACATCATCGGGATCTGCCCCGCGAGCACGTCGTTGAGCGCGGGCGGGCCGCCCTTGTAGGGCACGTGCGTGAGCTTCACGCCGGCCTTGTCCTGGAACTCCACGCCCGTGAGATGCATGGTGTTGCCATTGCCGGCCGAGCCGAAGACAAGGTCGCCGGGTTTCTTCTTCGCGGCCACGATCACATCGGCCACGCTTTTGTAAGGGGTGGCCGCGCCGACCACCAGCACATTGGGCATCTGGTGCGTGAGCGTGACGGGCTGCAGGTCCTTGAGCACGTCGTAACCCACCGACTTGTAGAGCGCGGGGTTCACCGTGAGGGTGCTGGTGGAGCCCAGCAGCATGGTGTAGCCGTCGGCCGGCTGAGTGCGCGCCACCCACGCCGAGCCGATGTTGCCGTTGGCCCCTGCACGGTTGTCGATGACCACGGGCTGGCCCAGCCGCTGCGACAGCGCCTGCGCAAGCGGGCGCGCGATCTGGTCGGCCACGCCGCCTGCGGGGTACGGCACGAGCAGCGTCAGCGGATGGTCGGGAAAGGTGCCCTCGGCATGAGCCGAGAGCGCCGATGCGAATGCGAGCGAGGCTGCGAGGGCCAAGCGAACTTTCATGTCTTGTGTCTCCGTCCAGTAATCGAGCGATGGCTCAGTCCGCAGCGTTTTTGCCGCGGATGATGTTACCGATAACATTTCGCTCGAATGTATAGTTCACCGCGCTCCCCGTCAATGCCTCGAACCCTCAAGAAACCCCTCCCCGCCCGCGCCTCGGAAGAGCCGCGCGTGCGCGCGCCGCGGCGCAAGCTGGTCACGCACACGATCCACGATGTAGCGGCTCTGGCCGGCGTGTCGTCGATCACTGTGTCGCGCTATTTCAATGCGCCCGACAAGGTGTCGCAGGCGGTCCGGGAGCGGCTGCGCGAGGTGATCGCGGCCACGGGCTATGTCCCCAGCCAGGTGGCAGGCCGGCTCGCCTCGGGCCAGGCGCGCGTGGTGGGCGCGGTGATGCAGAACACCGCGAGCACGACCTTTGCCGACCTTGTGCGCGGCATGACCGACGGTTTCGACACCGCGGGCCTGCAACTGCTGCTGGCCAACACGGACTACTCGCAGCAGCTCGAGGAACGTGCCGTTCGCGCCTTCGCGGGTTGGCACCCGAGCGCGCTCATCGTCACGCGCGACGACCACACACCCGACACCGAAGCGCTGCTGCGCGCGGTGCGTGCGCCGGTCGTCGAGACCTGGGGCGTCGTGCCGGGGCGGCCGTTTCATCAGGTCGGCTTTCCGCATGATCAGGTGGGGGTGGAGCTCGCGCGGCACTTCATCGAACAAGGCGCCAGACGCATCCGCTTCGCGATGCGGCCCGTGTCACAGGACTTTCGCGCGCAGCAACGCGCGATGGGATATGCGGCGGCGATGCGCGACGCCGGCTTGAAGATCGACATCGTCACGACCACCGAAGCAGCCGATGAATTCGAAGCGGGCGCGGAGGTGATGCGCCGCCTTCAGCAGGAACCTCGGCGAACGCGCGCGCAAGCCATCGTGTTCGCGAACGACAGCATGGCTGCCGGCGCCATTCTGCAGGCGCCTTCGCTGGGCCTCCAATTGCCCGGCGATTGCGCCGTTTCGGGCTTTGGCGATGCACCCATTGCAGCGCACCTGCACCCCGCCCTCACCACCATGCGTCCCGCGCCCTACGAGATCGGCATGAAAGCCGCGCGCCTGGTGCTCGAGTTGATGGCGCAAGGTCCGCAAAGGGAGCCCATACCGCGGCAACTGCACGTCGTGCCCTGCCGCCTTGTCGTGCGCGACAGTTCTCGCATCGTTCGCTGAGGATCGCCCAAGGCGGCGCTCGGCACCGCGCTCAGCTTCGTCTTGCATAGAATCTCGCGCTTCGGGAAAGAGCTCACACGATATGAACCCCAAGGCCGGCAAGGCGAGCATCAAGGATGTGGCCACGCTCGCGGGCGTGTCGCTCGGCAGCGTCTCGCGGGTGATCAACAACGTCGAGAACGTCAGCCCCGAGGTGCGCCAGTGCGTCGAGCGCGCAATGCGCGAGCTCGACTATCAGGTCAACCATGCGGCGAAGACGCTGCGCTCGCGCAGTTCGAGCACGGTGGGGTGCATGCTCACCGACGTCTCCAACCCGCTGTACGCCAGACTCTACGGCAGCTTCGAGGCCAAGCTGCGCAAGGCCGGCTACATGGTGCTGTTGGCCAACAGCCTGAACGATCCGCAACGTGAGCTCGAGATCCTCTCGATGTTCAAGAGCCGACGCATGGACGGTGCGCTCATCGCGCCCGGCAATGAACGCGATCCCGCGATTCTGGAGGCGGTCGAGAAGCTGGGCATGCCGGTGGTGATCCTCGACCGCGACATGGACGTCGAGCAGGACCAACTGCTGTTCGACCATGGGCGCGGCATGAGGGAAGCAGTGCGGCACCTCGCGAGCCTTGGCCACCGCGACATCGGCCTGCTGGTCGCTGGCACGCAGAACCGACCGATGCGCCGGCGCATCGAGGGCTTCAAGGCAGGGCTCAAGGCGAACGGCCTGGAGACGCGGCCTGAGCACCTGGTGCGCCTTGCGACCTCGACCAGCCCGGCCTTCGAGGAGGTCACCCGGCTGCTCGAGGGCCGGGTGCGTCCGACGGCCCTCGTCACGCTTGGCACAAGCGTGCTCGCTGACGTGCTGAACGCCATCGCGGCGCAAGGCTTGCGCATTCCGCAGGACATCTCGCTCGTCACCATGGGCGACCCGGACTTCGCGCGCAGCCACCGCCCGCCAATCAGCAGCGTGACGATCAACCTCGATCTCGTCGTCGAAGACGGCGCAAGGATGCTGCTCGAGCGCATGCGCGAAATGACAGACGCGCCACCGCGACGCGTGATCGTGCCCACGCAGTTCGTGCTGCGCGGCTCGTGCGGGCCGGCCCCGGCCCAGCCATCGAAGCGCCGCAAAAGCATGCCGAACTGAGCGCGCCTTCGCGCTCTCCACTCGTTCTACTCGCCTGACGGTCGCGCGCGCGAGCGCCGATCATATCGGCCATACACCTCTTGATGAAACGTTTCACCCTAGGAGAAACACCGTTCCTTGTACTCAGATGCGGTCCTAAGCTGCGGGACGTCATTCATTCATTGCGCCCACTGATCGGCCGGGTGCCCTCGCCGTGAACACCATCTCATCCATTCCTTCCTCAACGACCCATTCCCAAGCGGCGAGCAGCAGCCTCGAAGGGCGTGTCGCCATCGTGACTGGCGCTGGTTCGCGCACCGCCGAGATTGGCAATGGCCGTGCCGCGGCCATCCTGCTCGCACGCCGTGGCGCTCGGGTGCTGCTGCTCGACATGCAGCTGGAGGCCGCCCGCGAGACCGAACGCATGATCTCGACCGGCGGTGGCATAGCCCTCGCCGCGGCATGCGACGTGTCGGAGGCCGCGCAGTGCCGCCAGGCGGTGGCCAGCGCGGTCGAGGCCTGGGGGCGCGTCGACATCCTCGTCAACAACGTCGGCATCGGCGGGCCCGCCGGCAACGCGGTCGACCTCGACGTCGAGGAGTGGGACCGCGCATTGCGCGTCAACGTCACTTCAATGATGCTCATGGCCAAGTACGCCATCCCCGAGATGCGCAAGGTCGGCAGCGGCGCCATCGTCAACATCGCCTCGGTTGCCGGGCTGATCGGCGGCACACCGGCCCTGCTCTATCCGACCTCGAAGGGCGCGGTGGTCAACATGACCCGCGCCATGGCCGCGCACCACGGCGTCGAGGGCATCCGCGTCAACTGTGTGGCGCCGGGCATGGTCTACACGCCGATGGTCGCAGGGCGCATGACCCCCGAGGTGCGCGAACAGCGCCGCAAGCGCTCATTGCTGCAGACAGAGGGCTCTGGGTGGGACGTGGGCCATGCCGTGGCCTACCTTGCAAGCGACGAGGCTCGCTGGGTGACGGGCGTGATCCTGCCGGTGGACGCTGGCACCACCGCGGGCAACGCGCCCTCGCCGGGCCTCAAGCCCGACCCGAAGCCCGAAGCAAAGGCCGCCTGAGCCCATTTCGAAAGACCACGCCATGCCCCGCGTTCCCCTGCTTCCCGATCATCCCGAAGACCCCGCCGCGAAAGCCCTGTTCGATCAGGTACGCGCGGCGCGCGGGCCCGACTTCCACATGCCCCATCTGTACCGCGTGCTTGGCACTGCGCCGGAGATGTTTCGTGCCTGGCTTGATTTCGCCTGGCCGCTGCGCCTGAACGCCAAGACTTCGCGCCCCGTGCGTGAACTGCTGATTCTGCGTGGCGCACAGGTCGCCGGCACCGCCTACGAATGGGCGCACCACCTGCCGATGGCCATCGCCGCCGGCGTGAGCGATGCGCAGATCGATGCGCTCGCAAACTGGCGCGCCTCCGACCTCTTCGATGCCTGCGAGCGCGCCGTGCTTCAGCTCGCCGAGGAGGTCACTCGTGGCCCCTCGGCCTCCGAGGCCACGGTAGTGCAGCTCAAGGCTTGCGGCTTCGACGATGCGGCCGTCGTGGAGCTGGTGCTGACTGCGAGCTTCTACGTCTGCGTGAGTCGCTTTCTGCAGACGATGGACGTTGAACTCGAGCCGGGCTACGAGGAGTACCTCGCGCGCATGTGAGAGGGCCTGGTTTTCGCCTCAGGAGACAACGCGACAGTCAAGCCGTCCTTTTTTACTCAGGGAGACAGTGTCTAGGCCTATGGCCTGAAAGCGAAGGAGAGAAGACCAGTGAACATCACCTTTATCGGAACTCGTCGACAAATGGCGGTTCTCGCAATGGCCGCGACCGCAGGCGCTGCGCTCTTGACGAGTGCTGGCGCTGCGGCGCAAGAGTCGGGATTTCCGGATCGACCGCTCAAAATCATCCTGATGTTTCCCGCCGGCAACGGCTTGGATACCAGCACACGCAATTTTGCCGATGCGCTTTCCAAGGAAATCGGCCAGCCGGTGGTGGTGGACAACCGTCCCGGCGCCAACGGGGTGATTGCTTTCTCGGGCGTCAAAATGGCGCCGGCCGATGGCTATACCTTGCTGGTGGGGAGTTCCTCAGGAATGACCATCCCCGTCGCCTTCGGCAAAACATTGCCCTACGACCCGTTCAAGGACTTCAAGCCGATAGGAGGCATGCTGCGCGCGCCGGCCATCTTCACCGTGCCGCCCGACTCGAAAATCACCTCGATGCGTGCCTTGGCCGAGGTCGCGAAAACCAGGCCCAATCCGCTCACCATTGCCACCTACTCGGATGGCTACTACCTGACGTCGCAGCGGCTCGCCAACATGGCCGGTATCAAGCTGCAGAACGTGCCGTACAAGGGATATCCGGTCGCCCTGCCAGATCTTGCTGCCGGGCGTGTCGACATCGCCTATGGCGACGCCACGGCAACACAGGAGCTCATCAAGGCTGGCAAGATCCGCCCGCTCGCAGTGACCGGCACATCGCGGCATCCGAACTATCCCGACGTACCAACGGTGGCCGAGAGCGGCTTTCCCGAGTTCTCCTACTACAGCTGGGACATCTTTCTGGTCCGCAGCGAAACACCCGCTCCCGTCACCGAGAAGCTCAAGGCAGCGGTCCGTCGCGTGTTGAATGGTCACGAGTACCCGGCATCGCTCCGCGCGAACGGATCAGAACCGATGATGGATGACCTGCCCGCAATCCAGAAGATGTTGACCGACGAAGTGGCGCTCTACAAATCATTGATCGCGAGCACTGTCGGAGAAACCCGTTGAGGCGGCAAACGCCGCATGCGGGCGATCTGCCTCGAGCAGTGTGACCGGCCGGCGCCCGCAACGCGGGGCCGGGCATTCCTTCATTCCCTCCAACCACTTCACGAGACACATGGCCCGCATTCCCTACTTCGACCTCGCGCAAGCTCCCGAGTCGTACACGCGCCTCATCGCTTCGCGCCCGCCGCTCAACCTCTACCGAATGCTCCCGCACGCGGGCAAGGCTGCGGAGGGCTTCCTCGCTCTCGGCGGTGCGATCCTGCGCGACAACAAGCTCGACTCCAGGCTGCGCGAGATTGCGATCCTGCGCGTGGGGATCCTGAGCGGCGCGTCCTACGAGGTGCACCAGCACAAGCGAGTCGCCCGCCGCGTGGGACTCGCAGAAGACAAGATTGCAGCGCTCGAAAAAGATGCCAACACCGCCGCGCTGGACGAGACCGAGAAGATGGTGCTTGCCTACACCGATCAGGTGCTGCTGCATGTGAAGGCGCCCGACGCGATGTTCGAGGCGCTGTGCCAGCGGCTTTCGCCGGGCATCGTCGCGGAGCTCACGCTGGTCATCGGCTTTTACATGCTGGTCAGCCGATTTCTCGAGAACTTCGAGGTCGACATCGAACCACCCGGCACGATCGAGTGAACCGCACCGCCCGCCGGGCATCCACCCTTTGCTCTTTCCGACAACAACAGCTCCCAGAACCATGAACCTCGCTCCCCAGGAACTCGCACCCGCCCTTCAGATGCACGAAGAAGCGCTGGGCCGGGCGCCCGGCCGCGGCCGGCTGCAGGGCCGTCGCGTGCTTGTGATCGGCGCCGGCCAGCGCGACATTCCCGAAGAAGACCCGCCGGTGGGCAACGGCCGTGCGATCTCGCTGCTGTTCGCACGCGAAGGCGCGAGTGTGGCCTGCGTGGACATGTCGCAGCCCGCGGTGGACCGGACCTGCGAACTGGTCGAACGCGAAGGCGGCAGGGCCTTCGCCGAAGTGGCCGATGTGCGCGATGCCGCCGCGATCGCCCCGCTGGTGCGGCGCTGCACCGAGCGCCTGGGCGGACTCGACGGGATGGTGCTCAACGTCGGCATCTCTCGCGCGCTGCCGCTCGCCAACCAATCTGCTGCTACATGGGACGAGGAGTACGCGGTCAACGTGCGCAGTCACATGCTGTTCAGTCAAGCGGCGCTGGAGGTGATGTCGCCGGGCTCGTCCATCGTCCTGATGTCCTCGCTGGCAGCGGTGCGCAACACCGGGCGCAATCCGGCCTACGAGTCATCGAAGGCAGCGCAGGTGGCGCTCGCGCGCTCCATCGCGGTAGCTGGCGAGCCCAAGGGCATCCGCTGCAACGCAGTGCTGCCGGGCCTCATGGATACCCCCATGGGCCGCGACGCCTCACGGCGCCGGCCGAGCCGCGCGGCGGCCGTGCCTTTCGGCCGCCAGGGCACGGGCTGGGAAGTGGCATACAGCTGTCTGTTCCTGATCTCACATGAATCGAGCTACGTCAACGCACACGCGCTGATGGTCGATGGCGGACTGGGCGTGGGCGTCGCTCGCACGTAAGCCGCCCGACGCCTGCGCCACAGACGATGAGGGCCTTCGTCACGCTGGCACCAAGCCGCTGGGACCCACGCGTCAATCAAGATCGAGTGGGCGCGACTCTTTCGGTGCAATCTCTGCCTGAGCGACGACTCGGCGCCAACGGTCCAGATCCTCCTTCATCCTTTGTGCAAGCGCGTTGGCACTCCCGGGTTCGGTGCGCGCGCCGTGGCTTTCGAAGCGTTCGACGACCTCTGGATCGACAAGCACATCGTTCAGCGCCTTGTTGAGGCGATCGATGGCTGCGGCCGGTGTACCGGCTGGCGCGAACAGTCCATACCATTGCACGACATCGACCCCCGCTACGCCCATCTCTGCGAGTGTCGGCACCGCAGGAAGCGCCTTCAGACGCTTCGGTCCTGCCACTGCCAACGCGCGCAGCTGCCCCGCACGGATGAACGGATATGCGGTGAACAAGCTGGGGAACATGATCTGCGTTCGAGCCATGACTGTGTCAGCAATCGCAGGCGCCGCTCCCTCGTATGTTTCACTGTCCATGCTCGTCCCGGTGCTGAGCTGAAACAGTTCGGCGGCAAAGTGCGGCGGCGTCCCTTCGCCGGCGGATGCGTAGCTGAAACAGCGCGGTGCGCCCTTGAGCCTGGCGACGATCGCGTGCAGGTCGGCAGCATCCAGATCAGGATGAGTGACCATCAAGGTCGGCGAAGAACCGATCAGCCCGACCGGCTCGAAATCGCTGACCGGGTCGTAGCCCAAGCTTTGCAGGGCCGGGTTCATCGCGTGCGTACCGACGTAGCCAAACATCAGTGTGTGTCCGTCGGGCGCAGAGCGCACCACGTATTCGCTGGCGATGGCGCCATTCGCCCCGGCCCGGTTGTCAACCAGCACCTGTTGGCCGAGCAGCGGGCCCAGCTTGGCCGCGATGATGCGAGCCATGGTGTCGTTGCCTCCACCAGCGCGGGTCGGCACGATGATGGTCAGAGCCTTCTGCGGGAAGTCGCACGACTCCGCGTCTCGTGCTTCAGGACGGGAGAACACATAGTCGGGTAGATGCAGTTCGCCTTGCATGATCTTTCGCGCCGTGCGGACCAGGGCCGCGCGTTCCACGCGCGCGGCACCGCCGCTGCCCCTCAACTCGACTTCGACGTCGATCTGTCCCGCAGGATGCAATACGACCAGCTTGTGGAGCCCCGGTTCGCGCGCTGCCCCGCTCGCGACGGTCCCCGGCAGCGCAAACGCGCTCGCCACTCCGATCGCTCCGGTCACGGCATGTGATGAATGGCATTTGCGCGGAGTGAAGTAGCGCGAGGTGATGCTGTCTTTCAATTCGCCAGCGCTCACCAGGACCGGCTTTGGAATGACGCTGTTGGATACGTCGCCCAGACCCATCCTGCGTCCGGCCTCCAGCCGAAGGGCCTCCAGCCGCTCGAGCAGGGTCGCGTCCGCATCGAGCGCCGCAGGCTTCTCGCGCCCGGTGAGACCGAGATCGCCGGCGCGCACGATCATCAGCGGCATGGCGGCATCGATGCACGTCACCTCCATACCGCCGATCGTGTCGATGCGCCGGCCGGTCGGGAAGACCTGACCCGTGACCGCCCCCCACGCGTCGAGAAAGTTGAGCAGGATCGGCGCCGACGTGCCGGCCACCCCATCGATGCGCGCGTCGCCTTCGTAAGTGACGCGGCCGCCGGGCGTTCGCACCGTCACGTCGATGCGCGATCTGGTGTTGACGTTGTAGACCCGAACGCTGGTGGTGCCGTTCGTCGCAGGAATCAACCCCTGTTCGATCGCGAAAGGCGCGACGCCAGATAGCATGTTCCCGCAATTCGGCCGGGTGTCGATGGAACGATGGCCGACGCCTACCTGCGCGAACAAATAGTCGATGTCGCAGCCCGGCTGAGACGAACGCGACACGATGGCGACCTTGCTGTTGAGCGTGCTGCCGCCGCCCACGCCGTCGAGCTGCAACGGGTCCGACGCGCCGATGGCGCCGATCAGCGCCTGATCACGGGCCTCGTCGCCGTCCGGCAGCCATTCGCGCAGGAAGAATGGACCCCGTGAAGTACCGGCGCGCATCAGCACGCAAGGGATAGACCTGTTCATCTCAATCTGCGGTGATCTTGGCGGCCTGAACCACCTTCTTCCACTTGATCTGCTCCTGCGCGACGTAGGTGCGCATCTGGTCGGTCGTCATGGTCGAGACTTCGGCACCGTGGTCCTCCAGGCGCTTGACCACGCTCTTGTCGGCAAGTGCTTCATTGAGCACCTTGTTGAGCTGCTCGATCACCGCCTTCGGCGTCTTGGCCGGCGCGAAGATGCCGTACCACTGAGAGACGTCGACGTCCGCGATGCCCTGCTCCTGCAGGGTTGGCAGATCGGGCATGAGCGCCGAGCGCCTGGGCCCTGCCACGCCCACAGCCCTCAACTTGCCGGCCTTGACATAGGGCATCGCCGTAAAGAGGCTTGGAAACATGATTTGCGTCTGGCCACCCATGGTGTCGGTAATCGCCGGCGCGGATCCCTTGTAGGGCACGTGCAGCATGCTGGTGCCGGTCGAAAGCTTGAACATCTCGGCCGCAAAGTGCGGCGCGGTGCCATTGCCCGCGGATGCGTAGCTGGTCTTGTCCGGCGCAGCCTTCAGCATCGCCACGACTTCCTTCGCATTGCCTGCCTTGACAGTTGGATTGAGCACCATCACCGTGGCCGACGACCCGACCATGCCGACGGGTTCGAAGTCCTTGGAAGGGTCGTAGCGCAGCTTTTGCAGCGCCGGGTTCATTGCATGCGTGGCGATATAGCCCAGCATGAGTGTGTAGCCGTCAGGCGCCGCACGCATCACATATTCACTGGCGATCGCACCGTTGGCACCAGCTTTGTTGTCGACGATGACGGGCTGCTTGAGGATCGCCGACATGGCTTGGCCGATGACGCGCGCCATGGCGTCGTTGGCGCCCCCTGGCGCAGTCGGGACGATGAGCGTGAGCGACTTTTCAGGAAAGGCCGCTGCCGCGCTGCCACAAGCCAAGGATGCCGCCAACGCAACCGCGGCAATCCCGCGAATCTTCTGGGTGTTCAATTTGTCTGCTCCGGTGAACCTGGATCGAATGGTCCGCTCTTCGCAGGCTTCTGTGAATTGCATGTTGATGATCGATTGATGCAAACTGTGGATCAGTGATGTCGCTCAGGAGCTTTCCGTCATGCCCATCAACTTCAATCTCAACGACCTGCAAGCATTCCGGGCTGTGGCCGAGCTCAACAGCTTTCGCAAGGCTGCCGAGGCGCTGCATGTTTCGCAGCCGGCCTTCAGTCGACGCATCGAAAAGCTCGAGGAGGCGCTGGGCGTGCGACTGCTCGATCGCACCACCCGGCGCGTGAGCCTGACCTCAGTGGGGCGCGACTTCGATCGAAAAGTCCAGCAGCTCCTGGACGACCTTGACCACACGCTCCTGGGCATCCGCGGCGTGGCGGCCACGCGAATGGGCGAGGTGACGATCGCCTGCGTGCCTTCGACCGTCTATTACTTCCTGTCGCAGGTGATTTCGCGCTACCACGAGCGATACCCCAAGATCCGGGTGAGGGTCTTCGATGCGAGCGCCAACGAAGTGCTCTCGGCCGTTTCGCGGGGCGAGGCCGACTTCGGGCTGAACTTCGTCGGCGGCGAGGAGCCGGACATCGAGTTCAAGCCCTTGCTGGAAGAGCGTTTCGTCGCCGCTTGCAGGCGCGACCATCCGCTTGCCGGAAAGCGCCGTGTGAGCTGGACCGAACTGGCGCAATACGACTACATCTCGGTGAGCAAGGCGTCGGGCAACCGGCTGCTGCTGGATCAGGCCCTTTCCGGGCTGCCTGGCCGTCCGCAGAGCATCTACGAGACTCAGCACGTCACGACGATGCTCGGCCTTGTGGAAGCGGGACTCGGCGTGGCTGCGGTGCCCTCGATCGCCATGCCGGACGCGGACCACCCGTTGCTGGTGAGCATTCCGCTTCATGACCCGGTGATCACCCGCAAGATCGGCCTCATCCGGCGCAAAGGCCGGACTTTGTCGCCGGCAGCGCAGCAACTCTATGCCTTCTTCTCCGGGATGAAAGCAAAGCGCGGCAAGCCGGAAGGCCGCCGCGCGGTGAGTTGACGATCAGGAACGGGCCGTGCCCAGGGCTCGGACGGATGTCAGTGCGCAGCGCCGGTGTTCCCGAGCGGCACTGGCAAGTCCACGGAGCCCCCTTCGAGTTCGTGCTCGGTATCGCCGTAGTTGGCGGCCAATTCGCGCCTTAGCACCTCCCTGTCGCAGGCGTTCTCCCAGATCGAAACCACGACGCAGCACACGGCGTTGCTGATGGTGCTGGTGAGTGCGCGCGCCTCGGACATGAAGCGATCGATGCCCACGATCAGCGCCACCCCGGCAACCGGCAGTTCGGGCATGACGGTGAGCGTGGCCACCAGCGCGACGAAGCCGCTGCCGGTCACGCCTGCCGCGCCCTTGGAGGTCAGCAGCATGATCCCCAGCATCGATGCGATCTGGCCCCATGACAGATGGATATCGCAGGCTTGAGCGATGAACATCGACGCCAGCGTGAGATAGATGGCCRTTCCGTCGAGATTGAACGAATAGCCTGTCGGCAGCACCAGCCCGACCACGCCCTTCTTGCAACCCAGCCGTTCAAGCTTGAGCAGGAGACGGGGGAGCACCGGTTCACTCGAGGAGGTGCCGAGCACGACCAGCAGTTCTTCCTTGATGT
The DNA here is from genome assembly GCF_056397405.1 of Variovorax sp. 05N34. Classification (NCBI taxonomy): domain Bacteria; kingdom Pseudomonadati; phylum Pseudomonadota; class Betaproteobacteria; order Burkholderiales; family Comamonadaceae; genus Variovorax; species Variovorax sp. 05N34. Next base: position 80,181 of record NZ_JBFTNI010000006.1, read on the forward strand.
AGCGCATCAGCTGCCACAGTCTGAAACCGTGCAGACGCGACAGTACCCCCAGCACCACAACGACGAAGAAGATGCAGGCCACATAGAAAGTGCCGATCAGCAACCCGAGCGAACCGATCGACTTGATGCCGTAGCGGCCGACGGTGAAGGCCATCGCCCCAAAAGCGCCGAACGGTGCCAGTCGCATGATGATGCCGAACGCCGCGAAAAGCATGTGCGAGAAGCCGTCGATGCCTTCGAGCACCGGCTTGGCTGCCGTTCCGATGCGGGTCAGGCCGAAGCCGCACAACACGGCCAGCAACAGCACCGGCAATACCTCGCCGTCGGCGAACGCACCGAAGAAGGCATTGGGGATGATGTGAAGCACGAAGTCGGTAAAGCCATGGATGTGAATTTCATTCGCGAACCGTGTCGCCACCGAGGCATCCAGGTTCTTTGGATCGATGTGCATGCCGGCGCCTGGTTGCATGACCAAGACGGTGACGAGACCGGTGATCAACGCGAGGATCGTCAGGGCATAGAACAGACCCATGGCCTTCAGAAGCGTCTTGCCGATTTCCTTTGAATCACCCAGCGAGGTGATGCCGGTGACGATCGTGCAGAACACCACCGGCGCAATCATCATCTTCACCAGCTTGACGAAACCGTCGCCGATCGGCTTGAGGCTGGCGCCGAAATCCGGCCAATAGTGGCCTACGGTGATGCCGAGGATCAGGCCGATCAGGACCTGCACATAGAGAAGCTTCAAGAGTTTTCGGGTGTTCACGACGTTGTCTCCGGTTTGAAAGGCGCACGAATGCATACCGGTCTGCGCCGGTTGGATTGAAGCGGCGGACTGAACGGTCTCAGCGCCGCGCGCTGAGCACGCGATCGACCATGACACCGGCTTGGCCGAGGTTGTTGGCCGGGTCGCACATTGCATCGAGTTGGGCACGCGAGACGTGCTTGCAGATCTCTGGGTGGTCGACCAGGATCTCGATCAGCGGTCGGTTGTCGGCAAGTGCCTGGCGGCACAAGTCGTACACCAGATCGTGGGCGTATTCACGGCCGATGTACGGGCCAAGCCCCATCATCACGGCCTCTGACATCACGAGACCGTTTGTCATGTCGATATTGGCGCGCATGCGAGTCGTGTCGACCTCAAGCCCCTTCAGGACGAACTTGGTCTGTTTCAATGCCCCTGATATCAGGCAGAAGATCTCGGGAAGCGACACCCACTCGATTTCCCATGGCCCGGTCGAGCGTTCGTGGTCCGCCACCATTGCATCCATCAGCGCCGCCGCATGCTGGCGCGCAACAGAAATGTTGGCGTGAATATAGAGGCAGGAGATGGGGTTGCGCTTCTGCGGCATGGTCGACGACGAGCCGCGGCCCGGCGCGAACGGCTCGAAGACTTCGGCCACTTCGGTCTGCATCATCAGCTTGACGTCCATGGCGATCTTGCCAAGCGAGCCGCCGACCAGGCCGAGGAAGGCCCCCACTTCCGCGATGGTGTCGCGCACCGTGTGCCACGAGATCAAGGGCTGCGCCAGGCCCAACTCCTTCATCAGCGCAGTCTGGGTTTCCATGGCGCCCTTCTCCAGCGAGGACAAGGTTCCCGATGCACCCCCGAATTCGCCCATCAGGACGCGAGGCTTGAGTTGCCGTAGGCGTTCACGATGACGATCGACACCGGCCAGGATGCTGGCCATCTTGTAGCCGAAGGTGATCGGCGTCGCCTGCTGGAGATTGGAGCGGCCGATGACAGGCGTGTCGCGGTACCTCTTCGCCAGCGCGGCAAGTGCTTCCCCGATCTCATCAAGATCTGCTTCGACGAGTGCGAGCCCTTCGCGCATCTGCAGCACGGCGGCCGTGTCGGTGATGTCCTGTGTGGTGGCGCCCCAATGGCAATACTCGCCGAGCTTGTCCCGGCAGTTCGCATTGATCTGGTTGACCACGGCAATGATGGGATAGCCGATCTGCTCGGTCTTGGCCTTCAGCTTGGGCCAGTCGATCTGCGACAGGTTGCAATTGCGGACGATCTCGTCGGCTGCTTCCTTGGGAATGATGCCGAGCTCGCCCTGGACCTTCGCGAGAGCCCGCTCGATGTCGAGGTACTTCGCGGTGCGGTTCTCGTCGGACCACACGTCGCGCATGCGTGCGTCGCTGAACATGTCGCCAAAGATGCGCGAATCGATGATGGTGGAGGCCATGCTGTTGTCTCTTTCTGATGTGGATGTTGTTGATCAGGTCTGTCAGTCGCGGGCCAGCGCGAGCGTGCGTTGCGCTTGAAGGACGACGGGCCGGTCGACCATGCGTCCGTCAAGCCGCGCAACGCCGGGAGATGCGGCATCGGCGACCAGCACCCGCCGGGCCCAGTCCAGCGCCTCCGCGCTCGGACGCAGCCCCGCGTGGACCGGCAGAACCTGGCGTGGGTGAATGCACAGCTTGGCACCGAAGCCAAACCGTCGCGCCTCGGCAAGGTCGGACAGCAGCCGCCGCTCGTCGTCGAGCTGGGGGGTGACGCCTGCTACCGGCGCAGGCAGGCCAGCCAAGCGCGACGCCACCGCAATGCGGCTCGCCGCATAGGAAAGCCCTGCGCTATCCGTCGAGATGTCAATGTCAAGGTCCAAGGCGAAATCAAGCGTGCCGAACACGAGGCGCCGCGTACCGGCGGCCGCGATGCGGTTCACTTCGGAGACGCCGCGCGCGCTTTCGATGAGGGCGAGGACAGCGGAACCGGGCAGCGCAGCCTGGATTTCACCAATCTGCGCAGCGGTCTCGGCCTTGGGAAGGAGCACGCTGGTTCCAGGGATGACGCGCAGAGCCTCGAGGTCGGCAGCGAACCAGCGAGAGCCAGCGTCGTTGATGCGCACCACGATGCGCGAGCGCTCTGCCGGCTTTGCTGCTTGCAGCCACGCCGCGATGACGCCGCGCGCCTGGGCCTTCTCGTCAAAGGCCACAGCGTCCTCGAGGTCGAACACGATCGTGTCGGCGCCGCTGGCCAGCGCCTTGTCGAAACGTTCCGGCCTGGTCCCAGGCACGAAGAGATAGGTGCGAGCGGCAGATTGCAATTCGGCGGGCATCACAGCGACCTCAGACGGCTTTGGATGTGTGCAGCCCGACGATCTCGGACGCGCTGTAGCCGAGCTCGGTCAGGATTGCGTCCGTGTGCTCGCCGAGTGCAGGCACCGGGTCCATGCGGGGCCCTGTGTCCCAGGTGCCGGGTGGCAGCATGGCCGGTACCGGTCCCATTGCAGTGCCCACCTGGGTCCAGCGCCCCCGTGCCTCGAGCTGCGGATGCGCCCAGACTTCCTTCATGGTGTTGACCTGCGCATTGGCAATCTGTGCAAGTTCGAGCCGCTCGACCACCTGCCTGCCGCTCAGCGGCTCGAAAGCGTCCACGATGATCTGGCGCAGTGCCACGCGCTCTGCCACTCGCTTGAAATTCGCCGTGAAGCGCGGGTCACTTGCGAGTCCGGGTTGCTCCAGCACCTTGTCGCAAAAGCTGACCCATTCACGCTCGTTCTGCAGGCCCAGCATCACGGTGGTGCCGTCACCGGCCGGGAACGGACCGTACGGATAGATCGTCGCGTGGCTCGCGCCGGTGCGCGGCGGCGGCTCCGCACCGTCGAAGGCGTAGTAGAGCGGATAGCTTGTCCACTCCGCCAGCGACTCCAGCATCGAGATGTCAATGCGCTGGCCCTTGCCAGTCTGGCCGCGCTGCAACAACGCCGCGAGGATGCTGCTGTAGGCATACATGCCCGCAGCGATGTCTGCGATCGAGGGGCCGGCTTTGCAAGGCTCCTCAGGCGTACCGGTGACGGAGACGAAACCGGCCTCGCTCTGGATCAACAGGTCATAGGCTTTCTTGTCGCGGTATGGGCCTGGGTTTTGCGGGTCGTCGCCGTAGCCGGAGATGTCGCACACGATCAATCCTGGCTTGGCGCTGGAGAGCTTGCGGTAGCCAAGTCCGAGGCGTGCTGCAGCACCTGGCGCCAGATTCTGCACAACCACATCGGCCTTTTCCATGATCAGCCGTTCGAGCACCTCTCCCGCATCAGGGTGCTTCACGTCCAGCGTGAGGCTTTCCTTGGAGCGATTGGTCCAGACAAAATGGGACGCCAGGCCGCGAACGCGTTCGTCGTAGCCGCGGGCGAAGTCGCCTGATCCGGGGCGTTCGATCTTGATAACGCGGGCGCCCAGGTCCGCCAGTTGGCGCGTGGCGAACGGAGCGGCAATCGCATGCTCCAGCGTGACAACGGTGATGCCCTTGAGTGGCTGCATGAGTCTTTCTCTCTTGACGATGTGGTGGGAGGGTCAGCGCAGCACTGCGGTGGCGTCCATCGTCAGCCAGCCTTCGTGATCCGAGGCCCATAGACGAATCGTTTTGCCGTCGGCCTGGGGCTGGCCGCTGACTTGAAAAGCGTTCAGGTCGAAAGTCGGACGCACGGCCTTGAAGCGGAAGCTCTCCACGTCGGCATCTGGCAACTCGCGGCGGAGAAGGTCCATCAGCAGGGTCGCGATCAGCGGACCGTGCACGATCAGGCCCGGATAGCCCTCGACCTGCGTCACATACTGCCGGTCGTAGTGAATTCGGTGGCCATTGAAGGTCAGCGCCGAGTAGCGGAACAGCAGCACATCGTCCGGCACGATCTCGCGGCGCCAGGCGGCATCGGCCGGCGCCGCCTGGGGTGGTGGCACGAGATCGTTCGGAGCCTGTGCTTCGCGATAGACGATGTCGTGGAACTCCACGAGCGCCGGCTCGAGTGCGTCATTGCAACGTACCTCGTGACGCACTTTCACGAACACGAGCTTGCCGGTGCGGCCTTCCTTCGTTGTGACGTCATCGATCGTCGAGGTGCGCACCACGCGGTCGCCCACTCGAATCGGGGAGCGGAACTCGAACTGACCGCCAGCCCACATGCGCCGAGGCAGAGGAACGGGCGGAAGGAACCCGCCGCGCCTGGCATGGCCATCGGCGCCGATATCGCTCTGGCGATGCATCGGCAGGAAATAGAGCCAATGCCAAAGTGGCGGAAGCGGAGTACCCGCAATGACTGGCGTCGAGAGATGGTCGAGAGTCGCTGTCAACGCAATGACAGGCGTGGGGTAGATGCTGTCTTCGAACGTCTCTTTGCGTCCGATCCACGATCGCAGCTGGTCTCGCTGTGCGTCCACTGTTGTCTCCTTGTTGACTGCGCCAAACGGCAGCAGTTCTGGGGAGCAAGTGTGCGGCGCAGGTCAGATCAGCGGAATTGCATTGTTTGGACCTATTGATGCAATCAGCGCAATAAACCGGCGACGTCCTCGACCGTTGCCGAATGCGAGAGCGTGTAGAGACCGCTCAGTGCGCCTTCGGCCGCACCAGACGCCCGCAAGGCCGCTACACCGACATCGGCATGGACCAGCGACTCCACGACCAGCGCGTCGTAGCCAACGGCCACGAACACCCAGTCAGCCACGCGATCGGCGGAGTTGCGAATGCGCTGCTCGGTGGTTTCGGCAACGGGCGGCGTCTGATGCCGCAATAGATGGGCGCCCACGATTCCCGGCTTCTGGACCAGAACGGCAGAGAGTGTCCTAAAGAATGTGCGCAGGTCGTCAGCGCGGCCCTCCAGTGGCGAGACACGCAATGTCAACGCGTGCCGTGCGGCGCTGGCGCCCGATGACTCGAGCACGTGGCACTGGCTGCGCACCATGTTCCTGTGGTGCGGCATCATCCGCGAGGACCACGGCGATGGCGTGTTCAGATGACTGACGTAGGCGGTCGATGAAAGGACCGCGTACGACGTGAGCTCATACATGACGAAGATGCCTTCGCCCCCGACGGCACTCGTCCAACGCGATGCCCGCCGGAAGCCGGGCACGCCGAGCCGCTCGGGAAAATGTTCGTGGGAGTGCCAGTCTTCGAACTCGGATTTGATTTCGGGCGCCATGTCCCACCACATGGCCAGCGCTGCATTTCCTAGAAGCGGCATGTCTCCTGTCCCTCCGCTTATCGGTCAAGTACAACCGGAACGCCATGGCGACTGCTGGCCGCAATTGCATCGAGCGTCATCGCAATGTCGATCGATTCGGTGGGCGTGGCGCCGGTCCATTTGCTCCAGCCGAAGCGCACGAGATCGTGGAACGACTCCGCTTCTGCCAGGAAGCCTGGGAGCGCTTCGGTTTCGATCACTTCATGCGCCGCATCCCATCCATTGCCGCGCCGCACATTCACAAGCGGTGGAAATGTGGGCCCGGTATCGTTGAAGTAGGTGGTGCTGATCGAACCCGCGTCCCCGGCAATGAACGCATGCCGATGCCGCGCCGTGGTGAAACTGCACGAGATCTGCGCGAGAAGACCGTCCGGATACTCGAGCGTGGCCATTGTGCTCACGTCGACACCGGTCGCGCCCCAGCGCGACAGCGCGGACACGCGCGACGGCGCGGCACCTGCCACGGTGCGCACGAAGCTCACCGGATAGGACCCCGCATCCATCAGCGCGCCACCCGCAAGATTCGGGTCCATGCGGATGTTGGCAGCGTCCGTCAAAGGAAATCCGAACGACGCCTCGATGAGCTGGATGCGGCCGATGGCGCCTGCCGCGACGAGTTCGCGAACTTTGAGCGTTTGCGGCTGAGCCCGGTACGGATAGGCTTCGACAAGGTACACGCCATTCTTCTCGGCGGCCGCGAACATGGCCCGGGCCTGCGCCGCATTGGCAGCGAGCGGCTTCTCGCACATGACGTGTTTGCCAGCGTCGGCGGCCCGGATCGACCACTCCGCGTGCAGGTTGTTGGGAAGCGGCACGTACACCGCGTCGATGTCTGCGTCGGCGAATAGCGCGTCATAGCTTGCATGGACGCGGCCGATGCCGAGCTCGCGCGCGAAGGCGGTAGCGCGCTCCACGTCGCGGCTCGCAACGGCGGCGACCACGACCTTTGCCGAGGGCCGCACGGCTTCGACAAACAAACGTGCGATGCGTGCGGCGCCCAGAATGCCCATGCGTAGCGGGCCACCGGAAGAAGATGTCATGCGGTCCTCACAAGTATCTGTTTCAGGCGGCGTCCAGCACCGATGCCATTTGCGTGACGCAATCCTCGACATGAGTGATCAGGGCCTGTTGCGCGCGCTGCCAGTCCCTGGCGAGCGCGCTTTCGAGCAGGATCTGGTGCTCGTCGGCCGCCTCTTCCCCGCGGAAGACGGCGGCAATCATCTGATAGCGCAGATACTTGTCGCAGATCGACGCATAGGTCTGCAGCAGCAAGGCGGAGCCACATGCGGAGATGAGCGAGCCGTGAAACGCCCAGTCGTACTGGCGCCAGGTTTCCGGAGGAGAAGGCTCGTTGGCTGCCATTCTCTTTTCCATGGTTGCGAGCTTGTGATAGGCCGCGACCACGCGGCCTTCCCACTCCAGGTCGCCGCGCTGAAACGATTCCTTGATTCCGTGGCTCTCCAGAAGCAGCCGCATCGATGCCACATCGCGAAGGTCGGCTGAGGAGACCGCACTGACCTGGAAACCGCGCGCCCCTTCGGCCACGAGCAAGCCTTCGGTGGCAAGGCGGTTGAAGAGCTCGCGCAGCGTGCCGACGCTGGCGCCGTAAGCCTCTTTCATTCGCTCGAGCGGCAAACGGCGCCCCGGCGTCAACCGGCCCAGCACGATGTCCGAGCGGATGCGGCGATAGGCAATCCCGCTGGCGGTGGCACTGTCTGGGGAATCGAGGGAGAGGTCGGTCAACACGGGTCGCTCCTGGAAGGATCGAAGTTCAGCACAGGTTTCAGTTGCAGCTGCGCCGTTGGGGATCAGAGAATACCCTGATCCTCAGACGCATTGCTAATCCTCCAACGATTTCATAATATATCAATGCCGCTCCGCCGCGAACGCATCGCAGTCGAGAACGGCAACGGCTCAATGGTCGCCCTCGGGGCACATACAACGGAGACTTCATGAGTTCGACCTTTTCGCGTCGTGCGACGCTCGCAGCCGGCGCCTCGGCGTTGGCGCTGGGCGCCCTGCCCTCGGCATTCGCCCAAAACCGCACCAAGCTGCGCTTCAGTTCCGCCTTCACCGAGCAGGATCTGCGCACGGAGGCCTACAAAAATCTGGCCGCCGCCATCAAAGACGGCTACGACTTCGAGCCCTACTGGGGCAACACGCTGTTCAAGCAGGGAGCGGAACTGGTCGCGCTGCAGCGCGGCAATCTCGAGATGTGCAATCTCGCGCCAGCCGACATCAGCAAACAGATCCCGGCGTGGTCACTCATGACGTCGGCGTACCTGTTTCGCGACGTCGATCATTTGAAGAAGACGTTCAAGAGCGATGTGGGTCGCGAGTTCATCAAGATGGCGCGCGACCAGCTTGGCATCCAGGTCATCACGCCGGTGTACTTCGGTTCGCGCAACGTGAACCTCAAGCCGACCAAGGAAATCAAGACGCCTGCCGATCTCGCAGGGATCAAGCTGCGCATGCCTCCGGGCGAGTACTGGCAGTTTCTGGGCGAGTCGATCGGCGTCAATCCCACGCCGGTGGCCTACGCCGAGGTTTATACGGCGCTGCAGTCGGGCGCGATCGACGGCCARGACAACCCGCTGGTGGCGAGCCGCCTCATGAAGTTCGACGAAGTCACCACGCAGTTCGTGCTCACCGGGCATGTGCTGGGTTACGACGTGATGGTGATCACGACCAAGATCTGGGACGCGATGACGCCGGCGCAGCAGGCGAAATTCCAGGCGGCCGCGGAAAAGGCGATCGACGACTACACGGCCAAGTTCGTGGCCCAGGAAAAGGAAGTACAGGACTACTTCAAGAAGGAAGGCAAGAAGGTCTACACCCCGGACCTGGCTGCCTTCCGTACCTTCGCGCAAAAGAAATACGTCGACAAGTACGGCAGCGAGTGGCCCAAGGGCGCGCTCGAGCGCATCAACGCCCTTTGACGTCCGCATCGCCGCACTGCGCGGCGTGCGGCATCAACTCAAACAATGCTTACTCGACTTCGCACGACGGGTTCGTGGCTGCGCAGGCGCGCCAACGATGTTGCCGTGGCGCTGATGGCGCTCATGTTCGTGTCTTTTTTGCTCCAGATCGGATTTCGCTATGTCCTCAACCAGCCGTTGGGATGGACCGACGAGGTGACCGTTCTCTGCTGGTTGTGGGCCGTGCTCTGGTGCGCGGCTTTCGTTCTCTCTGACCAGGACGAGATCCGCTTCGACATCGTCTATGGGGTGGTCTCTCCGGGTACCCAGCGGGCCTTTACGGCGGTGTCCAGCATCGCCATCGCCGTGCTCTTCGTCATATCGCTGCCTGCCACCTGGAACTACGTGACCTTCATGAGGCGCGAGCACACCGCCTACCTGCACATGCGATTCGACATCCTCTACGCCGTCTACGTGATCTTCTCGCTGGCCATCATCTTCAAGCACATCCGGCTTGCCTGGCGGGCCATCAAGGGCGCGCCACCTGAAGCCGGCAGCATGTCGGACAGCGCGGCATGAGCATGCCCAGCCACTTCACCCTGTGCATCATCGTCCTCGTCATGCTGGCCATCCTCGGCCTGCCGATCGGGCTTTCGATGATCGGCGCCTCGATCTTCTACCTCGTCCTTGCGGGGCTCGATCTCGGCACCGCTGCCGAGCAGATCCTCAACGGGCTCTTCAACAGCTATGTGCTGCTGGCGGTTCCCTTGTTCATTCTCGCGGCCGAGCTCATGAACAGCGGCAGCCTGACGGACAGGCTGCTCAAGTTCTGCCTCCTGCTCGTGGGACGATTTCGAGGCGGCCTCGGCCACGTCAACGTGGTGGCCAACATCATCTTCGCCGGGATGTCCGGCTCGGCAATTGCCGACGCCGTGGGCATCGGCAAGGTGATCATCGGCATGATGACGCGCAACGGCTATCCGGTCGCCTATGCGGGCGCCATTACCGCGTCGGCAGCGGTCATCGGTCCGATCATTCCGCCTTCGATTCCGATGGTGATCTATGCGCTGGTGTCGGACACATCCATCGGCTATCTCTTCCTGGGCGGGGTCGTCCCGGGGCTTCTGCTGGGCCTGGTCTTCATGATCACCAACGCCTTCATTGCCAGGCGCCGCAACTACCCTGTCGAGCCGCCTGTGCCGATGCGCGAGATTCCGCGCATCACCCTTGACGCGTTGCCTGCATTGATGTTGCCCGTGGTGCTGCTGTTCGGCATCTACGGCGGCGTCATGACGCCGACCGAAGGCGCCGCGGCCGCGGCTGCCTACGCACTACTCGCATCCGCGATCATCTATCGCTCGATGACATGGCGGCAGCTGTACAACGTGTTGCTCGGGAGCGCCCGGTCGACCACCTCGGTCGGCATGCTGATTGCCGGGGCCTTGGTCTTCAACTACGTGGTCACGATCGAGCAAGTTCCACTGTCGGTGCAGCAGTTCATCAGCGCCTTCCACCTGACGCCGCTCGTCTATCTGCTGCTGGTGAATGCAATCCTGTTGGCGCTGGGCTGCCTGCTCGAGGGTTCCACCATCCTGCTCATCATCGTGCCGATATTGATTCCGGCGGCGAAGGCACTCGGTATCGATCCTGTGCACTTCGGCGTGGTCGTGGTGGTCAACATCATGCTCGGCCTGCTGACCCCGCCGTTCGGCTTGCTGTTATTTGTCGTGGCCAACATGACCAAGCAGCCGCTGATGGTCGTGGTGCGTGAGGCTGCGCCCTTCATCGGCATGGCCATCGTCGTGCTGGCGATCCTCACGCTCGTCCCCGAAACGGTACTGTGGCTCCCGCGCCTGATGGGCTACAAGGGGTAGGCCTGTCTCCCTGTCTGCGTCGAAAGCGTACTCACCATGACGAAACCGCTCTTCATCCTGAATGGTCCGAATCTCAACCGTCTCGGCAAGCGCGAGCCCGCGATCTATGGCAAGACCACGCTCGCGGAGATCGAAGCCATGTGCCGCGACGAAGCCGGGGCGGTCCCGGTGGTGTTCCACCAGTCCAACAGCGAGACGCAGTTGATCGACTGGATTCACGAAGCCATCGACACGGCCAGCGGAATCATCATCAACCCGGCGGCCTATTCGTTCACTTCGATGGCCATCATGGACGCGCTCAAGATGTTTCCGGGTCCGATCATCGAGGTCCATCTGTCCAACATCCATCGCCGCGAAGAGATGTACCACCACTCCTACATGTCCGCAGTGGCAACGGCCGTGATCGCCGGCCTCGGCCCCGGTGGATATCGCGCTGCCATCAAGGCGATATTGGAGATGCTCGACGGAGCGACGACCTGATCGACAGGTCAGCCGGTTTTTGGACCGGCGGCGCAATGGCGCGCTTTGTTGGCCCGCGCGCGGATAATCCGCGCACTTCGATCCGACCTGACAGCCGATGCCCCCTCGCCGCGCCGCTCCCACCTCCGACCAGGCCGAATCCGATTCGAGCGCGGCACGCACGGCCATCCTCGTCGCGGCACGCAGCGAGTTCGCCGCCAAGGGGCTCGCAGGGGCCCGTGTCAATGAGATCGCGGCGCGCGCGGGCGTCAACAAGCAGCTCATCTACTACTACTTCGGAAGCAAGGAAGACCTCTATCGAACGGCACTGGAAGTGGTCTACACCGAGATCCGTTCGCTCGAACGCGAGCTGAATCTCGGCGATATGAAGCCGGCCGAGGCGATGGCGGCACTGATCGGCTTTTCGTTCGACTACCTGGCGCGGCATCCCGATTTCATCGGCCTGCTGAACCACGAGAACGCCCACGGCGCGCGGCACGTGCGCGACTCGCGCGCCATTCGCGAGACCAACTCGCCGCTGATCGCCTTGATCGCCCAGACGCTCAAGCGCGGTATCGCCGCCAAGGTGTTCCGGCGCGGCGTGGACCCGGTCGAGCTGTACATCTCCGTCGCGGGCATGTCGTACTTCTACTTCTCGAACCGGCTCACGCTGTCGTCCATCTTCGCGCGCGACCTCGGCGATGCAAAGGCCGTGGACGGATACCGGCGCCACGTGGTGTCCTTCGCCATGGCCGGACTGCGCGCCTAGCGAACGCATCCGGCGCGAGGCGATCGACTCGTCGACTCATCGTCTTCCCTGAGATTTCAACCAAACGGTTGACACGACCTCGCGCGCCTCCTAAGCTGCAACGCGTTTGAAGTCCGAGGTCGTATCCCATGCAGACATCGTCATTGCCAAGCCCGTCCGGCAGCACCGCTTCGCTGCTCGATCCCACCGCCCTGCCAGAGCGCTTCGAATCCGTCGACGCGCTCGACGAGTTCCTGGCGCGACCGAGCCAGGCGCTGGTCGACGACCTTGCGCAGGTCGAGGGCGACCTGATGATCCTCGGCGTGGCCGGCAAGATGGGCCCCACGCTCGCGCGCCTCGCGAAGAATGCCGCGCCGCACAAGCGCGTGATCGGCGTCGCGCGCTTCAGCGACCCGGCCGTGCGCGATCGCCTGGAAGGCTGGAGCATCGAGACGATCGCCTGCGACCTGCTCGACCGTTCGGCCATCGAAGCCTTGCCGCGCGTGTCGAACATCGTCTTCGCTGCCGGTCACAAGTTCGGGTCCAAGGACAACCAGTCACTCACCTGGGCCATGAACACGCACGTGCCGGCCCTGGTGGCCGACACCTTCCGCGAAGCCCGCATCGTGAGCTTCTCGACCGGCAACATCTATCCGCTGACACCGCTGGGACAGCAAGGCGCGAGCGAGCGCACTCCGCCCGCACCACTGGGCGACTATGCCCAGTCCTGCATCGGCCGGGAGCGCATGTTCGAGTACTTCAGCATCCGGCATGGCACGCCGGGGCGCATCTTCAGGCTCAACTACGCGATCGATATGCGCTATGGCGTGCTGTTCGACATCGCGTCGAAGGTGCATCGCCGCGTGCCGGTCGACGTCAGCATGGGCTATGTGAACGTCATCTGGCAGGGCGACGCCAATGCGCAGGTGCTGCGCCTGCTGCGCCACTGCACGGTGCCGCCCTCCCCCATCAACTGCACGGGCCCCGAGACGATTTCCGTGCGATGGCTCGCGAACGAGTTCGCGGCAAGGCTCGGCGTCGACGTGCACATCACCGGGCAGGAGGCTCCGACGGCGCTTCTTTCCGACACCACCGAAGCCAGTCGGCTGTTCGGCTATCCGCTCGTGCCGCTCGGCGCCATGCTCGATTGGGTGGCCGACTGGGTGCGCAACGAGCGCGAGAGCTTCAACAAGCCGACCAAGTTCGAGGTGCGGGATGGCACCTTCTGAGTCGCTGACGCAAGTCAGGCTCGACTCGGCCGACGTTCTGGCGGGCATGGCCCTGTCGGATGCGTCCGGCTGGAACCAGACCGCGGACGACTGGCAGCTGTTCGTTCAGCACGGCAAGGCGCTCGGATGGCGCACGGCCGACAGCCAGCTCGTCGCGACGGCCGCCGCTCTGGGCTATGGGCGGCTGGGCTGGATCTCGATGGTGCTGGTGGCAAAGGAATGGCGACATCGCGGTCTCGCCACGCACCTGCTCGGGGCCTGCATCGACCACTTGCAGCACGAAGGCATCACTCCGGTGCTCGACGCGACGCCAGCGGGCGAGCCGGTCTACCGGCGGCTCGGCTTCCAGTCGGGCTTCGACATCGAGCGATGGGAGGGCGAGGTCGTGGCCCTGCCCAGTGCGCGCCACGATGAGCGCGTTCGCCCGGCCGATGCCGGTGACGTCGACACCATCATCGCACTCGATACAGCCGCCTCGGGCTTGGAACGCCGTACGGTGCTTGGCAACTTCCTGCAACGCAACGGCACCCGCGCGTGGATGTTGCTCGATGACGCCCGCGGAGCAATTGGATTCGTGATCGCCCGCCGCGGCCGCAGCGCCTTCCAGATCGGCCCCCTGGTCGCGCAGACGATGGACCAGGCCGCGGCCTTGCTCGACGCTGCCTTCGCACATTGCAATGGCCGCGTCTTCCTCGACCTCCCTTCACGCTGGACGGCCTTGGCCGATGACCTGCGCGCACGCGGCTTGCGCGTCCAGCGTCCCTTCGTGCGCATGGCGCTCGCGTCGACGCTGCCGGACGGCATCGCGTGCGTCGACGATCGGTCGTTCGTGATCGCCGGCCCCGAGTTCGGATAAATCCATGAAGCCATTCACCCCCGACATCCGCCAGTTGCTTCAACGCGGACTGGCGATCCCGGCGCATCCGCTGGCACTCGACGCGCGCCGCGCGCTCGATGCGCGCCGGCAGCGTGCGCTGACGCGCTATTACCTCGACGCCGGTGCAGGCGGGCTCGCGGTCGGCGTGCACACGACGCAGTTCGCCATCCGTGAGGTTGGCCTCTACGAAGAGGTGCTTCGGCTCGCTGCCGAATCCGCGCGCGCCTGGATCGAACCCGGACGCGAACTCGCGATGGTGGCCGGCGTTTGCGGACGTACCGCCCAGGCATCGCGTGAAGCCCGGCTCGCGCGAGACCTTGGCTACCAGGCCGGCCTGCTGAGTCTCGCGGCGCTCAAGGGCGAAAGCGAAGACACGCTGATCGAACATTGCGAAGCCGTCGCCGAGCAGATCCCGCTGATCGGCTTCTATCTGCAGCCGGCTGTCGGCGGCATGGACCTGAGCGCCGCCTTCTGGGCGCGCTTCGCGGCGATCGAGAACGTGGTCGCCATCAAGGTCGCGCCCTTCAACCGCTACCGCACGCTCGACGTGGTCCGAGGCGTCGTCGATGCCCGCGCCGAGTCGCGCGTCACGCTCTACACGGGCAACGACGATCACATCGTGCTTGATCTCGTGACGCCTTTTACCGTGATGCGCGACGGGGCGCCGGTGACGGTGCGCTTCCGCGGCGGGCTGCTCGGCCACTGGTCCGTGTGGACCTCCGGCGCCGTGAAGCTGCTGGCCGAATGCCAAGCGGCCGTCGACCAGGGACGTCCCGTGGATGCAAGAATGCTCGCGCTCGACAGCCGCGTCACCGACTGCAACAGCGCCTTCTTCGACGTCGCGCACAACTTCCACGGCTGCATCGCCGGTTGCCACGAGGTGCTGCGCCGGCAAGGCCTGCTCGAAGGCATCTGGTGCCTCGATCCGAACGAGGGACTGAGCCCCGGGCAGCGGGAGGAGATCGACCGGGTGCTGGCGATGCACGCCGATCTGGCCGACGACGAGTTCATCGCGGCCCACCTGGACCGATGGCTGGCCTGAAAGATGCACGAGTCCCCCTGACATGAACCGATTCGGCAAGACCCTCCTGCACTACCTGCCCGCTTTCGGGCTGTTCGCGGCCTTCATCGTGCTCTGGCAATTGGCGGTGTCGGTGTTCGGCATTCGCGAATACCTGCTGCCGAGCCCGCTCGCGGTGCTCCAGGCGATGACCAGCGGCGACATCCCCTGGCTCAGCCACACGTGGATCACCGCGATCGAGATCCTCGGTGCCTTCCTGCTGGCGGGCCTCTCCGGCGTGCTGCTCGGAATGGCGATCGCATGGTCGGCCGGCATCTCGCGCGCGCTCACGCCCTTCCTGGTCTTCGTGAACACACTGCCCAAGGTGGCCATCGCGCCCCTGTTCCTGATGTGGCTCGGCTACGGCATCTTGCCGAACATGCTCATCGGCGCGCTCATCGGCTTCTTTCCGGTGGTCATCAACACGGCCGTCGGCCTCACGCAGATCGACCAGGACCTCGTGGACCTGGGCCGCGTCTTCAGCGCGCCCAAGTGGAAGGTGTTCCTCAAGATCCGCATCCCCAATGCCTACCCCTACATCCTGAGCGCTCTCAAGGTGACAGCGACTTCGGCGGTCGTCGGCGCGATCGTGGGCGAGTTCGTCGCTTCGCAGCGCGGACTGGGCTACGTGATCATCACCACGCAGAGCAGCATGAACACGCCGGCCGCCTTCGCCGCGCTGGTGTGGATCTCGATTCTCGGCCTCCTCCTCTACGGCCTCGTCGCAGTGCTGTCCCGCCTGCTCGCGCCCTGGGCCGAGGACAAGCCCGCCTGATCCATGCCTGCCCGTCTTTCATCATCGTCACGACATCGAAAGGAAGCCACCATGACCTCCCGGATCGCCGTTCCCCTCGCCGCCGCCTGCGCGGCGCTCGTCACCCTGCTGGCAGCGCCCGCCTTTGCGCAGACGCAGCCGCAGACGCAGCCGCTCGAGAAGTTCACCTTCGCGCTCAACTGGTTCGCCGTGGGCGATCACGCGGCCTACTGGGTGGCGCTCGACAAGGGCTACTACGCGCAGCGCGGTCTCGATGTGAAGATCGAAGCGTCCAAGGGTTCGGGCGATTCGATCGCCAAGGTCGACACCGGCCGCGCCGATGCCGGCCTTGCCGACGCCGTGCCGATCATCTCGGCGGTGTCGCGAGGTGCCAAGGTGAAGATCGTCGGCATGGTGTTCGACAAGACGCCGATGACCTTCTTCAGCCGCATCGACACGCCGCTGCTCAAGCCCGCCGACCTGGAAGGCAAGACCCTCGGCGCTCCGGCCGGCGACAGCCAGCGCCTTGCCTTCCCGGCTTTTGCGCGGCTCAACAAGATCGATCCGAGCAAGGTCAGCTGGGTGAATATCGAGCCGACCGCCAAGCAGGCGGCGATCGCGGAAAAGCGCGTGGATGGCGTGGCCGACTACACCACCGGCCTGCCCTTCTACGACAAGGCGATGGGCGGGCCGGGCAAGGTCGCACGCCTGGCCTGGTCGGACTACGGCTTCGATCTCTACGCGATGGCGATCATGGCGGGCGAGAAGACGATGGCCGACAAGCCCAAGCAGCTCAAGGCCTTTCTCGAAGCGTCGTACATGGGCTGGCGCGACGTGATGGCGAACCCCAAGGAAGCGCTCGAGATCTACAAGAAGCGGGTGCCTGAAATCGACCCCGGCATCATCGAGGCGAACATGCTCCTCGGCTTCGAGCTGATGCGCACGCGAACCTATGCGGACTCGGGCATCGGCTTCATCGACGAGAAGAAGATGTGCGGCTCGACCGACATCGTCAACACCTACATGGGCCTGCCGAAGAAGGTCGACTGCAAGGCGGTCTACACCACCGATTACTTCACCAAGGTGGCCATGCCGCTGTCCGTGAAGTGAGGCACATGGCCGAAGCAGCCGAAGGCATGGCCGCCGCGAACCTCGCCCATGCGCCCGCAACCCGGCCCCTCATCGAGGTCGATCGTGCGGGCATGGTCTACCCCGCCGAGAGCGGCCCGGTGGAAGCCCTGCGCGACATTTCGCTCACCATCCACGAGGGTGAGTTCGTCGCACTCGTGGGGCCGAGCGGCTGCGGCAAATCGACGCTGATGCGGGCGATCGCGGGGCTGCGGCCGCTCACGAGCGGCGCGATCCGCGTCGACGGCACCGTCGTCGAGCGGCCGATCCCGAAGGTCGGCATGGTGTTTCAGGCTGCGCTGCTGCTCAAGTGGCGCTCGGTGCTCGACAACGTGCTGTTGCCCGCCGAACTCTCGGGGCTCGATACCGGCAAGTACCGCGACCGGGCGCATCAGCTGCTCAAGCTCGTGGGGCTGGGCGACTTCGCTGCCAAACGGCCAGGCGAGCTTTCCGGGGGCATGCAGCAACGCGCGTCGCTATGCCGTGCGCTGATCCTCGACCCGCCGATCCTGCTGATGGACGAGCCCTTCGGCGCGCTGGATGCGATGACGCGCGACGACATGAACCTCGAACTGCTGCGCATCTGGGGCGAGGACCAGGCCGCGCACCACGGCAAGCGCAAGACGATCGTCTTCGTGACGCATTCGATTCCCGAAGCGGTGTTCCTTGCGGATCGCGTCGTCGTCATGTCACCGCGCCCCGGGCGCGTCGCCAACGTGCATGCCGTTCCGATCGCGCGTCCCCGCACCGCCGAGTCGCGTGCTTCCAGCGAGATGGGACGGCTCTCGTTCGAGATCTACACGGAGCTGTCGGGCAGCGCCGGGCGCGGCGATACGCGCGCCGGCCCGCACTGGTAGCGCGCGCGGTGAACGCCATGCACCCTGCCGCGCCCCGGCTCCACGTTGTGGCGGTCGACATGTTCGAATCGCCATACCGGCTGCGCATGCCGTTCCGCTTCGGCGTCATCACCGTGACCGAAGGCCGGCAGGCCATCGTGCGTGTGCGCGTGCGCCACGCCGATGGCCGCGAGGGCGTGGGCTACGCCGCCGAGGCCCTGTCTGCGAAGTGGTTCGACAAGGACCCGCGCCTGTCGGACAGCGACAACCAGCACCAGTTGCGCCGGGCACTCGAACTCGCGCGCGACGCGTACCTTGCGGCCGGGCCTTCGACGGCGTTCGGTCTGTTCGCGCATCACTACCGTCCGCTACTCGACGCTGGCGCTTCGCAAGCACTGCCGGCTCTGGTCACCAGCTACGGCCCCGCGCTGCTCGACCGAGCGGTGCTCGATGCGCTCTGCCGCATCGAAGGCCTGAGTTTCTGGCGCGCAATGCAGGTCAACCTGCCGGGCATGGAAACGCAAGCGGTCGCGCCCGATCTTGGCGACTTCGCGCTGCCGTCGTTCCTTCGCGAACTGCAGCCGGCGACCTCGCTGCATGTGCGACACACGGTGGGCCTGCTCGATCCGATCGTCGCGGCCGACCAGCTCCCCGGCAGCCGCGTCGACGATGGCTTGCCCGAGACGCTGCAAGAAGTGGTCGCGCGGCATCGCCATCGCTATTTCAAGCTCAAGGTGTCCGGCCAGCTCGACGCCGACCTCGATCGGCTTCGACGCATCGCATCGGTGCTCGACACGGTGCCCGGCGAACTGCAGGTCACGCTCGACGGCAACGAGCAGTACCCCGATGCCGATGCGGCCGCAGAGCTATGGCGGGCCATGGCGAGCGAGCCGGCGCTCGAACGACTGTGCGCCGCGACGCTCTTCGTTGAGCAACCCATCGCACGGCAGGCCGCGCTGTCGGCACCGGTGGCCCCGCTGGCGCGCTACAAGCCAGTCCTCATCGACGAATCGGACGGCGACCTCGATGCCTTCCCGCTAGCGCGCGAGCTCGGCTACCGGGGCGTATCGACCAAAGCCTGCAAGGGCTTCTACAAGTCGGTGCTCAACCTCGCTCGCTGCCGCGCCTGGAACGCGGCGAACGGCGAACGCTACTTCATGTCGGCTGAAGACCTGACCACGCAACCGGGCGTGTCGCTCCAGCAGGACCTGGCGCTCGTGAGCCTGCTCGGAATCGCGCATGTGGAGCGCAACGCGCATCACTTTCTCGATGGCTTTGCGGGGCGCCCGAACGCCGAGGCGGCGGCATTCCTGCGGGTACACCCCGACCTCTATCACACCGAGAACGGCCGCGTGCGTCTGCGCATTCATGAGGGCCAGGTGTCGATCGGGTCGCTCGCATGCACCGGATTCGCAGCGGCCGCCGACATGGACCTTTCCGCCACCGAAGCGATGCCGAGCGCGCAATGGCCGCCGCCCGCCGCGAACCTGCCCACGCCATGATCGACTACGAATCCCACGACGGACTCTCGCTCGCCGCGCTCGTGCGGCAGGGCGACATCAGTGCCCAGGACCTGCTCGATGCGGCCCTCGCGCGCATCGACGCGCGCAATCCGGCGCTCAACGCCATCGTGACGCCGCTGTACGACGCGGCGCGCACTGCCATCACGGCGGGATTGCCGGACGGCCCTTTCCGCGGCGTGCCGATGCTCGTCAAGGAACTCGTTGCCTCGGTCGCGGGCACGGCGACCAGCGCGAGCTCGCAGCTCTATGCGCAGAACATCGCGGCGGCCGACAGCGAGATCGTGGCGCGCATGCGCCGCGCGGGAATGGTCATCATCGGCAAGACCAATTCGCCCGAGTTCGGCCTTTCGCCGATGACGGAATCCCAACTCTATGGCGTGACGCGCAACCCCTGGCGGCTGGACCTGTCGCCCGGCGGCTCCAGTGGCGGTTCGGCCGCGGCCGTAGCAGCCGGCATGGTGCCAATCGCGCACGCGACCGATGGCGGTGGTTCGATCCGCATTCCGGCGTCGTGCTGCGGGCTGTTCGGCCTCAAGCCCACGCGCGCGCGCATCACGGCCGGACCGGAGGGCGGCGAAGGGCTCAACGGGTTGGCCCATCAGCACGTGGTGAGCCGCAGCGTGCGCGACAGCGCCGCCATGCTCGATGCGCTCGCCGGGCCAATGGCGGGCGACCCGTACGCGGCGGCGCCGCCGCCTCGCCGTTTTCTCGACAGCGCCAGCCAACCCCCGGGCAGGCTGCGCATCGCGTTCGCAGTACGGGCTCCCACGGGAGTGCCCGTCGACGCCGAATGCGTAGCAGCGGTGCAGGACGCGGCGAAGCTGTGCGAATCGCTCGGCCATCACGTCGAGGAAGCCTCGCCCGACTACGACGCCGAGGCCGTCGAGAACGGCTTCCGAATGGTGTTCGCCGTCAACACGATGGCCAACATCGCCCGAGCCACCGGCGGCTCGATGCCGTCGCCAGGATCTGTCGAGCCCCTCACCGCGGCACTCGCCGAAGAAGGTCGACGCTTCAGCGCGAGCGACTACGTGCTCAACCTGCAGATGCTGCATCGGCAGTCGCGGCGCATCGCCGGCTTTCACGATCGCTTCGATGTCTGGCTCACACCCACACTGGCGCAAACGCCGCGGCCGATCGGCTGGTTCGATACCGCATCGGGCGACGTGGCCGCCTGGATGGCAAGGATGGTCGCCTACCTTCCCTTCACCTATCCGTTCAACGTGACGGGGCAGCCCGCGGCTTCAGTCCCGCTGTACTGGACCCACGACCAGATACCGATCGGATGCCAGATCGCGGGGCGCTATGGCGACGAGGGTCTGCTGTTCAGCCTGGCCGCGCAACTCGAAGAGGCGCGGCCCTGGGCGCATCGGCGACCGGCAATGGCACACGTGTGAGTGCGTCACCAAGGCATCGTGAAGGTCTTGCCGTTGCAGAACGACTTCATCGCCTCCTGCACTCCTTCCTTGTAGCCCAGGCCAGAGTCCTTGATGCCGCCGAAGGGCGTCAGCTCGATTCTGTAGCCGGGCACTTCCCAGAGGTTGACGGTACCCACTTTCAGCTCCCTGGCGAAGCGAGTGGCGTCCTCGAACCGATGCGTGCAGATGCCCGACGAAAGTCCGTAGGCGGTGCCGTTCGAGATCGCGATCGCTTCGTCGATGGTGCCAAAGGTGATGATGGGCGACACCGGCCCGAAGGTCTCTTCCCGCACCAAGGTCATCTCCGGCCGCACCCGATCGAGCACCGTGGGTGAATAGAGGGCGCCTTCGCGCTTGTTTCCCACGAGCAGTCGAGCGCCTTGCGACACTGCCTCGTTCACGAGTTGCTCGAAGCGCTGCGCTGCAGGCTCGTCGATCACGGTTCCCATGTCGTTGTCCCGATCCATGGGGTCGCCGTAGCTCCAGGCCCGCGACTTCTCGACGACGAGGTCGGTGAAGGCCGCGGCGACTTTCTCGTGCACCAGCATGCGCTTGACGGCGGTGCAGCGCTGGCCCGAGTTCTTGTACGAGCCCTGCACAGCGAGATCGCTCGCCCTGTCCAGATCGGCGTCGTCCATGACGATCAAAGGATCGTTGCCGCCGAGTTCGAGCACGATGCGCCGGTAGCCGGCCTTGGCGGCAATGTATTTGCCGATGGGAACGCCGCCGGTGAAGGTGACAAGGTCCACGTGCCGATGAGTGAGAAGCTCGTCGGCGATCTCCCGCGGATCGCCCGTCACCACCTGCAGCATCTCGGGGGGCAGCCCCGCCTCGTAGAGCAGGTCGGCGAAGTAGTAGGCCGACAGCGGCACCTTCTCCGATGGCTTGAGCACCATGCGGTTGTTGGTGGCCACGGCGGGCACCACCTTGTGCGCGACCTGGTTCATCGGATGGTTGAAAGGTGTGATGGCGGTGATCACGCCCAGCAGCGGCTCGCGCGTGGTGATCACCTTGCGCTTCTTACCGTGCGGCGTGAGGTCGCACGAGAACACCTGCCCATCGTCGCGCAACGCCTCATTGGCGCCGAAGTTCAGCACGTCGGCCACACGGCCGATCTCGTAGATGCTGTCTTTCTTCGACAGGCCCGATTCAGCGGTGATGAGATCGGACGCCTGCTCGGTTCGTTCGCGCAAGAGCGAAGCGGCGCGATTGAGGATTGCGGACCGCTCGTAGCGCGTGAGAGTGGGCACATAGGCATGCGCGATGTCGAACGCGCGGCGCACGTCCTCCAGGCTTGCCATCGGCGCACTGCCTACGCGTTCGCCGTTGAACGGATTACGCACGTCGATCGCTCGGCTGGTGTGTATCCTTTCACCGCCGATGCGCAGCGCCTCGGCGCGAAACTCGATGCTTTCCAGGATGGCGTTCATGCTGTCTCCTCCATGGATGTGCCGATGAAATTCTTTCCTCGCGCACCATTCAGTGCGAAGGCGACCATTTGCTCGGCCTGCTCGTCCGTCACGCCGTAGTCGGCAAAGCGGGTCTTCACGCCCAGCCGCTCGATGAATGTCGCCAGACGTTGCGGTGCATCATCGAGAGGGCCCAAGGCCCGCTGGAGCACGGCATCCCGTCCGGCATGGCGGCCGATGGCGCGCTCCAGCACCATCGGCAGCGGGAATGAACAGGCAATGCCGTGCGGGACGCCGTAGCGCAAGGTCATCTCGTAGGAGATCGAATGCGCCAGAGCCGTGCGTGTGTTGGAGAACGCCATGCCGGCCTTGAGCGCGGCGAGCGCCATGCGTCCGCGCAGCTCGATGTCATCCAGCCTCTCCATCAGCCGCGGCAAGGCATCGAAGACGTCATGCACGGCCGCCACGGCAAAGGTGTCCGAAAGCGGATTCGCATTCACGTTCCAGATCGATTCCAGTGCATGCGAGAGCGCGTCCAGCCCGCTTTGCAATGTCACCGGCGCCGGCAAGGACAGCATCAGCGCAGGGTCGATCAGCGCGACGTCGGGCCAGGTCTCGGGCAGATGCAACGAGTACTTCTTGCCGGCTCCGCGGTCCCACACCGTGGCCCATGGAGTGACTTCGCTGCCGGTGCCAGCGGTCGTGGGCACGGCGATCAGCGTCTTCACGTGCGCGGGGGTGACGCTCTTGCCTGCCGCGAGCGCCGCGACCAGTTCGTCGAAGCGATGACTGGCCGTGCCGACCATGAGCGCCTTGGCGGTGTCGATCGCACTGCCGCCGCCCACGGCAACCAGCACTTCCGCACTATCAGGGTCGCGCCAGAAGGCGTCATAGAGCGGGCGCAACTCGGCGACGTCGGGGTTGGGCTGCACGTTGTCGATCACGCCGGCGAGCGCCGGTCCGAGCAGCTGTTCAAGACGTGCCACCAGCCCGAGCTGGCGCGCTTCCGGAAAGGTCACGACGACGGCCTTGCGGCCCTCCAGCAGCTTCGGCAGGGACGACAGGGCCCCTACCCCGTACACGCTGCGCACGGGATTGAAGTATTCGTTGGACATGGAAAGGTTCAGCTCAAGTCGGTGGTGTGATTCAAGGCCAGATCGAACACATCGAAGTTGCGAAGACGACGGTGCGATGCCACGCCCCGAACGGGCCGGTTGAACAGCAGGGGAACCTTCTGCTCGGAGATGCCGCCGTGGGAACGCAAGGGMACCGTCAGGCCGCTCAAGTCGTGCTTGGCGGCACTCGTGCCGAGCACGGTGAGGTGATCGCCGATAACGACCAGGTCGCCGATGCGGTCCGCCGCCAGCTCGAAGCGGCTGACCGCCTCTTCCCGCGTCACCACCAGTTCGACGCCAGGGAGCGCCGCCAAGAGATCCTGCACGCCTTCGCGCGCGTTGCTGTTGACGTACACCGTCGCAAACGAACCCAGGGCGCCGTGGTGGACGACGTAGGGGTCCGTGATGGGCAGGATCACGCGGGTGGTGCCATTGCCGAGCTGCGCGTCCAGTTCCTGCTGGAGGTAGAGCACGCGAGGATTGCCCGCGGCGTCCGTCTTGGGGCTCATGCCATGGTCGGCCGTGAGGCCGATGACGGCGCCCAGGGCATCGAGCCTTGCGAGGTAGCCGTCCATCATGGCGTAGAAGGCATTTGCTTCGGGCGTGCCCGGGGCGCACTTGTGCTGCACATAGTCGGTGGTCGACAGATACATCAGGTCCGGGCGGCGGGTCTCCAGCAGCCGCACGCCCGCCGCAAAGACGAACTCGCTGAGATCGGCGCTGTAGACCGACGGAACGGGCCTGCCCACCAGGTCGAGCAC
Organism: Variovorax sp. 05N34; assembly: GCF_056397405.1. Taxonomy (NCBI): domain Bacteria; kingdom Pseudomonadati; phylum Pseudomonadota; class Betaproteobacteria; order Burkholderiales; family Comamonadaceae; genus Variovorax; species Variovorax sp. 05N34. Next base: position 104,250 of record NZ_JBFTNI010000006.1, read on the forward strand.
CTTGTCGATGCCGCACTCGGCCATCGTGGCCTGGTCCGCCTTCTCCGCCGAAAAGCAGATGCCCTTCAGGCCGTGGCCCAGCAAGGTGCGCAGCTTGTCCTTCGCCGTCACTGCCGCCACCAGTGCACCCGCTTTGCCGAAGGCAGCCAGCAGCGTGGGGGCGCGCAGGTAGGTGGGGTCGTTCATCATGACTTCGCGGTCCGCTTCGACGTCATAGAAGTAATTGCCGCAGATGCCATGGACCGACGGAGGCACGCCCGTCACGATCGACACGTTGTTCGGGTTGGTGAAGCTCGGCACCACGCAATCGCCGATCAGCGAACTCCCCTGCGCCAGCATGCGCTGCAGGTAAGGCGCAGAGCCAGCCTGGATGGCCTGGGTGATGTAGTCGGGCTCGCAGCCATCGACACAGACCACCACCACCGGCGCGCGCGGCTTGGCGTAATGCCGCCCGTTGACCTGAATTGCTTCCGCTTGCGAGTTCATCAGTGGGTTCCTTTCTGGATCCAGGCGCGCAGACGCGTGGAGACGTAGTCCGCAACCATCACCATGGCGATGATCACGATGATGCAGGTGGCCGTGTCCCGGTACTGAAACAGCTTCATGCTGCCCACGAGTTCGAACCCGATGCCCCCCGCGCCGACCATGCCCAGGACGGTCGCCTGGCGAAGGTTGGTTTCGAATCGGTAGAGGATCACTGCGATCCAGGCCGTGACGACTTGCGGCAGCACGCCAAAGACGATGGTCTGGATCGGCCCCGCGCCCGTCGAGCGCAGTGCCTCGATGGGCCCCTGATCGATTTCCTCGATGGATTCGGCAAAGAACTTGCCCAGCATGCCCGCGCCGTGGACGGCCAAGGCCAACACGCCCGGGAACGGACCCAGCCCGACCGCGGCCACGAACACAAGCGCCAGGATGATCTCGTTGACGCCACGCGTGACGTTGAACACTTGCCGCGTGATCTGGTAGACCACCGCGTTCGGCGTGAGATTGCGCGCCGCGAAGAAGCACACCGGCACTGCCAGGATCACGGCCAGCAGCGTTCCCCAGAGTGCAATCTGCACCGTTTCGATGGCGGGGGTGATCAGCTTTTCGACGAACGCCCAGTTGGGCGGCAGCATGCGCGAGAGGAAGTCACCGATCCAGGGCAAGCCCTTGGCCAGTTCGCCGAAGCTGACCTGCGCGCCCAGGGCCGCCCACCAGAGCACGGCCATCATGGCCACGCCGGTTGTGATGCGAGGCGCCCAGCCGAGACTGCCGCCAGGCCGCGACACGAGGAAGGTGTAGGAACCGACATGCATGATCAGGCCTCCTCCAGCGCCAGGTGGCGCAGTACGGGTTCAGGTGCCGACGCCGCGAGCGCCGCCGCGTTGCGTGACTCGCTCTCGTCAAGGCCCGGATAGATGCGGTGCAGGACATCCCCCGTGAGCTGTTCCGGTCCGCCCTCGAACACGATGCGGCCGCCGGAAACACCCAGGATGCGCTCGCCAAACTCCTTGGCATAGTCGATCTGGTGGAGGTTGCACACCACCGAGATGCCCAGTTCGCGGCTGGCCTGCTTGAGGTAGTTGAGCACCGTCCGCGACGTCTTGGGATCGAGGCTCGCAACGGGCTCATCGGCGAGGATGATCTTCGGCTGCTGCGCCAGCGCGCGCGCAATGCCCACCCGCTGTTTCTGGCCGCCGGAGAGCGTGTCCGTGCGGAGTTCCGCCTTGTCCTCCAGTTCCACGCGGCGCAGGCATTCGAGCGCGATCTCCACGTCCTTGCGCGGAAAGATCTGGAGCCACGACAGCACCGAAGGCATCGCGCCGAGCCGGCCCGTCAGCACGTTCTTCTGCACCGACAGGCGAGGCACCACGTTGTAGTGCTGAAAGATCATCGCCACCTGGCAGCGAAGCCGGCGCAGGCTCGCGGCGTCGGACTTGACGAGCTTGCCGTCGATGCGAACGTCACCGCTGCTGGGCTCGACGAGCCGGTTGATGCAGCGCAGCAGGGTCGACTTGCCCGCGCCCGAAGGGCCGAGCACCACCAGGAATTCACCCGGTTTCACGTCGAGGTCGACGCTCTTGAGAGCATCGAAAGCGCCGTAGCGCTTCGTGAGGCCACGAATCTCGATCACTTCATTGCCTTCAGGTCGAGGTGGAGGATGCTGGCCGTCTCGCGGATGATGTCGTACGCCTTGTCGTTGGTGGGATGAAAGCCGTTGAGCATTCCCTGGTCCGACCACGGAATGTCTTTCACTTCGAGGAAGGCCGCCTGCACGCGCTTCTTCAGTTCGGGGTCGAGGTCCTTGCGCCAGACGGTCGGCGATTCGGGGATCGGATCGGAGGTCCACACCACCACAAGGTCATCGCGGTTGGCGAGCCCCTTCGCGATGGCGGCGTCCAGGATGCGGTCCGCGATCGCCACCGCGTCGACCTTCTTGTTCTGCACGGCCACGGCATTGGAATCGTGCGAGCCCGAGAAGATGACGCGACCGAAGTCGCTGTCGGGATTGAAGCCCGCCTTCATCAGCCCCGCCTTCGGGAACAGGTGGCCCGAGGTCGAGGTCGGATCGACGAAGGCGAAAGTCTTGCCCTTGAGGTCGGCGATCGTCTTGATGCCGCTGTCCTTGCGAGCCACGATCAAGGAGTGATACGAAGTCCGGCCGGCCTTCTTGGTCTCGGCGACCGCAAATGCCTCGATCGGCGCCACGGTCGTGCCCATCACGTACGAGAACGGGCCCAGGTAGGCGACGTCCAGCCGCTTGGAGCGCAGCGCTTCGATGACGCCGTTGTAGTCGGCGGCCACGAAGGGCTTGACCGGCATGCCCAGCGCCTTCGACAGCATGTCCATCATGGCCTGGCTGTTTGCGATCATGGCGCGAGAGTCTTCGGAAGGGATGAGGCCCACCGTGAGCACGTTGGCGGCTTGCGCGGGGCTTGAACCCAAACCGACAAGGGGAGCGCCCAGCACGGCAGGTGCACAGGCAAGAAGGGAACGACGCGTGAATTTCATCGAGGTCTCCGATGCGGAACTGAGGAACCGTCACTGTTGTAGCGCCACATGACGAATCCGTGACGCATGGCCGCACTTTCGGCGCTTGCACCACATTCAGCCAATTCAAGTTTTTTGACCTATGTATTGACTGAACCTATAGTTCGGCCGGGATAACACCAAGGCTGGATTCATGCGGCTGACACAATTGCGCTCATTTCACGCGGTGGCCGTCACCGGCAGCTTCACGGGTGCGGCGCAGAGCCTGCACGTCAGCCAACCGACCGTGACGACGCAGGTCGGCCAGCTTGAGGCGCTCTACAAAGTTGAACTGTTCCATCGCACGGGTCGACCCGTGCGGCTCACGGAGATGGGCGAGCGATTGCTGCACCTCTCCCGCCAGATCTTCAGCCTCGAGAGTGAGGCCGTGCAGTTGCTGCGCGAGTCGGGCGAACTGCGCAGCGGGCACCTGCGCGTGGCGGCCGTAGGGCCGTCGCATGTGACGCGAATGCTCGTTGCGTTCAATCAGCAATACCCCGGCGTGAAGGTGTCGGTGAGCACCGGCAATTCGCAGGACGTGATGGACCGGCTGCTCAACTATTCCGCGGACGTCGGCGTGCTGGCGCAGGCACTCAAGGACCGACGCTTCGTATCGGTCCCCTATTCCGAGCACCCGGTGGTGATCTTCTGCAACGCCGAGCACCGCTTTGCGCATCGGCGCAGCATTCGTACCGCGGAGTTGCAAGGCGAGCGGCTCATCCTGCGCGAGCAGGGTTCGACGACCCGCAAGGCCATCGAGTCCGCGCTGCGCACTGCGCGCGTGGAGACCGAGGTGGTGATGGAAGTAGCGAGCCGCGAGATCATCCGCGAGGCAGTGCTGCAGGGCCTTGGCATCGCGGCCGTGTCGGAAGTCGAGTACGTGCCCGGTCCTGGCCTGCACGCGGTGCGCATCAGCGATGCGCAGGTGCGCACGTTCGCTCACGTGATGTGCCTTGCCGAGCGGCGTGATACGCGGATGGTCCGCGCCTTCTACGAAGTCATCGGCAAGGACGCCTGAGCATCAGCGCTCTCCATCGCGTCCATCTGTGGACGCTGCAGCGCAACCCTGTCGAGCCCGCGCGACCGATGGGAATGCGCGTTGCACAACGCGGCAATGATCTCGTTCTGCACGCGAACCACTTCGCGCGGCGGTTCACGGTCGGCCTAGCGCGAGCAGATCCTGGACGTCGCGCGGCGGCTTCCGGTATTGCCTCAGTAGAAGGCCAGGGTCCCGGCCGGCCTACATCCGTTCGGCATCGAACCTCTCAGACCCGACATAGCAAAGAAAGTGGCGATTGGCCGCACGCCCGAAAAGCGTCATGCCCAGCTTTTCTGCCAGTTCGTGCCCCATGGCCGTGACGCCATTGCGCGAAACGATGATCGGCACACCCATATGGGCCGACTTCATGACCATCTCGCTCGTCAGGCGACCGGTCGTGTAGAAGGTCTTGTCACCGCCGGAAATGCCGTGGATGGCCATCCACCCGGCGATGGTGTCGATCGCGTTGTGACGTCCCACGTCCTCGACAAAGACCAGCATGTCGCTTCCATGAAAAAGCGCACAGCCATGCACCGAACCCGCCTGCCGATGCACGCTGTTCCGCGATCGCATCAGCTCCAGGATGCGCAGCAACGTGCCCTGGGCGATGCGTGCCGTTTCCGCGGTCGGCAAGCGCACCGCATCGATCTGCGACATTGCATCGCCGAAGACGGTGCCTTGCCCACACCCTGTCGTCACGACCCGTCGCGCGGTCTTCTTGCCGAGGTCCTTGACGCCCGCATGCGTTTTGACGGCCGCCGCGCCAACCTCCCAGTCGACGTGGATGCTCTCGACTTGGCTCGCACGCTCTATGAGGTTCTGATTGAGCAGGTAGCCGAGCACCAGCAACTCCGGCGACGCGCCCAAGGTCATCAACGTCACGAGTTCGCGCTTGTCGACGAAGACCGTCAACGGCCGCTCGGCCGGAATATGAATCGGGCGATGCTCACCGTGCTGGTCGACGATCTCGATGCGGCGCAGCAGCGCGGCGCTCGCCTGGCTCATGCGAGGCGCGTCTGCCTGCCTCGGAAGCGAGACGGCTTCGAAGGCCGAGGGCGCTTCGTCCTCGGCCTCGAGTTCGTCGAGTTCGCCGGCCGACGCGCATTGCTGATCGGTCATGGGAGCACGGGCTCGTTCGTCCTCGGGTTGATCGATCCCGTGCCGTAGCCTGCCGCCGGTTTCGGCTCGCCGCCGCGCTGGATGCGCACCGCGCAATACTTGAACTCCGGAATCTTGCCGAAGGGGTCCAGCGCCGCATTGGTCATCAGGTTGGCCGCCGCTTCGTAGTAGGCAAAGGGCATGAAGACCGCGCCGTGCGGCGTGCCGTCATCGCGGCGGATGTGGATCGCCACCTCGCCGCGGCGCGACTGCACGGTGATGACGTCGCCCGGTGCCAGGTCCATGGCAGCCAGGTCACTGCCATTCATGGACGCGGTGGCCATCGGCTCCAGCGCATCGAGCACTGTCGCGCGGCGGGTCATGCTGCCCGTATGCCAGTGCTCCAGCTGACGGCCCGTGATCAGAACGAATGGATATTCGGCGTCCGGACGCTCATCGGCCGGAATGATGTCCGCCGGCACGAGCGTCACGCGGCCATCCGCTGTCGGGAAGTTCTCGATGAACACCGTGGGCGACCCCGGGTCCTCCGCGGAAAGGCACGGATAGGTCACGCTCGATTCGCGCTGCAGCCGCTCCCACGTGATGCCGTTGATGGCCGCATGCATGGCTTGGCGCATTTCTTCATACACGGCAGCCACGCCGCTCTCTTCGCCCGGGTAGTCCCATGTGAGGCCCATGCGCTTCGCGATCTGCTGGATGATCCACAGGTCCGGCTTCGCTTCGCCCGGCGCGTTCAGCGCGCGCTTGCCAAGCTGCACCATGCGGTCGGTATTGCTCACGGTGCCGGTCTTCTCGGGCCAGGCGGTTGCGGGCAGCACCACGTCGGCCAGCCAGGCGGTTTCGGTCATGAAGATGTCCTGCACCACCAGGTGCTCCAGCGAGGCCAATGCATGCCGCGCGTGGTTCAGGTCGGGGTCGCTCATCGCGGGGTTCTCACCCATGATGTACATGCCGCGGATCTTGTGGGGATCGCTGTCGGGCGCCAATGCCTTGTGCATGATTTCGACGACGGTGTAGCCCGGCTTCTCGTCGAGCTTCATGCCCCAGAAATCCTCGAACCACGCATGCGCGCCGGCGTTGTCGACGCGCTGGTAGTTGGGGAACATCATCGGGATCAGGCCGGCATCGCTGGCGCCCTGCACGTTGTTCTGTCCGCGCAAAGGGTGCAAGCCGGAGCCCGGCTTGCCGATCTGCCCCGCAACGGTGACCAGCGCGATCAGGCAGCGCGCGTTGTCGGTGCCATGCACGTGCTGGCTGATGCCCATGCCCCACAAGATCATGGCACCCTTGGCCTTGGCAAACTCGCGAGCCACTTCGCGCAAAGTCTGCGCAGGAATGCCGCAGATGGGCTCCATCGCCTCAGGGCTGTATCCCTTGACGTTCTCGCGCAGCGCTTCGAAGTTGTTCGCGCGCTCGCGAACGAACTGCTCGTCCGTCAGGCCCTCTTCGATGATCACGTGGATCAGCGCGTTCAGCATGGCGACATCGGTGTCGGCCTTGAACTGCAGCGTGCGCCATGCGTGCTTGCCGATGTCGGTGATGCGTGGATCGGCGAGGACGATCTTCGTGCCCCGTTTCGCCGCGTTCTTCATCCAGGTCGCGGCGACCGGATGATTGGCCGTCGGATTCGACCCGATCACGATCACCATGTCCGAGTGCTCGATATCGTTGACCTGATTGCTCACCGCGCCCGAGCCCACGCCCTCCAGCAATGCCGCGACGCTCGATGCATGGCATAGGCGCGTGCAGTGGTCCACGTTGTTGCTGCCGAAGCCGGTGCGGACCAGCTTCTGGAACAAGTACGCCTCTTCGTTGCTGCCCTTGGCCGAGCCGAAACCGGCCAGCGACTTCTTGCCATGCGTGTCGCGCAGCCGAACCAGTTCGCCCGATGCGTAGGCGAGCGCTTCTTCCCAGCTTGCTTCGCGAAAGGCTTCGCTCCAGTGGCCGGGCCGCGGTGCGTCCGTTTCGTCCTTGGGGAAGCCGGGCTTGCGAATCAGCGGCTTGGTCAGGCGCTGCGGGTGGTCGACGTAGTCATAGCCGAAGCGACCCTTCACGCACAGGCGGCTGTGGTTGGCCGGGCCGTCGCGGCCATCGACGCTGACGATCTTCTCGTCCTTGACGTTGTAGGTGATGAGGCAGCCAACGCCGCAGAACGGGCAGACCGAATCGACCTTGCGGTCCACCGCCTGCGGCCCGATGTGCGACTTGGGCATCAGCGCGCCGGTCGGGCAGGCTTGAACGCATTCCCCGCAAGCCACGCACGTGCTCGCCCCCATCGGGTCGTCCAGGTCGAACACGATCTTGCTCGCTTCGCCGCGCAAGGCATAGCCGATCACGTCGTTGACCTGCTCTTCGCGGCATGCACGCACGCAGCGATTGCACTGGATGCAGGCGTCCAGGTTCACCGCCATCGCGGGATGGCTGACGTCCGACGCCGGCTGCTCCCGCCTCAGGGCCCTGAGTTCGGGGCGCACCTGGATTCCCAGCTTGCTGGCCCAGGCGCTGAGTTCGCCGTGCTGCTGCGATTCATCGTCGCCGACCCACTTGTAGCCTTGGTCGGGCATGTCGGACAGCAGCATCTCCACGACCATCTTCTGGCTCTTGCGTGCACGTTCGCTGGTCGATTGCACTTCCATGCCAGCCGTGACGTTGCGGCAGCAACTCGCCGCGAGCGTGCGTTCGCCCTTGACCTCGACGACACAGGCCCGGCAGTTGCCGTCGGGGCGGTAGCCGTCCTTGAAGCAAAGGCGCGGGATGTCGACGCCGTGCCGGGCGCCGGCCGCGAGGATCGTTTCGCCTTCGAAGGCCTGAATGGTTTGCCCGTCGAGCTGAAACTCCACGGTTTGCGGCGTCAATTCCGCGATGCGTGCCGGGGCGTTCATGCTGCTTTCCCTTGTTCGGTTGCCGCGGGGTTCTTCGGTGGCGGAACGAAGGGCGGCGTGCCCTTTTCGCCGACTTCCTGCGGGAAGTATTTCTGCACGCAGCGGATCGGGTTCGGCGCCGCCTGGCCCAGTCCGCAGATGGATGCATCGCCCATGACCTGGCTCAGATCTTCGAGCGTGACGTTGTCCCAAACGGGTGCCTGCATCAGGGCCGCGGCCTTGCCTGTACCGACGCGGCACGGCGTGCATTGGCCGCAGCTTTCATGCTCGAAGAAGCGCATGACGTTCAGTGCCGCGTCACGCGCCTTGTCCTGGTGACCGAGGACCATGACAGCGGCCGAACCGATGAAGCAGCCGTGCGGCTGCAGGGTGTCGAAGTCAAGCGGCACGTCGCCCATCGAGGCCGGCAGGATGCCGCCTGAGGCGCCGCCCGGCAGGTACGCATAGAACTCATGGCCGGGCAACATGCCGCCGCAGTATTCGTCGATCAGCTCGCGCACCGTGATGCCTGCGGGAGCCAGCTTGACGCCGGGCTCCGCGACACGGCCGCTCACGCTGAACGATCGCAGTCCCTTGCGTCCGTTGCGGCCGAAGCCCGAAAACCACTGCGGCCCCTTCTCCACGATGTCACGCACCCAGTAGAGCGTTTCGAAGTTGTGCTCCAGCGTCGGGCGACCGAAAAGGCCGACCTGCGCGATGTAAGGAGGCCGCATGCGAGGCTCTCCGCGCTTGCCTTCGATGCTTTCGATCATCGCGGACTCCTCGCCGCAGATGTAGGCGCCAGCGCCGCGCCGAAGCTCGATCCGCGGCAGCGTGCAGGGCGGGTCCGCATAGAGCTTGTCCAGCTCGGACTGCAGCAGTGCGCGGCAGTCGTGGTATTCGTCACGCAGGTACACGTAGCAAACGTCGGTGCCCACCACCTGCGCCGCAATCACCAGGCCTTCGAGAAAGCGGTGGGGGTCGCGCTCGAGATAGGTTCGGTCCTTGAAGGTGCCCGGCTCGCCTTCGTCGATGTTCACTGCCATCAGTCGCGGTGCCGGCTGGTCGCGGACGATGCGCCATTTGCGGCCCGCCGGAAAGCCCGCGCCGCCGAGGCCGCGCAGGCCCGAATCTTCCATGGCCTTGATGATGGACTCGTGCGCCTTCGTTCCGCTGGCGACTGCTGCCGCGAGCGCATAGCCGCCGTTCGCACGGTAGGTTGCGTAGCCGGTCGCCGGGGGTGTCGCTTCGACTTGGGCGACTGGAGGCGAAACGCTCTTTTCAGCGAAGGACGCGACGTCGAAGGGCATCGGAGAAGAGTGTCCAGGGCGTGCGGGCATGTCTGCGGCGGACCTCTTGCGTTCCACCTCGACAGCCTGCGCGACCTTTTCCACAGTCGCCAGTGGCACAGCCGTCTGATGCACCGCGACGGCGGGCGCCTGCTCGCACCGACCGATGCAAGGCGCGGCAATCACACGCACTTCGCTGCCAAGGATTGAAGGCAGCCTTGCCAGCAAGTCCTGCGCACCGCCCAGCTCGCACGCCAGGCTGTCGCACACACGCACGGTCAATGTCGCGGCCTGGTCGCCGGCTCGAACGACATCGAAGTGGTGATAGAAGGTTGCCACTTCGTAGACCTCGGCCATCGGGATGTTCATCTCCTTGGCCAGGGCCACCATGTGCCGCTCTTGCAGGCCCCGCCACGCATCGTTGATCTTGTGCAGGTTCTCGATCAGCAAGTCGCGGCGATGGCCTTCCGCGGGGCGCTCGCCGATGAGGGCGCGGACTTCGGCAATCGAAACCTCATCGGGCTGACGGCCTTTGAGCTTGCTCTTGCTGCGAATGCGCTGGCGAAGATCTTCGGCCGACGCGATTGCCACCGCCTTGACCTCGTTGCGCTGACCTGGGTGATTCATAGGGTGGGTCGTTCCTGCTGTATCGGCTTGATTGTTATCGATGGCTCAAGCCCAGGCTGACAGTGATACGTTCGCTGTCGATGCCTGGGCATGCGATGCCCTTTTTGCGTGGTGCGGACTGTCGTCGAGCGCGCCCGCTGGGTCAAATACGATTGCGCAATAGGCCGATTCAAGGAATGAATGACGGCAACCATCAGCATCGGCTATTGTTCACTTCATGCCCTCGTCCGGAACTCCAGCGCCCGATGGCGCCGGTCGCCCAACGCTCGACGTGGCCGTCGTCATGCGCCGCGAGCGCCTGCATGGCCCCTCCAGCCGCTGGCAGCAGTGGCGCTGGCGCCTCGAGCGCGTGATGCCCGACGAGCCGGGTTTCGGCACCGAGCCGCGCATGCTGCACTGCGAGAGCGGCGAGCAGCATTGGCTGCACCCCGGCTTCAAGGTCGAGCTGTTTCGAGACGAAGCCGAGGGCTACCATCTGAACGCCACCGCGCCGGCCCCGTGTTGGTTCGTTCTCTGGCGCATGGACGAGGAGGCGACGCTCGGCCCTGAGCCAATCCCCCGCCCGGTCGTCGTGACCTTGAGCTACTACGAAGCCGGTCGCTGGCTGGACGCGCAGGAAACGGTCGAGCAGGTGCCGGCGCCGCCGGAGGTGATCGACTGGCTGCGCGCGTTCGTCGACGCGCACTACGTGATCGAGCCCAAGCGCCGTCGGCGGCCCGAGAGCTTCCGGCCGCTGGTGGACCGCTTCGGCAATGCCGCGAGCGTGACCACTGAAAAGAGGCGCGGACGGGGGGCTGGCGATGTCTGAAGGCTTCATGGGGCGATGGTCGCGGCGCAAGCAGGAGATGCGGGTCGGAAAGACAGCACCGGAAGAAGCACCCGTGCCGGTGCCCGCGCTGGCGCCCGCTCCGGTGACAGCGGCTGCGAGTGCGCCGGCCGCTTCCGCCCCAGCCTCCGGGCCCGAAGCCGAAGGCGAAAAACCTCCGGCGACACCGGCGCTCACCCTCGTGGATGTGCAGGGGCTGGGTGTCGAATCGGACTACAGGCCCTTCGTGGCCAAAGAGGTCGCGCCCGAGGTCAGGAATGCGGCCTTCAAAAAGCTTTTCTCCGATCCCCACTTCAACACAATGGACGGCCTCGACACCTACGTCGACGACTATTCGAAGCCCATGCCGCTGCCCGACAGCGTCCTGCGCCAAATGGCGAGCGCCAGCTTCCTGAAGCTTTTCGACGAAGTGCGCGAGCCGCCCCCCGCGGAACCCCCTAGGACCACGGAGGAAGAGGACGTGGCACAGTCTCGGGATTCCGGTGAAATTCCAAGCCCGCCGGTTGCCGAAGCGCAGCCGGCCAGCCAAGAGAGCGATGACGACCACGCTGATCTGCGACTGCAACCAGACGATGCCACTCGAGGCCAAAACCCTCGGAACGGCGCTGGCTGAAACGCTTCCCTTGCACTCGGCGCTGTGCCGCCGCGAAGCGCCGTCCTTCCAGCGCGCGATCCAGTCCGGCGACGACGTGGTGGTCGCCTGCACCCAGGAAAAGCGGCTGTTCGGCGAGCTCGCCACGAGCACGCCCGACGCTGTCTCGCCGATCCGCTTCGTCAACATTCGCGAAACCGGCGGCTGGAGCCGCGACGCGAAACATGCAATGCCCAAGATCGCGGCGCTGCTGGCAGCGGCCGCGCTGCCTGAGCCCGAGCCCGTCGCGACCGTGGGCTACACGAGCCATGGGCGGCTGCTGATCATCGGCGCACTCGATGCGGCCGAGCGTGCGGCAACGCTGGTCGGCGACACGCTCGAAGTGACTCTCCTGGCGCAGGGTCCCGGCGTACTTGGCGGCGCGCAGGAACGCCGTTGGCCCGTGATCGCAGGGCATATCGACTCGCTCACGGGCTGGCTCGGCGCGTTCACGCTTCGCTGGACGCGCGACAACGCGATCGACCTCGACCTGTGCACCCGCTGCAACGCCTGCGTTGCCGCCTGCCCGGAACAGGCGATCGGGCTGGACTACCAGGTCGACAACGCCAAGTGCACATCGCACCGGGATTGCGAGCGCGCCTGCACCGTCGCTGGTGCGATCGATTTCAGTCGCGAGCCGCAGGTGCTCGACGCGGCCTTCGACCTGGTGCTCGATCTCGGCACTGAGCCGCGCATCGACTGGCACGCGCCGCCGCAGGGCTACTTTCACCTGCCAGGCGGAGTCGCGCATGCCGAAGGCCTGCAGACGCTGCTGCGCCTGCGCGAGATGGTCGGGGAGTTCGAAAAGCCGAAGTTCTTCGATTACCGGCAGAGTCTTTGCGCGCACAGCCGCAACGAGGTGGTCGGCTGCAACGCCTGCGTCGAAGTGTGCTCGGCCCATGCCATCAGCAGCGAGAAGGACCGGCAGCGCATCGTGGTCAACCCGAGCCTGTGCATCGGGTGCGGCGCCTGCACCACCGTGTGCCCCACGGGGGCACTGGGCTACACCTATCCGCGTGCGTCCGACCAGGGGCTCAAGCTGCGCACGCTGCTGGCGACCTACGGCGCGTCGGGTGGCCGCGATGCGGCACTGCTGCTGCACAGCCAGGAGGGCGGGCAGACACTGGTCGAACAGCTCGGAAGGCAGGCGCAACTTGGCAAGGCGCAGGGCCTGCCGGCGCGGGTGATTCCGGTGGGCCTCTTCCATGTGGCGAGCACGGGCGTCGACCTTTGGCTCGGTGCCATCGCTTTTGGCGCCTCTCAGGTGATTGCGCTGAGCACCGGCGAAGAAGCGCCACAGTACGTGACGGCGCTCAAGAAGCAGATGGAAATCGCACAGGCGCTGTTGCGGGGCCTGGGCTACTCCGGCACGCATTTTCACGTGGTCGACACGAACTCGACGGCCGTGCTGGATGCCGCGCTTGCGGGTTTGAGCACGACGGCGCAGCGCGTGCCCGCCATCGCGGCCCGTTTCACGGCAGGAGCCGACAAGCGCAACCGGCTCGAGATGGCGCTCGATCACCTGATGAGCGCAGCGCCCGCCTTGGCAGCGCAGGCCGAAGCATCGTTGGCGGTCGCGCTGCCCGCGGGCTCTCCGCTTGGCGCCGTCGCGGTCGACAAGGAAAAGTGCACCCTTTGCCTCGCCTGCGTCAGCGCCTGTCCTGCCGGCGCATTGCAGGACAGCCAGAGTGCGCCACAGCTGCGCTTCATCGAGAAGAACTGCGTTCAGTGCGGCCTGTGCGCGACGACCTGTCCCGAGGACGCGATCTCGCTCGTGCCACGCTTGCTGGCTTCGCCCGAGCGCAAGCAGTCGGTGCTTCTGAACGAGGCAAAGCCTTGGGCTTGCATCCGCTGCGGCAAGCCCTTCGGCACGCAAAAGGCGATCGAGGCCATGCTCGGCAGACTGGCTGGCCATGCGATGTTCCAGGGTGAAGCGATCGAGCGCCTCAAGATGTGCAGCGACTGTCGGGTCATCGACATCTACAGCGCCACCGACGAAGTGAAGATCGCGCCTTTATGAGCCACCAGCTTCCCACGTCCTCGGCACTGGACGAGGAGATCGCACGCGCCGAGCTCTACGGCCTGCTGGCGCGGCTCTGGTATGCGCCACCGGACGCCGAGCTGCTCGATGCCTTCCGGGTTGCACCAACGGAAGCGCCCGCCACTGGTGCCTTTCTCGAAGAACCGTGGCGCCGACTCGTGGGCATCGCGAGCGACACCAGCGCCGCCGCCGCGCACGACGAATACGACGCGCTCTTCGGCGGCCTCGGCAAGCCCGAGATCGACCTTTTCGGCTCGCACTACATGAGTGGCTTTCTCAACGACAAGCCACTCGTGCAGCTGCGCAACGATCTTGATCGGCTGGGCCTCACGCGTGCCGAGACCATCTCCGAAACCGAAGACCATATCGCCTGCCTGTTCGAAGTGATGCGCTACCTGATCGCCGAGGACGACGTTGAGGTCGCGAACCTGACCCAGCAGCAGGCCATGTTTGCAAAGCACATCCAGCCGTGGCTGCCGGCTTTGTGCGAGAGAGTGTCTCAGCATCCGAAGGCGCGGTTCTACGCGGTGCTCGCTGCCTTCACGCGCGCGTTCGCGGAAGTGGAGACGCAGGCTTTCGACATGCTGGCCTGAAACAAGGTCGTGCTGAACTGGAGCTAGCGGAATACGCGGTTGCCCACGGCTGCGGCCTGGACTAGCATTTCAGGACAAGTAGCGGATTCGACGTCTCGTTAACTCTAGCCACTCCTGGAGTCAATATGCAGGACAGCCAGTGCGCCGGCCCCAAGCCGGCATCCCGTCGGAAATTCTTCCTTGGCGGTGCGTCCCTTGGCGCCGCCGTCACGGCCGTCTCCGTGTTGCCAAAGGTCGTCGATCCGCCGCCGGCGGTCGCTCCTTCAGCCCTGCCGCCTGCCCCCGAAAAGGGAGGCGGGTATTCCCTTAGCGAGCACGTCAAGCGGTACTACAAGACCGCGTCTGCCTGAGGAACTCCCGATGCTGCTGACAAGAAAAGCTCCAGGCAATCCCGGTCGAAGCGCCGCCGGTGGGTCTGCAGCCGTCTCGCCGTTCGTCGACAGTCTTCGGCGCGGTCTCGCGAACGCCTTGCCGACCATGGACAGGCGCGCCTTCCTGCGGCGCTCGGGCCTCGGCGTCGGGGTCGGCGTGGCCGCCGGCCAACTCACGCTCATGCGCAAGGCGCAGGCCGCCGACGCCACGCCTGTGGGGCTCGGTGCCGGCAAGATCGAAGTCAAGCGCACGGTCTGTTCGCATTGCTCGGTCGGTTGCGCCTCCGATGCGGTGGTCGAGAACGGCGTGTGGGTGCGCCAGGAGCCGGTGTTCGATTCCCCGCTCAATCTCGGCGCCCACTGCGCAAAAGGTGCGGCATTGCGCGAGCACGGCCATGGCGAGTACCGGCTGCGCTATCCGATGAAGCTCGTCAACGGCAAGTACGAGCGCATCAGCTGGGACACCGCGCTCGACGAAATCGTCGCCAGGCTCAAGGAACTCACCAAGGCCAGCGGTCCTGACGCCATCTACTGGATCGGGTCGAGCAAGCACAGCAACGAGCAGTCCTACCTGCTGCGCAAGTTCGTCAGCTTCTTCGGGAGCAACAACTGCGACCACCAGGCGCGCATCTGTCACTCCACCACGGTCGCGGGTGTCGCGAACACATGGGGCTACGGCGCCATGACCAACTCGTACAACGACATGCGCAATGCGAAGGTCGCGATGTACATCGGCTCGAACGCGGCCGAAGCGCATCCGGTCAGCATGCTGCACATCCTGCACGCCAAGGAGAACGGCTGCAAGATGATCGTGGTCGATCCGCGATTCACACGCACGGCAGCGAAGGCGGACGAATACGTGCGCATTCGCTCGGGCTCGGACATTCCGTTTCTGTTCGGAATCCTGCACCACATCTTCAAGAACGGTTGGGAAGACAAGAAGTACATCAACGATCGCGTCTACGGGATGGAGGAGGTTCGCGCGGACGTTCTCTCCAAGTGGACGCCCGACAAGGTCGAGGAGGCCTGCGGCGTCAACGAAGCCCAGGTTCTCAAGATCGCGACCTTGCTCAACGAGAACCGCCCGGGCACCGTCGTGTGGTGCATGGGGCAGACGCAGCACACGATCGGCAACGCCATCGTGCGAGCCTCCTGCATCCTCCAGCTTGCCCTGGGCAATGTCGGCACGGCAGGTGGCGGCACCAACATCTTCCGCGGCCACGACAACGTGCAGGGTGCCACCGATGTCGGCCCCAATCCCGACTCGCTGCCGGGCTACTACGGTCTGGTCGAGGGTTCGTGGAGGCACTTCGCCGGGGTCTGGGGCGTGGACTACGACTGGATCAAAGGCCGCTTCGCATCGCCCGCGATGATGACCAAGCCAGGCATCACCGTCTCGCGATGGATCGACGGGGTGCTCGAGAAGAACGAGCTGATCGACCAGGATTCGAACCTGCGCGGCGTCTTCTACTGGGGACATGCGCCCAATTCGCAGACGCGCGGGCTCGAGATGAAGCGGG
The DNA here is from genome assembly GCF_056397405.1 of Variovorax sp. 05N34. Lineage (NCBI taxonomy): Bacteria > Pseudomonadati > Pseudomonadota > Betaproteobacteria > Burkholderiales > Comamonadaceae > Variovorax > Variovorax sp. 05N34. The sequence goes on from NZ_JBFTNI010000006.1 coordinate 120,182, forward strand.
CCATGGACAAGCTCGACCTGCTGGTGGTGGTCGACCCCTACCCATCGGCCACGGCAGCGATGGCCGCGATGCCGGGCCGGCCCGAGGACCAGAACCCGAACCGCGCGGTCTATCTGCTGCCGGCCTGCACGCAGTTCGAGACCAGCGGCTCCGTCACGGCCTCCAATCGTTCGCTGCAGTGGCGCGAGAAGGTCATCGATCCGCTGTGGGAAAGCCGCAGCGATCAGATGATCATGCAGCAGTTTGCCGATCGCCTTGGCTTCGGCAAGGAGCTCAGCAAGAACTACAAGATGCAGAAGGTCAAGGGCATGGACGAGCCCTTGCCCGACGACATCCTGCGCGAGATCAACAGGTCCTGCTGGGCGGTCGGCTACACGGGCCAGAGCCCCGAGCGGCTTCAGGCCCACATGCGCAACATGGGCGCCTTCGACGTGCGCACCCTCAAGGCCAAGGGCTCCGTCAAGGACAAGGTCAACGGCTACGACATCGAAGGCGACTACTTCGGCTTGCCGTGGCCCTGCTACGGAACTCCGGAACTCAAGCACCCCGGCTCGCCAAATCTCTATGACACCTCCAAGCACGTGATGAATGGCGGCGGCAACTTCCGCGCGAACTTCGGCGTGGAGCGCGACGGCAAGAATCTCCTGGCCGAGGACGGCTCCTGCTCGCTCGGCGCCGACATCACCACGGGCTACCCCGAGGTCGACCACCTGCTGCTGAAGAAGCTGGGCTGGTGGGACGAACTCACCGACGCCGAAAAGCCCAAGGCTGAAGGCAAGAACTGGAAGACGGACAACTCCGGCGGGATGATTCGCGTGTTCATGAAGAACCACGGCTGCCATCCCTTCGGCAATGCGAAGGCGCGAGCGGTGGTGTGGAACTTTCCGGACGGGATTCCGCAGCATCGCGAGCCGCTCTACGGCACGCGGCCCGACCTGGCAGTGAAGTATCCGACGCACGACGACAAGATGGCGTTCTGGCGCCTGCCCACGCTCTACAAGAGCATCCAGCAGAAGAACATTGCCGACAAGCTGGCCGAGAAGTTCCCCTACATCATGACTTCGGGGCGGCTCGTGGAGTACGAAGGCGGCGGCGAGGAAACGCGCTCCAACCCCTGGCTGGCCGAGTTGCAGCAGGAGATGTTCATCGAGATCCATCCGAAGGTCGCGGCCGAGAAGAACATCCGCAATGGCGAGCGTGCCTGGGTGCATACGCCCACCGGCGCCAAGCTCAACGTCCAGGCCCTGGTGACCGAGCGCGTCGGGCCCGACACGGTGTTCATGCCGTTCCACTTCTCGGGCCGCTGGCAGGGCGCGGACCTGCTCGCCTACTACCCGACCGGCGCGGCGCCGATCGTGCGTGGCGAGGCGATCAATACGTCAACCACCTACGGCTATGACAGCGTCACCATGATGCAAGAGACCAAGACCACGATCTGCAACATCGAGAAAGCCTAGGAGCTGCCATGGCAAGAATGAAGTTCGTCTGCGATTCCGAGCGTTGCATCGAATGCAACGGCTGTGTCACGGCATGCAAGAACGAGAACGAGGTGCCATGGGGCGTGAACCGCCGCCGCGTGGTCACGCTCAACGACGGCGTGCCGGGTGAGAAGTCGATCTCGGTGGCCTGCATGCATTGCTCCGACGCGCCCTGCATGGCGGTGTGCCCCGTGCAATGCTTCTACCGCACCGAGGAAGGCGTGGTGCTGCATGACAAGGACGTGTGCATCGGCTGCGGCTACTGCTCCTATGCCTGTCCATTCGGCGCACCGCAGTTTCCGTCGGAGGGAAGATTCGGAGCGCGCGGCAAGATGGACAAGTGCACCTTCTGCGCCGGCGGCCCCGAAGCCAACGGCTCGGAAGCGGAGTTCGAGAAGTACGGCCGCAACCGCCTGGCCGAAGGCAAGCTGCCCGCCTGCGCCGAGATGTGCTCGACAAAGGCGCTCCTGGCCGGGGACGGTGACGTGGTGGCAGACATTTTTCGCACTCGCGTGTTGCATCGCGGCAAAGGCGCCGAGGTCTGGGGCTGGGGCACGGCCTACGGTTCGCAGCAGGCCGGAAACCCCCCTGCCCCTGCTGGAGAAAAGAAGTGAGGTCCGCGACAGTGGCCTTCCTCGCGCTTGCGTCCAGTGCGACGCTCCTTGCTGCCTGCACCGAGAAGCCGCAGACGAACGCCGAGGGCGTGAAGTACGACGCGACACCCTGGAGTGGCACGGGCACGCAGCCCAACACCGCAACAGCCTTCACCGCGCCCGGTTGGAAGGTCGGCGACAAGAACGCGTGGGAGCAGCAGATCAAGCTTCGCTCCGACGGTCAGAACGAGTACACCAAGGAAAACTGAGCCGGAGGCCGCATGCGCATGAGCTTCACCGACCGCATCCGCCAGGCGTTGACCGCGGCGCTGGCAGCCACGCTGCTGGGGTGCGGTGTGGCGGCGCTGGCACAGGCTGCTGCGCCGGCGCCGCAAGCAGAAGGCGGCATCCGTAGTCAGAACATCTTCGAGGTCAAGCCCGAGGCCAGCGCCGACCCGAACTACCTCACACAGACCAACGGCGAGCGCAACCGGGTACAGCCCGGCAACAACGCGCCGATGTGGCGCCAGGTAAGCGGGGGCGTCACCGGCTACAGCAGCCTGCCCCTGAGCGAGGCGCCGGAAGCCGGCAACCTGATCCAGCGCTTCGTGCAGTATCCAGGCTCGCGCTTCACCAACGCCGGCGAGGCTTGGCGCCAGGTGCGCAACGACTGGATCATTCCATATGGCGCAGCGCTGCTCTTCGTCACGCTGCTGGCGCTGGCGATCTTCTACTTCACGCGCGGCCCGATGCGCCTGCATGGTGCGAAGACCGGCCGCAAGATCGAGCGCTTCACGCCCTTCGAGCGCGCCGTGCATTGGTCCAATGCCATCGCGTTCGTCACGCTCGCGCTGTCGGGCATCGTGATGGCATTCGGCAGGTTTTTCCTTCTGCCAGTGCTTGGCGGATCTCTGTTCGGCTATCTCACCTATGTGCTCAAGACCGTGCACAACTTTGTCGGGCCTCTGTTTGTCGTGACCACGATCTTCATGATCTTCATCTTCATTCGAAGCAACTGGCCGCGCGCGGAGGACATCACCTGGCTGCGGCACGGCGGCGGCCTGTTCGGCGGCAAGGAGCCCGCGTCGCATCGCTTCAACGCCGGCGAGAAGCTGGTGTTCTGGGGCGGCGTGCTCTTTCTTGGCAGCATCGTCATCGGCTCGGGACTGTTCCTGGACAAGCTGCTGCCGGGCATCGTCTACACGCGCGGCGCGATGCAGATCGCGCACATGGTGCATGCAGTCGCCACGCTGTGCATGGTGGCCCTGATCATGGGTCACATCTACATCGGCACGCTGGGCATGACGGGCGCCTACAAGGCGATGCGCGAAGGCTACGTCGACGAGACCTGGGCGCGCGAGCACCATCGGCTCTGGTACGACGACATCGCGGCGGGCAAGATCCCGGCGCAGCGCACGCCGAAGCCCGGCGATCCGGGCCCGGCCCCAGTGACGCCGCTGAGCGCGCGAGGAAGCTCCGTATGAAGCGCGAACTGACACGATGTGCGCTGGCGCTCGCATTGGCTGGGTCATCGGCGTTCGCCAAGCTGCCGGCACCCACGCCCGAAGCCCAGGCCAAGGCAGCGGAAGCAGCCGCCCGCACGGCGTGGAACACCAAGAGAGACGCATACCAGCTCTGCAAGGCGCAAGACCGGGTCGCAGCAAAGTACCGCGCCAGTGCCGAAGCAGCCGGCAAGCCGTTGCCGACGGCGATGACGACGCCACCTTGCGTGGACCCGGGCCCGTATGTGGCCCCGGCGCCGACGGGCGAGACCAAGCCGATCGAAGCCTCGGGCGCGCATTCGCCATCCACCACGGCGACTGCCCCGCCGAGTTCGAACCAGACCTCGGCCGAGACCAATCCCGCTCCGAAGAAGTAATTCCGCCGCTCTCGCGCAAGCGCAGCGCTGGCCATCTCTCAAGCGCCGCGTCCGCGAGGCCGCTGCGTCCAAATCCTATACTGGCCGCATGCCGACACCCGAACGAACCGTCCCCGCCGATGTGCGCATGCGCGGCTTCACGCAGCGCGCGGAGGTGCCCGCGGCGCTCGCCTGGATCGACGCCCATACGCCGCTGCTGCATGGCGAATCCGTGGCGGTCGAAGAGGCCACAGACCGGGTGCTTCTGAGTGACCTGATCGCCCCCATCGCGGTGCCCGAGTTCGAGCGCGCGGCCATGGACGGCTATGCGCTGCGCGGCAGCGACACCACAGGCGCCGGCGACTACAACCCGCTGGAGTTCGCGCTCGTGGGGCATGCATGGCCCGGCCGGCCTTTCGAGGGCGCAGTGCCCGCGGGCGCAGCGCTGCGCATCATGACCGGCGCCCCGGTGCCGCACGGACTGGATGCCGTGGTGCCGGCCGAATACGCGAGCGAACAGGATGGGCGCCTGACCATCACGCGGGCCGTCGCCCCGGGCCAGCACGTGGGCCACATCGGCGAAGACATTGCGTGCGGCACCACGGCGCTGGTCGCCGGCCGGCGTCTGCGGCCGCAGGACACAGGCTTGGCCGCCTCGCTCGGTTTCGCTCATCTGGAGGTGGTCCGCCGCCCCCGTGTGCGACTGCTGGTGACCGGCAACGAAGTGCGCCCGCCCGGCGAACCCAAGGGGCCTTGCGAGATCTACGACGCCAACTCGATGACCTTGCGTGGCCTGGTCGCGCGCGACGGTGGCCTGCTCGAATCCCATCAGCGATTGGGCGACGACCCGCGGGTCATTGCACAGGCGCTGGGAGCGGCGGGTGCCGACGTCGTGCTCGTCTCCGGCGGCTCCAGCGTGGGCGCCGAGGACCATGCGCCGCGCCTTCTGGCCGAACTGGGCGAACTGGCGATCCACGGCATCGCGATGCGGCCTTCGAGCCCGGCGGGCATGGGCCGCGTGGGCGACGCGCTGGTGTTTCTTCTGCCGGGCAATCCCGTCTCGTGCCTGTGTGCCTACGACTTCTTCGCCGGCCGCGCGATTCGTCGACTCGGCGGGCGGCCCGCCGACTGGCCCTACCCCAAGACACGCGCCATCGTGGCGCGCAAGATCGTCTCGCAAGTGGGACGCGTCGACTACGTCCGCGTGAAGATCGGCACATCGGGTATCGAGCCGCTTGCGCTGTCCGGCGCGTCCATGCTGAGCTCGACCACGCGGGCCGATGGCTTCGTGGTCGCTCCCGCCGAAAGCGAAGGCTTCGGGCCCGGGACTGAAGTCACTGTTCATCTCTACGAGTGCCCGTGAAAGCCCAATCGCAATTTCTCGATGTCGTCACGCGCGACGAGGCCGAGCGCCGCTTCCGCGAGCACCTGAAGCTCTCGCCCCTGGGCTCCGAGACCATTCCCCTCGCCGACGCTCTGGGCAGAGTGCTCGCCGAAGACGTGATCGCCGCTATCGACGTGCCCGGCTTCGATCGTTCGAACGTCGACGGCTTTGCCGTGCAGGCCGCCGACACCTGGGGCGCGATGGAGGAGCAGGCGCGCACGCTGGCGCTCACCGGAGAGACGCTGGCGCCGGGCATCGTTCCGCGCCACGAGGTGGCAAGCGGCCAGGCGACGGCGATCGCCACAGGCGGCATGCTGCCGCGCCGCGCCGATGCGGTGGTGATGGTCGAATACACCGATGCCGATGCGGACGATGGCCGCGTGCAGATCCGCCGCGTCGCCACGGCGGGCGAGAACGTCAGCTACGCCGGCACCGACATCGCGCGCGGCGAAACCGTGCTGCGCGCTGGGCAGGTTCTGAGTTCGCGCGAGATCGGCGTGCTCGCGGCGCTCGGTCTTGCGAAGGTCAGCGCCCACCGCAAGCCGCGCGTCGCCATCTTCTCCACCGGCAACGAGATCGTTGCGCCCGGCGCGCCATTGCCCACGGGAGCCGTCTACGACTCCAACGCAGCCATCATCAGCGCCGCCGTCGAGGAACTCGGTGGCGAGCCCGTGCGCCTGGGCGTGATTCCGGACGACGAGGCTGCGCTATCCGCCGCGCTCATGCGGGGGCTCGATTGCGATGCGGTGGTGTTCTCGGGCGGGACATCCAAGGGCGAAGGCGACCTCTCCTATCGGGTGGTTGCCGCGCTTGGCGACCCTGGCGTGGTGGCGCACGGTGTCGCGCTCAAGCCTGGCAAGCCGGTGTGCCTGGCTGTCACGCGGGGCAAGCCTGTGGTGATCCTGCCGGGGTTTCCGACTTCGGCGGTCTTCACGTTCCATGAGTTCCTGGCGCCAGTGATCCGCGCCTTCGCAGGCCTGCCTCCGGAGCGACGCAACCATGTGGCGGCCACGCTGCCCATGCGCGTGAATTCCGAGCGTGGCCGGACCGAATACCTCCTGGTCGGCTTGGTGCCGAGCGAAGCAGGCATGGCGGCCTATCCGATGGGCAAGGGTTCGGGCTCGGTCACCACCTTCAGTGGAGCGGATGGCTTCATCACCATCGGCCAGCACACGGAGATCGTCGATGCGGGCGCGCCCGTGCAGGTGCAGTTGCTGAGCCAGGGGCTCGATGCCGCCGACCTCATCTTCATCGGCAGCCATTGCGTCGGGCTGGATTGGCTGATCGGCGAGCTGACGCGCCAGGGGCTTCGCGTCAAGGCCATGAACGTCGGCAGCACCGGCGGGCTGATGGCCGCCAAGCGCGGCGAATGCGATCTGGCGGGCATTCATCTGATGGACCCGGCGACCGGTGTCTACAACCGGCCGCTGCTCACGCCGGCGCTTGAATTGATCACCGGATACGGTCGCATGCAAGGCATCGTCTACCGTGCGTCGGATGCGCGCTTCGAGGGGCGTGATGCTGGCGCCGCCATCGCAGCGGCAACCAACGAGCCCGGATGCACGATGGTGAATCGAAACGCCGGCAGCGGAACGCGCATCCTCATCGACCGCCTGCTCGACGGCGCCAGGCCGGCAGGCTATGGCGTGCAGACCAAGTCGCACAACGCAGTGGCGGTCGCCGTCACGCAGCAGCGCGCCGACTGGGGCCTGGCGATCGACACTGTCGCGCGGCAATACGGCCTCGGCTTCATCCCGGTGCAGGAAGAGCGCTATGACTTCGTCGTGCCGAAGGCGCGCAGGGACCGTGCGCCGGTGCAAGCCTTCATCACCCTGCTGCAATCGGCAGCGGCTCGCGAGGCGCTGAGCCGGCTGGGCTTTCGCGTCGAAATTGCAAGCCGAGCGTGAACACCTTTGCAGATAGCGCCGCTGCGGCGGGGAGCCTCGTTGTTTCGGCAGACCCTGTGTTGCTGTCCATCGTCGGTCGTTCGCTCGCGGTCAGCGCAGCGGCTTGCCTCGCGGGATGCACCTTCGGCCTCTTGATGGGCGCTTGCCTCGCGGTGACCCGCTTCACCGGGCGCGGCGTGTTGCTCACACTGCTCAACACGCTGCTGGCATTGCCTTCGGTGGTGGTGGGGCTCGTCGTCTACCTGCTTCTGTCGCGCTCGGGGCCGCTCGGCTTCCTGGGCTGGCTCTTCAGCTTCAAGGCGATGGTGATCGCGCAGACGATCCTCGTGCTGCCCGTGGTCACCGCCCTCGCCCGCCAGACCATCGAAGATGCCGATCGCGCTCACGGCGAGCAGTTGCGCTCCCTGGGCGCCGGCTCATTCATGCGTGCGCTGCTGCTCGTGTGGGACGAGCGCTATGCGCTGGTCACCGTGGTCATCGCCGCCTTCGGCCGTGCGGTGTCCGAAGTCGGTGCGGTGATGATCGTGGGCGGCAACATCGACGGTTTCACACGGGTGATGACCACAGCCATCGCGCTGGAAACCAGCAAGGGCGACCTGCCCCTCGCACTGGCGCTCGGGTTCGTGCTGCTGGCAGTGGTGCTGTTGCTCAACATCGGCATTGCAATATTGCGCGGCTGGCGCGAGCGCATTGACGGCGGCGCGCTCGATGCATCTGCGCGGCGCCGGATCGAGGTGGCCTCGTGAAGCTATTCGATCTGCAAGGTGTCGACGTGCGCTTCGGCCACGTGCCGGCCCTCGTCGGGGTCAGTTTGTCGATCCGCTCCGGAGAACGGGTCGCACTGATCGGCGCGAACGGCAGCGGCAAGAGCACCTTGCTGCGCGTGCTGCACGGCCTCGTGGCGCATGCCGAGGGCACATTCGACAACAAGGTTCAGCGCTGGGCGCAGGCCATGTTGTTCCAGCGGCCGCACTTGCTGCGCGCCAGCGTCCGCAACAACGTCGCGCTCCCGCTCTGGCTGCACGGCACGCGATGGCGCGAGGCGCAGTTCCAGGCAAGCCTCGCCCTCGATCGGGTCGGGCTGGCCGACCTCGCGCGGCGAAACGCGCGCACGCTCTCGGGCGGGCAGCAGCAGCGCGTGGCGCTCGCGCGCGCATGGGTGCTGCAGCCGGACGTGTTGTTCCTCGACGAACCGACCGCGAGCCTGGACCCCACTGCCAAGCGCGAAGTCGAGCGATTGATAGGCACGGTCGCCAATGGCCGCACGCTGGTGTTCGCCAGCCACAACCTGGGGCAGGTGAAGCGGCTCGCAAGCCGTGTCATCTATCTGGAGCACGGTCGCATCGTGGTCGATCTGCCTGTTCATGAATTCTTCGCCGGCCCTTTGCCGGATGAAGCTGCCCTGTTCCTCAAAGGAGAGTTGGTATGAGAAAGATATTTTGTGCGCTCCTCATCTCGGCGAGCGCCTTGGCTGCACAAGCAGAGACGATCACGATGGCATCGACCACGTCGACAGAGCAGTCGGGCTTGTTTGCGCATCTGCTGCCAGCGTTCAAGCAGGCCAGCAACATCGACGTCAAGGTCGTGGCAGTCGGCACCGGCCAGGCGATCGACATGGCCAAGCGCGGCGATGCCGATGTGCTCTTCGTACACGACACGGCGGCCGAAGAGAAATTCGTCGCGCAAGGTTTTGCAGCCAGGCGCCTGCCTGTCATGTACAACGACTTCGTCCTTGTCGGGCCGAAGAACGACCCGGCCGGCGTGAAGGGCAAGGACATCGTCGCCGCGCTGAAGAAGATCGCCGCGGCCAACGCACCCTTCGTCTCACGCGGCGACAACAGCGGCACCGATGCGGCCGAGCGCCGGTTGTGGGCGCAAACCGGCATTGCCCCATCTGCCCAGCCTTTGCCCAGCGACAAGAAGGGGGCTGGCTACAAGGAATGCGGCTGCGGAATGGGGCCGGCGCTCAACATCGCTGCATCGAGCGGTGCCTACGTGATGAGCGATCGTGGCACCTGGCTGAGCTTCAAGAACCGTGCGGACCTGGCGGTGCTCGTCGAAGGTGACAAGCGCCTGTTCAACCAGTATGGCGTGATGGTCGTCAGCCCCGCGAAATTCCCGCAGCTCAACAGCGCGGGCGCACAGAAGTTCGTCGACTGGGTGACCTCGCCGGCCGGGCAATCGGTGATTGCAAGCTACAAGATCGGCGGCGAGCAGTTGTTCTTTCCCAATGCAAGCAACTAGATCGCTTCACGCCGCGCGAACGAACGACAGCCCCAGCGGGCGAGCGTGGATCGAGCGGCCCCTCAGGGAGCGGCCGGAAAGCTCACGACATCGCCGCCGAGCGGCAGCGCGTTGCGCCGTTCGCCCGTGACCGCGGTCGAGATCGGGATTGGCTCCAGCGTGTCGAAATACGGCAGCACCTGGGCGAGCGGCGGCGTGCGTCCGGTGAGCATGAGGGCGTCGAACTCGTAGGGCAGGCCGTTCGCGTGCAGGACCGACAAGCGATCCATCACCTGGAAGTGCGCGTGCGGCCCGCCGCCAGTGCCTGAGCTGCCGGCCTTGCCCATCGGCTGCCCGCGCGCGACGCGATCGCCCGGCTTGTACGACGCCCTCACGCCGGCACGGCGCGACGTGCTCGAGTCGATCAATCTCCTGCCGGAACGCGTCGCCACGGTGGCTTCTTTCGAGCAGGTGACTTCAGCTCCAGGCGTGCGCCAGGTGCCGATGACCATCCTGACGGCCGACCAGCCCCCGATCACCGCCCAAGACATCGCCAGCGGCGCCTTCCCGCCGAACGTGACCGCCGAGTTCATCGAGGCGCTGTGGTCGGCGCAAGTCTCGGCGCAGGACGCTCTCGCCAAGCGCTTCCCCGGCGCCAGGCATGTCACCGAGACCCGCAGCCGCCACTACATCCATCTGAGCAGCCGCGGATCGTGGCCGACGCGATCCGTGAAGTCGTCGACGCCGCGCGTCGCTGACCGGTCGGCGCGTTGGACGGATTCATTCCAGGCCGAGTGTTTCGATGATTGACTGCGACAGCACGGCAGCCGCTGGTCCGATGTCGATCCGGATCGCCGGCTCTGGCTCCGAAGGCTCCTCCAGATCGGCAAACTGGCTGTCCAGCAGACTCGTCGGCATGAAATGGCCGTGGCGTGCCGCCAGCCGCGTGGCAATCATTTCTCGAGAGCCGGCGAGATAGACGAACATCACGCCCGAGCCCCGGCGGTTGATCACGTTGCGATAAGAGCGCTTGAGGGCGGAACACGTGATGACGCCGTTTTCACCGGCATCGATGCGCGCATCGACCCAGTCGGCGATCTTCTCCAGCCAGGGCGCGCGATCTTCATCGTTGAGCGGATGCCCGGCCTTCATCTTCTCGACGTTCGATGGCGGATGCAGTTCATCGCCTTCCTCGAAAGGCCAACCCAGTCGGCCCGCGAGTATCGCCGCGACGGTCGTCTTGCCGCAGCCCGAGACTCCCATGAGCACCAGAACAATAGGTTGCGCCTGGGAGCGTCGCCCGGACGCGGATGTTCGTTCAGCCAAGCTGTGTCCTCGAAAGTGAAGCGGTATGGTGCCCATTGGCCTGGGCCAGTGCAAGCAATGATTGTTCGAATCTCGCGCAGCGCGCGCAGCGCTGGCCGCACCCGGCAGATCATCCTCAAACCCGCATGCGCAGACCAAAATGCCGGCGGTTGGCCCAGAGGTTGACCAGCGCGTCGAGCTCTGTCGCATAGATCGCCGCCTGCGGTGGCCCGAAGGTGCCATTGCCGCTGGGACTGGTGCGCATGGTCGCGTGCCAAAAGCCGTCCGACCGCTTCCTGTATTGGCCGAGGAACTCACAGCCCAGCGGCGCCGCGATCGAAAAATCGCATCGCCGGAGAAGGAGGCCATCGCTCTTCGAGCCCTCCACGCCTCTCGTCGAGACGAGCATGTGCTCCCCATCATCCTGGAGAACGCTCTCTCTCGGGATGCGGGTCAGCAGTTCCGGCGAAGGTCTTGATTCTGGCTTGTCCATAGCTCCTCCTTTATCGGCCGTCGTCCGACAAGTTGAAGGTGTGCGAATGGAAAAAGTTCATCCAGCGTTCATTTCGGAGGCCATTCCGCCCGAGACATGCCATATGTCGCAAGTAGACTGCGTGTGGCATGTCGATTTCCCCCGCGCTCGTTCGTCGTATGAACGAGGGCCGTCCTCTGCACTTCAGGAGAAAACATTCATGGGTACCAACACTGTCCGTTTGCACCGCGTCCTGCGCGCGCCGGCCGAGCGCATCTATCGCGCCTTTGTCGATCCCGCCGCTTTCGAGCGCTGGCTGCCGCCGTTCGGATTCCTCGGCAAGGTCCACAGCATGGAACCGGTGGTCGGCGGAGCCTGGCGCATGTCCTTCACCAACTTCGGCACCTGCAACAGCCACTCTTTCGGCGGCAAATACCTGGAACTGGTTCCGGGCCAGCGCATTTCCTATGACGCCACCTTCGATGATGCGAACCTGCCCGGCGCCATGAAGACCACCGTGACGCTCACGCCCGTATCGTGTGGCACCGAAATGTCGGTGGTGCAGGAAGGCATCCCGGAGGTGATCCCGCCGGAAATGTGCTACCTCGGCTGGCAGGAATCGCTCATCGCATTGGCCCAACTGGTCGAGCCGAACATTCCGGGCTGAGGGTCTCGCCGTTGCGCTCGCCGGCCTGCAATCAGCGTGGGGGCGGCAGCGCCCGCAGAACGTCCCTGAAAACCCCGAACTGCAACTTGAACGCTTCCGGGCTGTAGTCCTGGTAGTAGCCTGCCGTCACCACGACCACGAGGTCGCGCTCGGGGACGATGCGGATTGACTGCCCGCCTCGCCCGAGTGCGCCAATCCAATGGACCCCACCTGCAGGAGTCTGGACGCGGCCGAGCCACCACAGATACCCATAGTTCTGACCGTCCGTCGTCTTGACCTTTGGGGACGTCGAGGTCTCGATCCATTCCCTGGAGACGGTTTGTCGGCCGTTCCATCGCCCACCCGCGAGCACAAGCTGTCCGATCTTCGCCATGTCGCGCGGACGCAGGCGCAATCCACCTCCGGCATCCGTATGCCCCTTGACGCGGCGCCACTCAAACTGCGTGATGCCCAGAGGCTCGAACAACACTTCCCGGGCGAATTCGTCCAGAGGCTGTCCTGTCGCCTTCCGAACAATGGCGGACACCAGCGCAAGCGCCCCCGTGTTGTAGAAAAACTCTTGGCCCGGCGGCGCAGTGGACGCCAGGCCAAGGACGTAGCGACAGGGATCTGCCGCCCGCCGCATGCGCGACTCATCGTTGTTCTCCTCGGTGGCTGGAGCCGCCTCCACCCACTCAAGGCCCATCGTCATGGTGAGCACGTGCACCAGTTGGATGCGATCCTTTTCAGGCGAACGCAAATCCGCGTACTCGGGGAAGAAGCTGAAGATCGGTTCGTCAACGCTGCGGATCAATCCGCGATCGATGGCGATCCCGAGTGCAAGCGACGCAACGCTCTTTGAAACCGATTTCAGATCATGCAGCGTGTCGGTGTCGAAGACGACATCCTTGACCCGGCTGCCAGAAAAGAAACCGGGGACCTCATCGGGACCGCTGAAGTACTTCTCGAACACCAGCTTCCCTCCGCGGGCGACCAGCACGGCATGTATGTTGGATGAGACCGCGAGCTGATCAGCCATCCCGCACAGCACCACGGCATCGACGAGCTGGTCGTCTCCCGCGTTCAGCGCACCGCAGCGAGCGAGCGGACCCGCGAACGCCGGCAATCCAGGGAGGGATGCGAGCGCAGTCCCGCCAACGAGTGAAGCAAACTGGCGCCGTCTCATGTTGCCTCCATTGGCCCACATGAATCTGACGCGGTCAATCGGGCCTGAGTCCCTGCGCCAGCCTGGCAGCAACCCCTTGCGCGTCCGTCAGCGCGTTGGCGAACACGGCGTCGGAGCGTTGAAGCGCTCTCGTACTGTATTGCCCGACCATGATGTCGCGCAGCTTGGCACGGTCGACCGCCACCTTTCGTTCGAGCACGGCCATCAGGTACTCGAGCTGCATCACGCTGGCCGCATAGATCGCCACCGAGGGCGCTCCAGCCAGGCGGCTGCGCGCCATATCGAGGGCAGCTCCAACAGTGGCGGTCGCATCCAAAATGGTCTCCTGAAATCTGGGGGGACGGGTGCTGTATGGCGGGTGGGGGTACCTTGGCGCGTGCGATTGAACGACGGAGTTCAAACAATTGCACGCCCGACGTTGGGCTAGGCGTGAGACGCATTCGCCAGTAGGCTTCGCGCCAGATGGCAGCAGTGACCGATTCCGCGCCACCCCGATCGCCTTTGCGAGCCTCCGGCGACTCGGAACTCCACTTATGCCTCCAGGGACGGAGCGCGGTGAAACTTCACCTGCGCACCGGCTTGCACGCCGGCTGCGCGCGCCCGCAGCTGCCCGCAGCCGCCGTCGACGTCCTGCCCGGCCGAATAGCGCAGCTTCGTCAGGATGCCGCGCTCGTGCAGCGTGCGCGCAATCGCCTTGCAGCGTTCTCCCGATGGGCGACTGAACGCCACGCCCTCCACGGCGTTGAAGGGAATCATGTTGAGCACGCCGTACTTGCCCGAGAGCAGCCGCACGACGCCTTCGATTTCCTCTTCACTGTCGTTGATGCCTTCCAACAGCGTCCACTGGTATTGAATCGGATAGCCGGTCGCGCGCGCATAACTCTCGCAGGCGGCAACCAGTTCCTGGGGGCTCAGGTTCGGCGCGCGCGGAAGGAGCCTTCTGCGCAACTCGGCGTTGGTCGTATGCAGCGACAGTGCCAACGCCGGCTTGACGCGGCCCTGCTGCAGTCGCTCGAAAACGCGAGGATCGCCCACCGTGGAGAACACCAGGTTCTTGTGCCCGATGTTGCCCGCGGTGCCGAGCAGATCGATTGCTTCCATCACGTTGTCGAGGTTGTGCGCCGGCTCGCCCATGCCCATGAACACCACCTTGCGCACCGGCCTGCGGGTGCGCGCGAGAGCGACCTGGGCAATGATCTCCGCGCTCCCGAGTTGGCGCAGCAGTCCGTCGCGACCGGTCATGCAGAACTGGCAACCGACGGCGCATCCGACCTGCGAGGACACGCACAGACCCTCTCTGGGCAGCAACACGCTTTCGACGGTCTGCCCGTCCGCCAAGGCAACCAGCAGGCGTTCTGAACCATCGGCGCCGGGGTGGATGGCCTGAATGCGCGCCAAGCCCGCGAGTTCAGCCTCGATGGAAGGCAGCGCCGCAAGCAATGATGACGGGAAGAAACTCTCCGGCCGGCGTTTTCCGCTGCTGCGCGGCAGCGCGTGCGACCACAGCCTGAGGACGCGATGTTCGTGCAGCGGGCCGGCTCCGGCGTCCTGCAGCCGTCGTTTGATTTCGTGGATTCGCGTCGACATCCGGCCGATTGTGATGGATGAGACAGAAGCCGAGGCATTGAGTCTGCTTGCGACTACAGCAGCCGCTCCGCGTCGGGCGCTAGGGTCGATCATGGCGTCCGAGCTTCCTTCCGAGCATTCATTTGCGCCTCGTTTCGGCAGCGTGCAACCGATGCTCGCATCCGTTGCGGCGCAAGTGCCCGAAGGCGAAGGCTGGCTCTACGAGCCGAAGTGGGATGGCTTCCGCGCGATCGTGTTTCGGGAAGGCGGCTCGGCGCGCCTTCAGAGCCGCGATACGAAGCCGCTCGATCGCTACTTTCCGGAACTGCTCGAAGCGCTCGCGCGTGCGCTCCCCGAGGGCTGCGTGCTCGACGGCGAGATCGTCGTCGCCGGCACGAACGGCCTGGACTTCGACGCGTTGCAGCAGCGCATTCACCCGGCTGCGTCCCGCATCGAGCGGCTCGCGCACGAGACCCCGGCCTCTTTCGTCGCCTTCGACCTGATCGCGGTGGACGGCGCGGACATATCGGACCGGCCGCAGGATGAGCGTCGGATGCTGCTGGAGGCGCTGCTCATGGACGTGCCACCGCCCATCCATCTCACGCCCATGACCACTTCGCACGGCACGGCCGTCGGATGGCTGCAGTCTTTCGAAGGGGCCGGTCTCGACGGCGTTGTCGCCAAGCCGGCGGACAGCCCGTATCGGCAGGGCCAGCGCGCCATGCTGAAGATCAAGCACGTGCGCAGCGCCGATTGCGTGGTCGCCGGTTTTCGTTGGCACAAGAGCGGCGAGGATGCGGTCGGCTCACTGCTGCTGGGCCTCTACGACGACGACAACGTGCTTCAGCATGTCGGTTCGACGTCGGCTTTCAGCATGGAGACGCGACGCGCACTCGCCAAGGAACTGGCGCCATTGCGGCCGAAGACACTGGACGGCCATCCGTGGGCGCGCTGGGGCGATCCGAACGGCCAGGCGGTGCAGCGCATGCCTGGGGCGCAGAGCCGATGGAGCAGCGGCAAGGATCTGAGCTGGCAACCGCTGCGCATCGAGCGTGTGTGCGAAGTCAAGTACGACCATCTGCAGGGACGGCGCTTCCGCCACGCCGCCATCTTCATGCGCTGGCGTTTCGACAAGCCGCCCGATGCATGCCGCTTCGACCAGCTGGAAGTGGTCGCGCCCTATGCGCTCGCCGAGGTGTTCGCCGGCGAGCATTGAGCGCGACTCAGCCCTCGGGCAAGTTCGACCTCGCACTCGAATTCGCTCGCAAAGGTTCTGCGTGCGCCTTGCGCTGCCGCTCGCGGCTGTTGACCAGATGGATGCGCATGGCCGCACGCGCCGCATCGGGATCGCGGCGCTCGATGGCCGCATAGATGTCCTGATGCTCCTGATTGACCTTCTGCAGATGCTGTTCGCGTTCCTCGACGTTCAGCCAAGACGAGGAGATGCGCGTGCGCGGGATCACTTCCAGCCCCAGATGGCTCATCAATTCGCCGAAATAGTGGTTGCCGGTGGCCTGTGCGATGGTGAGGTGAAATCGAAAATCGGGCGAAACCGTTTCACCGACGGTCGCGAGGTGCTTTTCGAAGTCGTCGAGCGCGCTGCGCATCTCCTGAAGATGCTCGTCGTTTCGGCGCAGTGCCGCGAGCCCGGCAGCTTCCGATTCGATGCTGGTGCGCAGTTCGAGCATCTCCAGCATGTCGAAGATGCCGCCGCCGCTGGATGCCGCATTGCCGAACTGGAAGCGGCCCGGCGCCGCCATTTCGAGGGCGAAGGTCCCCACCCCGTGATGCGTCTGGACCATGCCGGCGGCTTGCAGGCGGGACAAGGCTTCGCGCACCACGCCGCGGCTGACGCCGAAGGTTTGCATGATCACCGCCTCCGTCGGCAGCTTGTCTCCTGGCTTGATCGCCCGGCTCTTGAGCTGCCCGCCGAGAGCCTCGACCAGCTCGTGCGTCAACCCCTTGCCCGGCCGGCGACCGGCCAGTGACGCAGCGCGCAGATCGGTGTCCGCGGAGGTTTCCTCAAAGGTGGGCGAAGGTTCTTGCATGCGCCAATCATAGAACTGTGCGGAGGTTGTCCTAGCACTTCCAACAACAAGTCGCTTTGTTGTAGGACATCCAATGATGGGTTGCGCGTTTTCGCAATCATGTGGCAGCATTCAGCTACAAATCCACCGCAGAAACTTGGGTTTACCCTGATAAAAGCCGGCCAGAAGATCGAACATAGTCGCTACTTGTCATCGGACATCTGATGAGTAGACGGAGACTTTCATGCCCCCTTCACCCGAAATTACGTTGAAAAAAATCGCGTTGAGCGGCGCCGGCGGCCAGCTCGGCGCCGTTCTGCGCAAGGCGTTGGTCGCCCGAGGGCTCCCCTTGCGCTCCGCCGCCGGCCGCACGGCGCTCGTGCCGCTGGTCGACGGCGAAGACGTGATGCACGGCGACCTGCGCGATGGCGCCGTGGTCGACCGGCTGCTCGAAGGCGTCGACGTGCTGATCCACCTTGCAGGCACGAGCGTGGAGCGCCCGTTGCCCGAGATCATCGACAACAACCTGAGCGCCCTGGTCGCGGTCTATGAAGGTGCGCGCCGGCAGGGAGTGCGCCGCGTCGTCTTCGCGAGCTCCAACCATGCGATCGGCATGTACCCGGTCACCGAGCATCTCGGCCTCGATTGCGCGTTGCGCCCCGACGGTTTCTACGGGCTGAGCAAGGTCTGGGGCGAAGCGCTTGCGCGCATGTACTGGGACAAGCACGGCATCGAAAGCGTCTGCGTGCGCATCGGCAGTTGCCTCGAACGGCCGACCGAACCGCGCCACCTGAGCACGTGGTTCGGCCACGAGGATTTCCTGCACTTCATCGATCGCTGCATCGAAGCCGAGCACGTGGGGTTCACCGTCGTGTGGGGCGTCTCGGCCAACAAGCGCAGCTGGTGGAACAACCGCGGCGCCGAACACCTGGGCTTTCGGCCCACGCAAGACGCGGAGGCGTACGCCGCGGAAATCCTGGCCCGGCCGAACCCACTCGATGCCTTGGGCCAACGTTTTCAGGGCGGCAGCTTCGTCGGCCTGGACTACTCGCGCAAAGACCAAGGAGACACGCAATGAAGATCAAGGGCATTCGCTGGTGGATGGTCGCTCTGGTTTCGGCCGGATTGATCGTCA
The DNA here is from genome assembly GCF_056397405.1 of Variovorax sp. 05N34. Classification (NCBI taxonomy): domain Bacteria; kingdom Pseudomonadati; phylum Pseudomonadota; class Betaproteobacteria; order Burkholderiales; family Comamonadaceae; genus Variovorax; species Variovorax sp. 05N34. The sequence continues at coordinate 137,962 of NZ_JBFTNI010000006.1, forward strand.
ACTACCTCGCGCGCAACACGCTTTCGGTGGCGGCCCCCACGCTGATGAAAGACCTGAACATCACGACCGAGCAGTACTCGCACATCGTGGTGGCCTGGCAGCTCTGCTATGCATTCATGCAGCCGGTCGCGGGCTATCTGCTCGACACGATCGGCACCAAGCTCGGCTTCGGGCTCTTCGCGCTGGCGTGGTCGCTGGCCTGCGCTGCGGCGGCCTGGTCGACCAACTGGCAGAGCCTTGCGTTCTTTCGCGGACTGCTGGGGCTCACCGAAGCGGCCGGCATTCCGGCGGGCGTGAAGGCGACGACAGAATGGTTCCCCGCCAAGGAGCGGTCGGTTGCAATCGGCTGGTTCAACATCGGCTCGTCGATCGGCGCACTGCTCGCGCCGCCGCTGGTGGTGTGGTCGCTGATGCACGGGCAATGGCAATGGGCTTTCCTGATCGTCGGCGGCCTGGGCATCGTCTGGAGCTTCGTCTGGATGCTGCTGTATCGCCATCCGCGTGACCAGAAGCGCCTGTCGGACACCGAGCGCGACTACATCCTCGCCGGCCAGGAAGCCAAGCACAGCGATGCCGGCGCGACCAAGCGTCGCTGGACCGAGATGATCCGCAGCCGCGACTTCTGGGCCATCGGCATTCCGCGCATCCTCTCCGAGCCGGCCTGGCAGACCTTCAATGCATGGATTCCGCTCTACATGATGACCGAGCGGCACATGAACCTGAAGGAAGTGGCGATGTTCGCGTGGATGCCTTTCCTCGCGGCGGACATCGGCTGCGTGCTGGGCGGCTATCTCAGTCCGCTGTTCCACAAGTACTTCGGCGTGTCGCTGTTCACGTCGCGCAAGATGGTCTTCGTCGTCGGCGCGCTGTTCATGATCGGCCCGGCCAGCGTCGGCTTCGTCGAGAGCCCCTACATGGCGATCGCGCTGCTGTGCATCGGCGGCTTCGCGCACCAGACGCTCTCGGGCGCGCTGTATTCAATCACCTCCGACATGTTCGGGAAGAACGAGGTTGCCACGGCGACGGGGATGGGCGGTATGGCGGGCTACCTGGGCGCTGCCGCGTTCACGGCGTTGTTCGGCGTGCTCGTCACGCAAATCGGCTACAGCCCGCTCTTCGTCGTGCTCGCGGTCTTCGACATCATCGCGGCAGTGGTCGTGTGCCTGCTGGCTCGAAGCGGCGATCGGACACCTACCGCCCGTTGGGCGCCCGTGGGCGCAGGAGCGATGGCCAAGTGAGCGACCTGAGCAACTCGGGCAACATGACGAAGCCCCTCTACATCACCATGCACGATCGTGACAACGTCGCGATCGTGGCCAACGACGGCGGCCTGCCCGCCGGCACCGTGTTCCCCTCGGGCCTCACGCTGGCCGACAAGGTCCCGCAGGCGCACAAGGTAGCCCTGGTGGACATCCCCGAAGGCGGCGAAGTGCGCCGCTACAACGTCACCATCGGCTATGCGCTCAAGGACATCCCCGCAGGCAGCTGGGTGCACGAGCGGCTGCTCAGGATGCCGGCCGCGCGAGAGCTCACGGGCCTGCCCATCGCGACGGTCAAGCCGCCCGAGATGCCTCCGCTGGAGGGCTACACCTTCGAGGGCTATCGCAATCCGGACGGCTCCGTCGGCACCCGCAACATCCTGGCGATCACGCAGACCGTGCAGTGCGTGGCGGGCGTGACGGACTTCGCGGTGCAGCGCATCAAGGCTGAGCTGCTTCCGAAATACCCGAACGTCGATGACGTGGTGGCGCTGGAGCACACCTACGGCTGCGGTGTGGCCATCGATGCGCCGGACGCCRTCGTGCCGATCCGCACGCTGCGCAACATCAGCCTCAATCCGAACTTCGGCGGCGARGTGATGCTGGTGAGCCTGGGCTGCGAGAAGCTGCAGCCCGAGCGCCTGATGCCGCCGGGCACGATTCCTCTGATCGACGAGCGAAATGTGGCGGACGTCGGCGAGAACGCGGACAGCAAGCTCGAYGTCGTCTGCCTGCAGGACGAAGCGCACGTGGGCTTCATGTCGATGATCGATTCGATCATGCGCCAGGCCGAAGAGCATCTGGAGCGCCTGAACGCGCGGCGCCGCGAAACCGTGCCYGCGAGTGAACTGGTCGTGGGCGTGCAGTGCGGCGGCAGCGATGCGTTCTCCGGCGTCACGGCCAACCCGGCAGTGGGYTTTTGCACCGACCTGCTCGTGCGCGCKGGCGCSACGGTGATGTTCTCYGAAGTGACYGAAGTGCGCGACGGGATCGACCAGCTCACCTCGCGCGCGACCACGCCCGAAGTGGCCGAAGCGATGATCCGCGAGATGGCCTGGTACGACGCCTACCTGGACAAGGGCCGCGTAGACCGCAGCGCCAACACCACGCCGGGCAACAAGAAGGGCGGCCTGTCCAACATCGTCGAGAAGGCGATGGGCTCGATCGTGAAGTCGGGCAGCGCGCCGATCTCGGGCGTGATCTCGCCGGGCGAGAAGGTGCGCCAGAAGGGGCTGATCTATGCGGCCACWCCGGCGAGCGATTTCATCTGCGGCACGCTTCAGTTGGCTGCCGGCATGAATCTGCATGTGTTCACCACGGGCCGCGGCACGCCCTACGGCCTGGCGCAGGTGCCGGTCATCAAGGTCGCCACGCGCGAAGACCTCGCGCGCCGCTGGCACGACCTGATGGACATCAATGCCGGAACCATCGCCACCGGAGAGAAGACCATCGCCGACGTCGGCTGGGAGATGTTCAGGCTGATGCTCGACGTCGCCAGCGGCCGCAAGAAGACCTGGGCGGAGCAGTGGAAGCTGCACAACGCGCTCGTGCTTTTCAACCCCGCGCCGGTGACCTGAACCAAGTCCACAGCAAGATCACAGCAACACCACGCAACCAAGTTCCGCGACCTCCAACAATCTCAAGCGCGGCATTCCAACCCTGGAGACAAATCATGCGACGTCGCACCCTCATCCAAACCGCCACTCTCGCTTCGCTCGGCGGAGTCCTTGCGCAACTGCCCGCCTTCGCAGAAGGCCAGTGGCCGACGGGAAAGGCCATCACCTATCTCGTACCTTTCCCCGCGGGCGGCACGACCGACGTGCTCGGCCGCCTGATCGCCCAGAAGCTGGGACCGGCGCTCGGCACCAATGTCATCGTCGACAACAAGGGCGGCGCCGGTGGCAGCGTTGGCTCCGAGGTGGCCTCCCGGGCTGCGCCTGACGGCTACACGCTGCTGGGCGGCACGATCAGTTCGCACGCGATCAACGTGAGCCTCTATCCACGGATCGGCTACGACCCGATCAAGTCGTTCACCCCGGTCACGCTGATCGGCACCAATCCCGTGGTGCTGGTCGTCAACCAGGCCAGTCCGTACAAGACGCTGAAAGACGTGCTTGCGGCCAGCAAGGCCAAGCAAGGCGGCTTGTCGTCGGCTTCGGCCGGCACGGGCACCTCGCAGCATCTGGCGCTCGAACTGCTGGCCTACAAGTCCGGCGTCAAGTTCACGCACATCCCGTACAAGGGAAGCGGCCCGGCCATCCAGGACGTGATCGGCGGACAGGTCGACATGATGTTCGACACCACGGTGGTGGCCGGTCCGCACATCCAGAGCGGAAAGCTGCGTGCCATCGCCGTGACTTCCGCCAAGCGGCTGCCTTCGATGCCGGATGTGCCCACGGTGGCAGAGTCGGGCGTGCCCGGACTCGCCGATTTTGAAGTCGTGTCGTGGCAGGCGATCTTCGTGCCCGCCGGCACGCCCGCACCGATCGTCGACCGCCTGCACAACGAGATCCGCAAGATCCTCGCGCAGCCCGACATGCAGGAAAAGCTCAAGAGCTTCGGCATGGAGCCGGCCGACATGACGACCGCGCAGATCGCTGCCTTCCAGAAGGCCGAGGTCGAGAAGTGGGCGCAGGTGATCAAGGCCGCGAACATCAAGGCGGAATGAACTGGCCCCCCACGCTCCGTCACTTCGTGTACTCGCTGCCCCCCGAGGGGGCCGCAGGCCGCCTTGGGGCGGCCCGGCGCCGGCCTGAGCGGTCTATAGAATCGTCGATCCCCTTGTCGAAAACGCAGCCTTGTCCGATCGCTTTGCCGTCCTTCCGCAGTACCTGCTCCCCAAGCAAGCGCTGACCTCTTTCGCCGGATGGGTTGCCGGCAAGGAGCGCGGCGCCGTGACGACCTGGATCATCCGGCGCTTCGTCGCCAAATACGGCGTCGACATGGGCGAAGCCCTCGACAGCGACATCGCCAGCTACCCGAGCTTCAACGCCTTCTTCACGCGTGCCCTGAAGCCCGGCGCGCGCCGGATTGCACAGGCAGATCTGGTGTCCCCCGTCGATGGCGCCATCAGCCAGTTTGGCGCGATCCAGGGCGACCAGATCTTCCAGGCAAAGGGCCACAGGTACTCGACGACCACGCTGGTCGGCGGCGACGCCACACTCGCCGCGCAATTCGCGCACGGCAGTTTTTCGACGCTGTATCTGAGCCCCAGGGATTACCACCGCATCCACATGCCATGCGACGGCCGCCTGCTGCGCATGATCCACGTGCCCGGCGACCTTTTCTCCGTGAATCCGACCACCGCGCGCGGCGTGCCCGGCCTCTTCGCGCGCAACGAGCGTGTGGTTTGCGTCTTTGAGACGGCACGCGGCCCGTTCGTGCTGGTGCTGGTCGGCGCAACCATCGTCGGCAGCATGGCGACGGTATGGCATGGCGTCGTCAATCCGCCGCGCGGCGGGGAAGTGCGCGAATGGCACTACGCCGACAAGCAGATCACGCTTGGGCAAGGCGAGGAAATGGGCCGCTTCCTGCTTGGCTCGACGGTCGTGATGCTGTTTCCGGCGCCGCCGGTGGTGTTCAACCCGGCCTGGGCGCCGGCGCGGCCGGTGCGCCTCGGCGAGGCCATGGCGAACTACGCCGACTAGGCCAATCCAGCCACGCGGTGTAGCCAAAGGGCTACAGCCCGCAGCAGGCTTGCACCGACAGCTATAAAACTTGTAGCAGCCTACCTTTCGGGCTATAGTCGCCGGCCATTTCGGGTGGTCACGTACCCGTCACAAGAAGAACAGGCGGACATCAGCCCGCCGCTCCCCGAGGAGATGAAGTCGATGAGCAGCAAGGAAAACGCAGCCGTCAGCCAATTGCTCGCGCTGCTGGAAGCTCGCTACGCGCTGCGCGTCCTCTGGGCTCTTCGGGACGGACATGCGCAAACCTTCCGGCTTTTGCAGGACAGCGTCGGCAGCATCACACCCAACACGCTCAACACCCGCATCAAGGAACTCCGCGAAGCGGGCCTCGTCAATCACGGCAGCGAGGGCTACAGCCTGACCCTCAGCGGACAGGATCTGCTCAAGCGCCTTTCCGACCTTCAAGCCTTTGCCGGCAAATGGCATCAGGTTCGGCAGCAGGGGCAGCAGCAGCAGGGGCAAGTCAAGAAAACGCCGCCCTCCACGCCCTGAGCCAACGCGCCCTTCTTCGGGCCCTGGCAAGCGGCTGGCCCGGGCTCGTTAAACTGCGCGGTTTCCTTCCACATTCCCAAGGAGCGCACCATGCCCACCACTCCCTCTGGCCTCCAGTACGAAGACACCACCGTCGGCGACGGCGCCGAAGCAAAGGCTGGCCACCACGTACACGTGCACTACACCGGCTGGCTCTTCAACGACGGCGTGCAGGGCGCCAAGTTCGACTCCAGCCATGACCGCAACGACCCGTTTGCCTTCTCGCTCGGCGCCGGGCAGGTCATCAAGGGCTGGGACGAAGGCGTCGCCGGCATGAAGATCGGCGGCAAGCGCACCTTGATCATTCCGGCCGCCCTGGGCTATGGCGCCCGCGGTGCCGGCGGCGTCATCCCGCCGAATGCGACGCTGAAGTTCGACGTCGAGTTGCTCGACGCGCACTGAGCCGATCCGGGGTCCTCAAAATGCGCCTCACGGCGCATTTTTTTGCCTTGAAAACCCCTGCGGCAGGCCCAAGATGCCTGCCTATCCATCGTTTTCGTTGATTCCCGGCCTGGCCGCCGGCTTTTATGAGCATGTCAGACCCGCAAAACCCCCCATCGAATCCTGAAATCCTGCAAGGCGAGCCCAGCCCCGAAGAGCTGGAAGCCGCGCAAGCCGCCAACGAAGCCGACGCGTTGGACGCAGCCCAAGCCGCCCAGGCCGAAGTTGCCGCGCTCAAGGCAAAGAACGCAGAGCTGACCGATCAGGTCCTGCGCGCGCAAGCCGACGTGCAGAACGCTCGCCGCCGCGCCGATGAAGAAGTCAGCAAGGGCCGCAAATTCGCGATCGAGGGATTTGCGGAAAGTCTTTTGCCTGTGCTGGACAGCCTGGAAGCCGGGCTGGCGGTGCAGGAGGCGACGATCGAGCACCTGCGCGAGGGCACCGAAGCCACGCTGCGGCAACTCAAGAGCGCGCTCGAGCGCAACAAGGTCATCGAAATCGCGCCGCCCGCCGGCAGCAAGTTCGACCCGCACCTGCACCAGGCGATTTCAGTCGTGCCCGCCGCGGGACAAGCGCCCAACACCGTCGTGGGCGTCCTGCAAAAGGGCTACACGATCGCCGACCGCATCCTTCGCCCCGCGCTCGTGACCGTCAGCAGCCCGAGCTGAAACCCACAAGAAACCCACAGGAAACCCCCGTTTCATCCCTTGAATCGCACCCGGTTATCCACAAGTTCACAACAACCTTATTTCAGATCCCAGGAGCAACAACATGGCCAAAATCATCGGCATCGACCTCGGCACCACGAATTCGTGCGTGTCGATCATGGAAGGCAACGTCACGCGTGTGATCGAGAACTCTGAAGGCGCCCGTACGACGCCTTCGATCGTGGCCTACCAGGAAGACGGCGAAGTGCTGGTCGGCGCCTCGGCCAAGCGTCAGGCGGTCACCAACCCCAAGAACACGATCTACGCCGTCAAGCGACTGATCGGACGCAAGTTCGAGGAAAAAGAAGTCCAGAAGGACATCGACCTGATGCCCTACAGCATCACCAAGGCCGACAACGGCGACGCCTGGGTCGAAGTGCGCGGCAAGAAGCTCGCTCCCCAGCAGATCAGCGCCGAAATCCTGCGCAAGATGAAGAAGACCGCCGAAGACTATCTCGGCGAAACCGTGACCGAAGCGGTGATCACCGTGCCGGCCTACTTCAACGACAGCCAGCGCCAAGCCACCAAGGACGCCGGCCGCATCGCGGGCCTGGACGTCAAGCGCATCATCAACGAGCCGACGGCGGCAGCACTGGCCTTCGGCCTGGACAAGCAAGACAAGGCCGACCGCAAGATCGCCGTGTATGACCTCGGCGGCGGCACCTTCGACATCTCCATCATCGAGATCGCGGACGTCGACGGCGAAAAGCAGTTCGAAGTGCTGTCGACCAACGGCGACACCTTCCTGGGCGGTGAAGACTTCGACCAGCGCATCATCGACTACATCATTTCCGAGTTCAAGAAGGACCAGGGCGTCGATCTGAGCAAGGACGTTCTCGCGCTGCAGCGCCTGAAGGAAGCCGCCGAAAAGGCCAAGATCGAACTGTCGAACAGTGCCGCGACCGACATCAACCTGCCCTACATCACGGCCGATGCGTCAGGTCCAAAGCACCTGAACATCAAGCTGACCCGCGCCAAGCTCGAAAGCCTGGTCGACGAACTGATCGAGCGCACCATTGCGCCCTGCCGCACCGCCATCAAGGATGCCGGTGTGAGCGTGACCGAGATCAGCGATGTCATCCTGGTCGGCGGCATGACCCGCATGCCGAAGGTGCAGGACAAGGTCAAGGAGTTCTTCGGCAAGGACCCGCGCAAGGACGTGAATCCCGATGAAGCCGTCGCCGTCGGCGCTGCCATCCAGGGCCAGGTGCTCTCGGGCGACCGCAAGGACGTGCTGCTGCTGGACGTGACCCCGCTGTCGCTCGGCATCGAGACGATGGGCGGCGTGATGACCAAGATGATCACGAAGAACACCACGATCCCGACCAAGTTCGCGCAGACCTTCTCCACGGCCGAGGACAACCAGCCGGCGGTGACGATCAAGGTGTTCCAGGGCGAGCGCGAAGTCGCTTCGGGCAACAAGCTGCTCGGCGAATTCAACCTCGAAGGCATTCCGCCGGCATCGCGCGGCACGCCGCAGATCGAAGTCAGCTTCGACATCGACGCCAACGGCATCCTGCACGTCGGCGCCAAGGACAAGGGCACCGGCAAGGAAAACAAGATCACCATCAAGGCCAACTCGGGCCTGTCGGAAGACGAGATCCAGAAGATGGTGAAGGATGCCGAACTGAACGCGGCCGAGGACAAGAAGAAGGTCGAACTGGCGCAGGCCCGCAATCAGGGCGAAGCCATGGTCCACAGCGTGAAGAAGTCGCTCGGCGAACACGGCGCGAGCCTGGAAGCCGGCGAGAAGGAAAAGATCGAAGCCGCGATCAAGGACGTCGAGGAAGCCCTCAAGGGTGAAGACAAGTCCGCGATCGAGGACAAGACCAACACGCTGATGACCGCCAGCCAGAAGCTCGGCGAGAAGATGTACGCCGACGCGCAGGCTGCGGCCGGCGCAGCAGGCGGCGCGGCCGGCGCCCACCCGGAAGCTGCAAGTGCTCCGGCGGACGACAACGTGGTCGACGCCGAAGTCAAGGAAGTCAAGAAGGGCTGATCTGCATGCCCTGAACCAAGGCTGGACCCGCTGCAAGGTGGTCCAGCCTTTTCCGCTTCCTGACCCTGCTTCCTGAAGACGACTCCGCCCGACCTCGACCATGGCCACCAAACGCGACTACTACGAAACCCTCGGCGTTCCCAAGAACGCCAGCGAAGAGGAAATCAAGAAGGCTTATCGCAAGCTTGCGATGAAGCACCACCCCGACCGCAACCACGGGGACTCCAAGGACGCCGAGATCAAGTTCAAGGAGGTCAAGGAAGCTTACGAAATGCTGTCGGATCCGCAAAAGCGCGCCGCGTACGACCAGTACGGCCACGCGGGTGTCGACCCCAACATGCGCGGCGGCCCGGGTGCGGAAGGCTTCGGCGGCTTCGCTGAAGCGTTCGGCGACATCTTCGGGGACGTCTTCGGGCAGCGCGCCGGTCGCCAGGGCGGGCGGCAGGTGTATCGCGGCAGCGACCTGAGCTACGCGATGGAAGTCACGCTCGAGGAAGCGGCCGACGGCAAGGACGCCCAGATCCGCATTCCCACCTGGGACGATTGCGGCACCTGCAAGGGCACCGGCGCCAAGCCGGGCACCAAGCCGATCACTTGCACGACCTGCCACGGCCAAGGCGCGGTGCAGATGCGCCAGGGCTTCTTCAGCGTGCAGCAGACCTGCCCGACCTGCCATGGGTCCGGCAAGATCATTCCGGAACCATGCACGACCTGTCATGGCCAGGGAAAGATCAAGAACAACAAGACGCTGGAAGTGAAGATCCCGGCCGGCATCGACGACGGCATGCGGATTCGCAGCACCGGCAACGGCGAGCCCGGGACCAATGGCGGGCCGCCGGGCGATCTCTATATAGAGATACGCCTCAAGAAGCATGAGTTGTTCGAGCGCGACGGTGACGATCTTCACTGCGTCGTGCCGGTCAGCATCACGACGGCGGCGCTTGGCGGCGAAATCAGCGTCCCGACGCTCAAGGGGCCGGCCGCGATCGACATTCCCGACGGGACCCAGAGCGGCAAGCAGTTCCGCCTGCGCGGCAAGGGCATCAAGGGCGTGCGGTCGAGCTACCCGGGCGACCTGTATTGCCATGTGCGCGTCGAAACGCCGGTCAAGCTCACGGAGCACCAGCGCAAATTGCTGAAGGAACTCGACGAGTCGCTCAAGAAGGGTGGCGAGAAGCACAGCCCCACCGACAAGGGGTGGTTCGACAAGGCGAAAGAATTCTTTAGTTAGGTGTTGTTCGCCCCCAGGCTGCGCGCACTTCGTGTCGCTTCGCCTACCCCCTGACCGGGGGCAACACCGGCGGCCTGGCGAAGCCAGTTCCGCGGTGTTTCACGAAAGGCGGGGCTGGAGAGGGCTTGGGCTGGTTAGAAGATTAACGCTTCGCCGGGTTGGCGGTAGCCAGCGCGATCTGGCCAACCGRTTGCGGGCGCCGACAGCCAGCCGGCTCAGCGTTTGCAGAATCGTCATGCGCTTTTCACCGTCGGTTGGATCATGAAAAGTTCCCGTCCGCTAGGGGCCGGGTGCGGTGAATTCGAAGCCGCCCTGCGCGCGAAGGCAGCGCGACCGGGGGCCTGCGATCAAGTCCACGAAACGCCGTGCAAGTTCGGGCTGCTGCGCCTTCGCGCTGACTGCGGCCGTGTAGACGGTGGCCAATTCAAAGGCATCCGGCAGAGGCCCCACGAGTGCGACGCCCGGCGTGTAGTTGATTTCGGTGATCTGGGTGCAACCGATGGCGCCCGGCCCGACGTGGGAGGCGAGTTCTTTCATGGCTGTGGCGCCGTTGGGAAACGTGCGCAGGCGCGACGCTACTGTCTCGGCGATCCCGAGCTTCCCAAGAACCGCCGCGAAATGGATGCCGGCGGTCGAGCGCAATGCATCTGGAAAATAGATCGCCTTCGCAGCCAGCAAACTGGCTTTCAGCGCCTCGGGCGAGCCGACTTGCGGCAACGGCTCGCCCTGTCGGACGGCGATGCCGGTGCGAACGCGCCCTAGCGCAGCTTCCGAGTCTTGCACCAGCCGACGCTCGGCCCGCAGATCGGCAACCATGGCGGCCGTGGCGATCATCACGTCGCAAGGCTCTCCGGCAAGCAGCGCTTCCTTCATGGCGCCGACCGCGCCGAAACGGCCCTCGACCTTGGCGCCGGTGAGTTCCAGGAACACGCCTTGCAGCGCCCTCACCAGCCCCTGGGCCGCCCCCGCACACAGGATGTTCATTGGTCCGCCTTTGCGCCCGACACCTTGACGATCCGCGCCCATTTCGCGATGTCCTGATTCATATATCGCGTGAAATCGGCGACGTTCATCTGCATGGGTGTCGCGCCTTGCGCTTTCCAGGCCCGAATCACGTCGGGGTTCGACGCGATTTTCTGGACCTCGGCGTTCAGGCGGTCGACGACGGCGGCGGGCGTACCTTTGGGCGCCATCAGGCCCAGCCAGATCGTCGCTTCGTATTTGGGCACGCCGGCTTCGTCCACGGTCGGCACGTCGGGCATGACGGCCGAACGCGTGAGGCCGGTGGTTGCGATCGCCTTCACGCGGCCGCCGCGCACATGCTCGGTCATGGTCGGTACGGCGTCGAACATCATGTCCACCTGGCCGCCCAGCACGTCAGTGCGCGCACCGGCGCTGCCCCTATAGGGGATGTGGAGGATCGACACCCCTGCCATGGCCTTGAAGAGTTCGCCCGCCAGGTGATAAGGCGTGCCGGGGCCGGAAGACGCATAGGTCAGCGCGCCGGGCTTGGCCTTTGCCAACGCGATCAACTCGCCCAGGTTGTTGACCGGCAACCCGCTGCGAGTGACCAGCACGAGATCCGACGAGTTGATGGGCGTCACCGGGACAAAGTCGCGCATCAACTGGTAAGGCTTGTTCGGGATGAGCGATTCGTTGACCGTATGCGCGTTCGACATCAGGAGCAGTGTGTAACCATCCGGCGGGCTCTTTGCCGCAGCCTCGGTGCCGATGACCGATCCCGCGCCCGGCCGGTTGTCGACCACGAACCCTTGCCCGAGGGACTCCTGCAGGCGCACCGCAACAAATCGTGCGTAGACGTCGGCCGGTCCGCCGGCGGCAAACGGCACGATGATCCGCACCGGATGCGACGGATAGTCCTGCGCATTGGCCGCCACGAACGGGGCCGACGCAATCAAGGCTGCAGCCCAGCAGTGCGGCGCGAGGCGCAGACATCGACTCCATAGTGTGTTCACGGTTGTCTCCAGGAGCGCCCCGGCCCGGCAGGCTCAGTCAATTGGTATGAATTGGTATGCCTCCACGCCAATCCAGGCCAATATACCGGCGGGCCCGGACCGGGTCAATGCGAGGGCGGGTTTCCGCTAGTCCAACGGCGCGCAGGCTCGCTGTCCCAGCGTTACGGTGCGCCACGCACCGTCAATAGCCGAGCAAGTTTTTCCGCACATGAACCAGGTGGCCGAGGCAGAGTTCGCTCGCTCGCGCTCCGTCGCGATCCTTCAACGCCGCCACAAGGTCGCGATGCTCGCGCTGGTAGGCGAGCCGGCGTTCGGGCGTTGCGCTGCGCCGCTTCAGCATGCCCCATTCGCTCTGCGCACGGACTTCGTTCATGCGTTGGAAGACAGTGGAAATGAACGCGTTGTGAGCGGCATCAGCGATCGCCTCATGCAGCTTGCCGTCCCACAATTCGAACTCCTCGATGGTGGCGGCGGCCTCGCCTCGCTCGCAGCAGTTTTCCATTCTTTCGAAGTCTGCAGTGGTCGCGTTGCCGATCACCATGGCGATGATGGCGGGTTCGAGCACCAGTCGGGCGCTCATCAGCTCGGCCGGACTGGTTGCCAGCGGCGACTCGCCACTGCTGATGTCGGCGAGCGCGCGGCCCACTTCGTCGCTCACGTAGGTGCCGCTGCCGACCGTCTGAGTGATCAACCCCCTGCCCTTCAGGTCCGCGAGCACGCGGCGAACGGTCGACCGGCTGAGCCCGTATTGGCTGCTCAACTCCCGTTCGGTCGGCAAGCGATGGCCGGCCCGCCACGCGCGCGACTTCAGGTTTTCGAGGATGGCTTCCCGCAAGTTCAGGGCACTGTGCACGATCGCAGATGGATTGAATTGAAGAGAGCGCGCCGACCCTGGCGGTCCGGACGCGGGCTGGGCTCTATTGTGGACTTGGTATTCGATTGGTAGCATTTGGTCGCCATAGAGGAGATCATTGTGCGCATTGCAACCTATCAATATCAAGGCCGCAGGCACGTCGGCCTTGTCTCCGACGATCGACTGACCGTCACGCCGCTTCAACTCGACCCCGCCGCGGCCCTTCGCGGGGCGTTGCCCCTCATCGAATCACACGCTTCTGGCGCATCCGCGCTGCCGACTGCGGGCAGCCCCATCGCTTTGGGCGACGTCAAGCTGGAAGCGCCGATCCCGCTGCCGCGCCGGAACATCTTCTGCGTCGGCCGCAACTACCACGCGCATGCAAAGGAGTTGTCGGGCTCGGTGTTCAAGAACAGTGCGGCCAGCGTCGATGCGTGGCCCATCGTCTTTACCAAGGTGCCCGAGTGCGTCATCGGGCCCCACGACCCGGTGCAATTGCCCGGCGAGGCCATTTCGGCGCAGATCGACTACGAAGCGGAACTGGCGGTGGTGATCGGCAAAAGCGGCCGCAACATTTCGCGGGCCGACGCGATGTCGCATGTGTTCGGCTACACCATCGTCAACGACGTCACGGCGCGCGACGTGCAAATGCGGCACCAGCAATGGGACCTGGGCAAGTCCTTCGACACCTTCTGCCCGATGGGGCCCTGGATCGTGACTGCCGACGAACTTGATGGCACGCGTACCCGGGTGCGCTGCTGGGTCAACGGCGAAGCGCGACAGGACGGCCAGACCACCGATCTCATCTTCGACATTCCCACGCTGATCGAAACCTGCTCCCGCGGCATCACGCTGCACGCGGGGGACATGATCGCGACCGGCACCCCCGCCGGAGTCGGCATGGGTCTGACGCCGCCGCAGTACCTCAAGCCGGGCGACGTCGTTCGCATCGAGATCGACGGGCTGGGCGTGCTCGAGAACCGGTTCGTCTGATTACCCGACACAACGGAGACAACAAACATGCACCCCTCACGACGTGCGCTGCTGGGCGCCGCGCTGATCACCGCCGCTGCGAGCGCACTCGCGCAAAGCTCATGGCCTGAAAAACCGATCACGATGATCGTGCCCTTTCCGCCCGGCGGCGTTGCCGATACCGTGGCGCGGCCAGTTGCCGAAGCCTTGTCACGCGAGCTCAAGCAGCCGGTCATCGTCGAGAACAGGGCCGGCGCCGGTGGCGCGGTCGGCATCGGCTACGTCGCGCGAGCACCGGCGGACGGTTACACAGTGCTGATGAGCCTGTCCTCCATCTCCATCCTTCCGGAAGCCGACGTCATCCTGGACCGCAAGCCCGCTTACCAGATGAGCCAGTTCAAGCCGATCGCGCGCTTTACCGCCGATCCGACCGTACTGGTCGTGCGCGCGGATGCGCCATGGAAGACGCTCGCCGACTTTGTCGCGGACGCACGCGCCAAGCCCGGTGCCTACAACTATGGGAGCTCCGGCAACTACGGCACCATGCATGTGCCGATGGAAATGCTGAAGAACTCCGCAGGATTTCGCATGACGCACATTCCTTACACCGGAGCGGGTCCGGCCGTCGTTGCGCTTCTCGGAGGCCAGGTCGATGCGGTCGCGAGCGGACCGTCCACGGTGGTGCAGCAGATCAAGGGCGGCAGACTGCGCGCGCTCGCGCATTGGGGCGATCAGCCGCTGGCGGCGCTTCCGGATGTGCCGAGCCTTTTGCAGTCCGGCTACAAGGTGAAGTTCGCGCAGTGGTCGGGGCTCTTCGTTCCTGCGGGAACGCCCGAAGACATCGTTCGCAAGCTCAGGGCCGCATCTGCAAAGGTTGCAGCGGACCCTGCCGTCGCGCAGGTGATCGAAAAGGCGGGAAGTCCGATCGCCTATCTGGATGCGCCAGAGTTCCAGACCTACTGGAATGCGGATGCAAGCGCCATGACAGAGGCTGTGCGAAAGATCGGCAAGGTCGAATGACCCTTCGAAAATCGGCGAAAAAAGGCGGCCCAATGGCCGCCTTTTTGTTGTGCGCCGGCCATCTTGTGAATACCGATGCGAGATTCTCACCTCTTCAGTGTTTATTCGTAAGCCGGCAGCACGGCTCAAGCGTTGCAAACCCATAGAAATAGATCTTCAAGATATATGGAAAGCACCGACAGCCGCACGCGACGAAACCGGACAGGTTACGCTGGTGTGGACGCGTGAGCATCTTGTGCATCTCGTGCGGGAGGTCCGCCATGCGCGTCATGCGGACTTGGAAATTGCGATTGATCGAGGTTCGTGCAACTTTTACTCTGAACTTTCCAACTTCGTTGTGGTTCTTATCCGAAAAGCAATTTGCTGGACGCGTTCTTTGTTCTATGCTTTGAGCGAGTTCCTGCTTGAGGAGTTAATCCAAAGCGTGCACACATCACCTGGCACCATTCCTGCGAACGATGCAACGTGTGCAGCACGGAGACTCCGGGCAGCGCCCCGCTGACTCGATGGAGGTGTCTATGGATGTCATCAGTAACTTCGCCGCTCGTTACGAGCGTACGCGCGAAGAGGTCCTGTCCCTGCAGGAATATCTTGAGGTCTGCAAGCGGGAGCCCATGGCGTACGCCACCGCGGCCGAGCGCATGCTCGAAGCCATCGGCGAGCCCGAACTGGTGGACACTCGAAACGACCCTCGCCTGTCGCGAATCTTCGCGAACAAGGTGATCAAGATCTACCCTGCGTTCCGCGAGTTCTACGGCATGGAAGATGCCATCGAACAGGTGGTGTCGTACTTCCGGCACGGCGCGCAGGGCCTCGAGGAAAAAAAGCAGATCCTCTATCTGCTTGGCCCAGTGGGCGGCGGCAAGAGCTCCATCGCGGAGCGTCTCAAGCAGCTCATGGAACACGTGCCCTTCTACTCCATCAAGGGCTCGCCGGTGAATGAATCGCCGCTCGGTCTCTTCGATGCGTCGGAAGACGGCGAGATCCTCGAGAAGGAATACGGCATCCCGCGCCGCTACCTGCAGCGCATTCTGTCGCCATGGGCGGTGAAGCGGCTCGAAGAGTACGGCGGGGACATCCGCAAGTTCCAGGTAGTCAAGCGCTACCCCTCGGTGCTGCGGCAGATCGCGGTCGCCAAGACCGAGCCTGGCGATGAGAACAACCAGGACATCTCGTCGCTGGTCGGCAAGATCGACATCCGCAAGCTGGAGGACTACGCGCAGGACGATCCTGACGCCTACGCCTACTCCGGCGGCCTCTGCCTCGCCAACCAGGGCCTGCTCGAATTCGTCGAGATGTTCAAGGCGCCCATCAAGGTGCTGCATCCGCTGTTGACGGCCACCCAGGAAGGCAACTTCAAGGGCACTGAAGGCTTCGGCGCCATTCCGTTCGACGGCATCGTGCTCGCGCACAGCAACGAGAGCGAGTGGAAGGCCTTCCGCAACAACAAGAACAATGAAGCGTTTCTCGATCGGATCTACATCGTCAAGGTGCCGTACTGCCTGCGTGTGTCCGAAGAGATCAAGATCTATGAGAAGCTGGTGCGCAACTCATCACTGGCGCATGCGCCCTGCGCGCCTGGAACGCTACGCATGATGGCGCAGTTCTCGGTGCTCACGCGCCTGAAGGAGCCCGAGAACTCCAGCATCTTCAGCAAGATGCAGGTCTACGACGGCGACAACCTGAAGGACACCGACCCCAAGGCCAAGTCCATTCAGGAGTACCGCGACTACGCGGGTGTCGACGAAGGCATGAGCGGTGTCTCGACACGCTTCGCGTTCAAGATCATCTCGAAGGTCTTCAACTTCGACAGCAGCGAGGTCGCGGCGAATCCGGTGCACCTGATGTATGTGCTCGAACAACAAATCGAGCGCGAGCAGTTCGCGCCCGAGACCGAGCAGAAGTACCTGTCGTACATCAAGGAGCTGATGGCGCCGCGCTATGCGGAGTTCATCGGCAAGGAGATCCAGACGGCGTACCTCGAAAGCTACTCGGAGTACGGCCAGAACATCTTCGACCGTTACGTCACCTACGCCGACTACTGGATCCAGGACCAGGAGTACCGCGACCAGGACACGGGAGAAGTCTTCGACCGTGGATCGCTCAACGCAGAACTGGAAAAGATCGAAAAGCCCGCGGGCATCAGCAATCCCAAGGACTTCCGAAACGAAATCGTCAACTTCGTGCTGCGCGCGCGCGCCGGCAATGCAGGCAAGAACCCGCTGTGGACCAGCTATGAAAAGCTCCGCACGGTGATCGAGAAGAAGATGTTCTCGAACACCGAAGAGCTTCTGCCGGTCATCAGCTTCAATGCCAAGAGCAGCGCCGACGAGCTCAAGAAGCACGAGGATTTCGTCAATCGCATGGTGCAGAAGGGCTACACCGCCAAGCAGGTGCGTCTGCTGTGCGAATGGTATTTGCGCGTACGCAAGAGTTCATGATGAGTTGAAGAAGGAGGTCTGGCGTGGCAATGCTGCAGCAGATCATCGACCGTCGGTTGTCAGGCAAGAACAAGTCCATCGGCAACCGCGAGCGTTTCCTGCGGCGCTATCGCGAGCAGATCGGCGAAGCCGTGCGGCGCGCGGTCAGCGGCCGCGGCATCCGCGATCTCGAGCAGGGCGAGGACATCACGCTGCCCAAACGCGATGTGTCGGAGCCTGTGTTCGGTCACGGCCAGGGCGGCGACCGTGAATATGTGCATCCGGGCAACAAGGAGTACGTCAAGGGCGACCGCATCGAACGGCCGCAGGGCGGCGGCGGCTCTGGCAGCGGCTCGCAGGCCGGTGACGGCGAAGGCGGCGAGGACGATTTCGTCTTCCGCCTGACAAAGGAAGAGTTCATGCGGGTCTTCTTCGAAGACCTCGCCCTGCCCCATCTGGTTCGCACGCAGCTGGCCGAAGTCCCGGAGTGGAAGAGCCATCGGGCTGGCTTCGTAAGCGACGGCAACCCGAGCAACCTGCATGTCGTGCGCTCGATGCGTGGCGCGCTGGCGCGACGCATCGCGCTCGGCGGCGACTCCCGGCGCGAGATCCGCGAACTCGAAGCGCACCTGCTTCATCTGCAGCGCAGCCCCCGTGTCGCCGATGCCCTCGTGCAGCGTGAAATCCGCGAAACCGAAGCCAAGCTCGAAGAGTTGCGCAGCAAGGCCAAGCACGTGCCTTTCCTCGATCCGATCGACCTGCGCTATCGCAATCGCGTGCGGGTACCGGTTCCTTCCGCCAAGGCGGTGATGTTCTGCCTGATGGACGTCTCGGGTTCGATGGACGAGTCGCGCAAGGACATGTCCAAGCGCTTCTTCATGCTGCTGTACATGTTCCTGACGCGGCACTACGAGAAGATCGACCTGGTCTTCATCCGCCACCACACACAGGCTGCCGAAGTCACCGAAGAAGAGTTCTTCCACGCGACGGAGACGGGCGGCACCGTGGTTTCGAGCGCACTCACGCTGATGCTCGACATCGTTCGGGCGCGCTATCCGAGCAGCGAATGGAACATTTATGGTGCGCAGGCCAGCGACGGCGACAACTGGCACCAGGACAGCGGCCGGTGCCGTGAGCTCCTGAGCGAACACCTGCTGCCGCTGGTGCGCTACTACGCCTATGTGCAGGTTGCCGAAGCCGAACAGAACATGTGGGAGGAATACAGCCAGCTGATCGACTCGCACAAGAACTTCGCGATGCGCAAGGTTTCCGACGCGCAGGACATCTATCCGGTGTTCCGCGAGTTGTTCAAGAAAGAAAGAGGACCGGCGTGAACGAAAAGACACGAACGCCCTTGCCCAGTCCTTCGGACTGGACTTTCGAGCTGATAGAGCAATACCACGGCGAGATCGCCCGGGTGGCGCGCGGCTACAAGCTGGACACCTACCCCAACCAGCTCGAGATCATCACCGCCGAGCAGATGATGGACGCCTATGCCTCAGTGGGCATGCCGGTCATCTATCGCCACTGGTCCTACGGCAAGCAGTTCATCTCGACCGAGAAGAACTATCGCCGCGGCCACATGGGACTGGCCTACGAGATCGTCATCAACTCCGATCCGTGCATCGCCTATCTGATGGAAGAGAACACCATGGCGATGCAGTCGCTGGTGATCGCCCATGCCGCCTACGGCCACAACAGCTTCTTCAAGGGCAACTATCTCTTCAAGATGTGGACGGACGCGTCCTCGATCATCGACTATCTCGTCTACGCGCGGCACTACATCAGCGAATGCGAGGAGCGCCATGGGGTGTCGGCGGTCGAAGACCTGATCGACTCCTGCCATGCGCTGATGAATCACGGGGTCGACCGCTATCGCCGTCCTCAACGGCTGTCCCTCAGCCAGGAACAGGCACGCCGCGAGGAACGCGAGCATCACCTCCAGCAACAGGTGAATGACCTCTGGCGCACGCTGCCCAAACGCGCCGGCCGCACCGCCGAGGAAGAAGAAGCAGCCAAGCGCTTCCCGGCAGAGCCGCAGGAAAACCTTCTCTACTTCATCGAGAAAAACGCACCATTGTTGGAGCCTTGGCAACGCGAAGTGGTGCGTATCGTGCGCAAGATCGGGCAGTACTTTTATCCGCAGCGGCAGACGCAGGTCATGAACGAGGGCTGGGCAACCTTCTGGCACTACACGCTGCTCAACACGCTCTATGACGAAGGCCTGCTGGCGGACGGTTTCATGATGGAGTGGCTGCAGTCGCACACCAACGTTGTCTTTCAGCCGCCGATCGGCCATCGGGCTTACAGCGGCATCAACCCTTATGCGCTCGGTTTCGCGATGTACACCGATCTGCGGCGCATCTGCGAGAAGCCGACCGAAGAAGACAAGCGCTGGTTCCCGGACATCGCTGGATCCGACTGGCAGACGTCGCTCGACTATGCGATGCGCAATTTCAAGGACGAGAGCTTCATCGGGCAGTTCCTGTCGCCCAAGCTGATGCGGGACTTCCGCTTTTTTGCGGTCAGCGACAAAGAAAGCGAATCCGAGCTCGAGGTGTCGGCCATCCACGACGACAGCGGCTACCGCCAATTGCGCGAATCGCTGTCACGCCAGTACGACCTGAACCATCGCGAGCCCAACATCCAGGTCTGGAGCGTGAACCTGCGCGGCGACCGCTCTCTCACGCTGCGCCACACGCAGCACAACAACCGTCCCCTGCACGACGACTCGCAAGAGGTGCTCAAGCACGTCGCGCGGCTGTGGGGCTTCGACGTACACCTCGAAAGCGTCGACGGCCAAGGCCGGATCAGCCACCGGAAAGTGTCGGGGCCGCAGGCGGCTTGAGGCAGTTGCTCAGTGCGGAAGCTTCAGCTTGGCGCGGGCGGCCAACGCCGACTCGCGCGCATGGCAGCCTTCGACGTGATCGTTGACCAGGCCCATTGCCTGCATGAATGCATAGACCGTCGTCGGGCCGACGAAGCTCCAGCCGCGCTTCTTCAGGTCTTTCGACATCGCGATCGACTCGGCGGATGTGGTCATCTCTCGCAGCGCGTCATGCGTGATGCGCTTCGGCCGCGTCGCCACATCCGGCTCAAAGCGCCACGCGTAGGCCGCGAGAGAGCCGAATTCCTCTCGCAGTTCGATCACGCGCTTGGCGTTGTTGATGGTTGATTCGATCTTGCCGCGATGCCGCACGATGCCAACATCGGCCAGCAGGCGCTCGATGTCCTTGGCGCCAAAGCGCGCCACGCGCTCGGCATCGAACTGCGCAAAGCCGCGCCTGAAGGCTTCGCGCTTGTTGAGAATCGTCAGCCAGCTCAAGCCCGCCTGAAAGCCCTCGAGGCACAGCTTCTCGAAAAGCCGGCGATCGTCCGTGACCGGAAAGCCCCACTCGCTGTCGTGATAGTCCTGGTAGACCTGCGTCGATTCGCACCACCGGCAGCGGAGGGTGCCATCGGGTGCCTCGAAGAGCCCTGCTCGCGTGCCCATCAGGCGGCGGCGCTCACGCGCACCAGCGCTTCGATCGCGAGCGGGTAGCCCTTCACGCCGAACCCGACGATGATCCCGCGCGCGGCTGGCGAGATGTATGAGTGATGCCTGAATTCCTCCCGCGCATGCACGTTCGAGATATGAAGCTCGACAAGCGGAACGCTCGCCCCCTTGATCGCATCGTGCAACGCCACGGACGTGTGTGTGTAGGCGCCCGGGTTCATCACCACGCCGAGCATGCGGCCAGCGGCGACCTCCCGACCGGCTTCATGGATCCAGTCGATGAGCATGCCTTCGTGATTGCTCTGGCGGCACTCGATCTCCACACCGACCTTGGCCCCCGCTTCCTGGCACATCCGCTCGACATCCGCGAGAGTTTCTTGCCCGTATTGCGCAGGCTCACGCGTTCCGAGCAGATTGAGATTGGGGCCATTGAGAACGAGGATCTTTGTCATGGTCCGTTTTTATCAGGTGTCGCAGCGCTCTACCACCAGTGCCAGTGCTACTGAACCTCTGGCCCTGGCCTCTGGATCCGCGGTAAAACACGCCATGCTGAAAACACTGGACCCCCTGCTCGGCGCCGACCTGCTTTACCTGCTGGCCTCGATGGGCCATGGCGACGAGATTGCCTTGGTCGACGCCAATTTTCCGGCAGCGGCTTGTGCGCGCAGGCTGGTGCGCATGGACGGCTGCGCCGCCGTGCCGGTGGTTGAGGCCGTGCTGAGCATTTTGCCGATCGACGATTTTGTCGACGCGCCGCTCGCCACCATGGCGGTGGTCGGGTCACCTGACGAAGTCCCGGACATCGTGCGCGAATTTCAGACGGCGGCCGAACAGGCGGAGGGCCGCGCGCTCCGCGCCGAATCGCTGCCTCGCGAAAGTTTCTATGCCAGAGCCCGCGAAGCCTTCGCGATCGTGCAGACCGGGGAAACGCGCCTGTACGGCAATGTGCTTTTGCGAAAAGGCGTCGTACGCGCAAAAGCCCAGGCTTGACCATGCGCATCGATTCGCACCAGCACTATTGGTCGCCGGCCTTCGGCGACTACGGCTGGCTGGAAGACACGCCTGCGCTGCACCCGATCCACCGAGATTTCGCCCCGGCCGATCTCGCACCCTTCCTCGATGCGGCCGGCATCGAAGGCACGGTGCTGGTGCAGGCGGCGCCGACAGAGGCCGAAACGTGGCGCCTGCTGACGCTGGCCGCTGACCCGGCCAGCCGTGTGCGCGCAGTCGTAGGCTGGACGGATCTTGCGGCGGCAGACGCGCCGCAGCGCATCCGCCGACTTGCGCAAGCGCCCTTGTTCAAGGGATTGCGGCCGATGCTGCAGGACTTGCCTGATGCGCAATGGATTCTCGACGCGCGCCTCGGACCGGCGATCCAGACGATGACGGAGCTTGGTTTGCGCCTGGACCTCCTGATCAAGCCTTACCAGATCGGAACCGCATTGGCGTTCGCGCAGCGCCATCCCGAGTTGCCGATGGTGATCGACCATGCCGCCAAGCCGGACATCGCACACGGCCAGTTCGAGTCCTGGGCCGGCGACATGGCGGAATTCGCGCGGTCCACGCCCGTTTTCTGCAAGCTTTCGGGCCTCGCCACAGAGGCCGCACCCGGCTGGGGCACGGTCACACTGCGCCCGTACGTTGATCATCTGCTTCGGCATTTCGGCCCCTCGCGGCTGATGTGGGGCAGCGATTGGCCGGTGTTGAACCTCGCAGGCAGCTATCCAGCGTGGATGGGGGCCACGCTCGAATTGCTCGACGCCCTTTCGCCTGCCGAACAGGATCAGATCCTGGGTGCGAATGCGGCGAAGTTCTATGGCATAAAGTGACGCATCTGGGACGTCCCCGCATCTTCACTTTTCCTGTCTTGCCATGAAAACCAAAGCCGCCGTCGCGTGGAAATCCGCCGCGCCCCTGACCATCGAAACCATCGACCTCGAAGGCCCCCGCTTCGGCGAAGTGCTGGTCGAAATCAAGGCCACGGGCATCTGCCACACCGACTACTACACGCTCTCCGGCGCTGACCCGGAAGGCATCTTCCCCGCCATCCTCGGCCATGAGGGCGCAGGCATCGTGGTCGACGTCGGCCCCGGCGTCACCACCCTCAAGAAGGGCGACCACGTCATCCCGCTCTACACGCCGGAATGCCGTCAGTGCAAGTTCTGCCTGTCGCGCAAAACCAACTTGTGCCAGCTCATCCGCGGCACGCAGGGCAAGGGTTTGATGCCTGATGGCAGCAGCCGCTTCAGCATCGACGGCAAGCCCATCTTTCACTACATGGGCACCAGCACCTTCAGCAACTACACAGTGGCGCCCGAGATTTCGCTGGCCAAGATCCGCGAAGACGCACCCTTCGACAAGGTCTGCTACATCGGCTGCGGCGTGACCACCGGTATCGGCGCGGTGATCTTCACGGCCAAGGTGGAAGCAGGCGCGAACGTTGTGGTCTTCGGTCTCGGCGGCATCGGCCTGAACGTGATCCAGGGCGCCAGGATGGTTGGCGCCGACAAGATCATCGGCGTGGACCTGAACCCCGCGCGCGAGGCAATGGCACGCAAGTTCGGCATGACGCATTTCATCAACCCGAAGGACACGCCCAATGTGGTGGACGCCATCGTGCAGCTCACCGATGGGGGCGCCGACTACAGCTTTGAATGCATCGGCAACACGCAGGTGATGCGCCAGGCGCTCGAATGCACGCACAAGGGTTGGGGCCGAAGCATCATCATCGGCGTGGCCGAAGCGGGCGCGGAGATCAGTACGCGGCCGTTCCAACTCGTCACTGGCCGCAAGTGGGAAGGCTCGGCCTTCGGCGGGGCCCGCGGACGCACCGATGTGCCGAAGATCGTCGACTGGTATATGGAAAACAAGATCAACATCGACGATCTCATCACGCACACCATGCCGCTGGAAGACATCAACAAGGGCTTCGACCTGATGAAGCGCGGCGAATCGATTCGCGGAGTCGTTCTTTACTAGTCGGGCAAGGAGCACGGCCATGAAGCGCATGGAAATGACCGACAGCCTGAAGACTCTCTCTGAACACCGTTGCTTTGGCGGGGTGCAAAGCTTTCACGAACACCCGTCCCGCGAGATCGGCCTGCCGATGCGGTTCTCGACTTTTCTGCCGCCGCAGGCGGAACGCGGTCCGGTGCCGGCGCTTGTCTATCTTGCCGGCCTGACCTGCAACGAGGAAACCTTCATGGTCAAGGCTGGCGCGCAGCGTATGGCCGCCGAACTCGGGCTCGCCCTGATTGCACCGGACACCAGCCCAAGAGGACCGAAGGCAGAAGGCATCGAAGGCGCGTCTTCGAGTTGGGACTTCGGCATCGGCGCCGGTTTCTATCTCGACGCGACGTCCGCTCCATGGGCCGAACACTGGCGGATTGAGAGCTGGCTGATGAACGAGCTGCTGCCTCTGGCAACGCAGGCGCTGCCCATCGATGAGCAACGCATCGGCATCTTCGGCCACTCGATGGGCGGACACGGCGCGCTCACGCTCGCGTTGCGGCATCCCGGCCGATTCAAGTCGCTTTCGGCGTTTGCGCCGATCTGCGCACCGAGCCAATGCCCGTGGGGCGAAAAGGCGTTCAGCGGCTACCTGGGGGAGGATCGCGATGCGTGGCTCGCCCATGACGCGTCGGCACTGATGCAATCGCAGACCGAGCTGCCCTTCCCCGGCGGCATCCTCATCGACCAAGGGCTTGCCGACAAGTTTCTCGCCGAGCAGTTGCATCCGCATGTGTTCGAGGCCGCCTGCCGCGCGGCCGGCCAGCCTCTCACGATGAGGCGTCATGAAGGCTATGACCACGGCTATTACTTCATCCAGAGCTTTGTCGCCGAGCACCTCGCGCACCATGACAAGTTGCTGCGAGCCTGAGCGGCTTCCTGAATGAACGACAGCCTTCACCCGCTACCCGAACGCGAGCAGATCGCGCTGCTTCAACCCTTCGAAGGCCTTGGCCTTCGGGACATCAGGGTGGTCGCCACGCAGCAAGACGCCGAAGCCGCGGCCACCGCGCTCCTGGCCAGTCGCGTCGTGGGCTTCGACACCGAATCGAAGCCGACCTTCGCGAAGTTCGAAGTCTCCAGCGGGCCGCACGTCGTGCAGTTCGCGACACCGTCCGAGGCATGGCTGTTCCAGCTGCACCGCACCGAACTGCATGGCGTGCTCCGCGAGTTGCTGGCCTCGGCGGATCTGCTGAAGGCCGGCTTCGGGCTCTCCAGCGACTTGAGCCTGATCCGTCAGCGGCTGGACATCGAGCCTCGTTCCGTGTTCGACATCGATTCCGAATTCCGCCGCCGCGGCTATCGCAAGTCCATTGGCGTGAAGACAGCCGTGGCGCTCGTCTTCGATCAGCGCTTCGTCAAGTCGCGCAAGGCAACCACTTCGAACTGGGCCAACCGGCAGCTCACCGACGCGCAACTGCGCTATGCAGCCAACGACGCCTATGCGGCAATCCGCGTGTTCGATGCCCTCGGGTTGCGCCAAGGCGCTTGAGCGAAGCCAGAGCCAAGCCAGCGAGGGAACGTAAAGGTGCTGCGCCGGCTCAATGGCGCAGGTCATCTCTCTTTATGATGGCGGCCTCTTCTTGCAGAAGTAACAAGTCGTGTCCATGGTCCAACTGGCTCTGCGTCGTCCATACACCTTCATCGTGATGGCGATGCTGATCGTGTTGGCCACTCCGTTCGTGCTGCTGCGGATGGCGACCGACATCTTTCCGGAAATCAACATTCCGGTCATCAGCATCATCTGGAACTACGGCGGCCTGCCGGCGCAAGAGATGGGGCAGCGCATTTCGGGCCAAACCGAGCGCGGGCTGACGACGACAGTCAGCGACATCGAGCACATCGAATCGCAATCCCTGGCCGGCGTGTCGGTCATCAAGGTGTTTTTCCAGCCGACCGCGAGCATCGAGACTGCCATTGCGCAGGTCGTCGCTTCGATGCAGACGCAGGTGCGCCAGTTGCCGCCGGGCATCACGCCGCCGCTGGTGATCAAGTATTCGGCATCGAGCATTCCGGTGGTTCAGCTGGCGTTGTCCAGTCCCACCAGGGCCGAGAACGCGCTGTTCGACGCCGCCATCAACCAGTTGCGGCCGCAACTCATCACGGTGCCGGGCGCGGCGGTTCCTTTTCCGTACGGTGGCAAGAACCGGGTGATCTCGGTCGATCTCGACACGCAGGCGCTGCAGGCGCGCGGCCTCTCGCCGGCCGACGTCGTCAATGCGGTCAACGCGCAGAACCTCATCCTGCCCTCGGGGACCGTCAAGTTCGGTGCCACCGAATACAGCGTGCGCATGAACGGTTCGCCCGAAGCCATCGCGGGCCTCAATGATTTGCCGGTGCGCACCACGGGCGGCGCCACGACCTACCTGCGCGACGTGGCCTATGTGCGCGACGGCTTCTCGCCGCAAACCAATGTGGTGCGACAGGACGGCGTGCGCGGCGTGCTGCTGTCGGTGCTCAAGAACGGCGGCGCCTCGACGCTGGACATCGTCTCCAACATCCGCGCCCTGTTGCCGGCCGCTGCGCAAGGAATGCCGGCGGACATCAAGGTGACGCCGCTGTTCGACCAGTCGGTCTTTGTCAAAGCCGCAGTGAAGGGGGTTGTGTTCGAGGCCCTCATCGCCGCGGCGCTGACTGCGGCGATGGTGCTGCTCTTCCTCGGCAACTGGCGCAGCACGCTGATCATCGGGCTGACCATTCCGCTGTCGATCCTGGCGTCGATCCTCGTGCTCTATGCCTTGGGCCAGACGCTCAATCTGATGACGCTCGGCGGCCTTGCGCTCTCCGTCGGCATTCTGGTCGACCAGGCGATCGTGACCATCGAGAACATCGAGCGCCACCTGCACATGGGCACGGAACTGAACGAAGCCATCCTCGTCGGCGCGGGCGAAATCGGGCCGGCGGCATTCGTCTCGACACTGTGCATCTGCATCGTCTTCGTGCCGATGTTCTTTTTGTCGGGCGTGGCGCGATTCCTCTTCGTGCCGCTCGCGGAGGCCGTCGTGTTCGCCATGCTGGCGTCCTACCTGCTCTCGCGAACGCTGGTGCCAACGCTCGTCATGCTGCTGATGGGCGGCGTCCATGCCAAGGCGGCCGCCGACGCGAACCCGAGCATGCTGCAACGCGTCTACAGGAGCTTCGACGCGCGGTTCGAGCGAGTACGCCGCGCCTATACGCTGGTGCTCTCGGCGGTGCTGTCCCGCCGCAACCGCTTCATTGCCCTCTTCCTGGGCTTCTGCCTGCTGTCGTGCCTGCTGTATCCGGTGCTCGGCCGGGACTTCTTCCCGAGTGTGGATGCAGGGCAGATCCGCCTGCACATGCGCGCGCCGACCGGTACCCGCATCGAGGAAACGGCGCGCCTTGCGGATCAAGTCGAAGCGGTCATCCGCGAACTGGTGCCCCACGACCAGCTGGAGACCATCCTGGACAACCTGGGCGTGCCCAACAGCGGCATCAACCTGTCCTACAGCAACGCCGGCACCATCGGAACGCTCGACGGCGAGATCCTGCTTTCGTTGCGCGAAGGCCATCGCCCCACCGAGGAATTCGTATCGCTGCTGCGTGCCGAATTGCCCAAGCGTTTTCCGGGCACGGAGTTCTTCTTCCAGCCGGCGGACATCGTCACGCAGATCCTCAATTTCGGCTTGCCAGCGGCCATCGACGTGCAGTTCAGCGGCAACGACCTCAACGGCAATGCGGCACGCGCGGCGGAGTTGGTGAAGGCCATCCGACAGATTCCCGGCGCGGTCGATGCCCACGTCCACCAGCGCCTGGACGGCCCAGGTCTCAATCTGCAGATGGATCGGACGCGCCTGCAGCAGTTCGGATTGACCGCGGCCAACGTCGGGCAGAACGTGCTGATCGCGCTGTCCGGCAGTTCGCAGACGGCGCCGGCCTTCTGGCTCAACCCTCAGAACGGCGTGGTCTACAGCGTTGCGGTGCAATCGCCCCAATACACGGTGGACTCCCTCGATTCCCTGCTCAACATTCCGGTGGCGTCCGGCTCGGGTGGCGCGGGGAGCGGCGCGCCTCAATTGCTCGGCAATCTCGTCGACGCGCAAGCGGGCCGGCAACCGGCGGTCGCATCGCGCTACAACATCGCGCCGGTGATCGACGTCTATGTCAGCGTGCAGGGCACGGACCTCGCGAGCGTCGCTTCGAAGGTCAAAGCGCTGGTGGACGACATGCGGCCCAAGCTCTCGCGCGGCAGCCAGGCGACCCTTCGCGGGCAGGTCCAGACGATGCAGTCGTCCTTCATCGGCCTGGGGGTCGGACTGGCGATGGCGATCGTGCTGGTCTATCTGCTGATCGTGGTGACCTTCCAGTCGTGGATCGATGCGGCCATCATCATCACGGCGCTGCCGGCTGCGCTGGCCGGCATCGCATGGATGTTGTTCATCACGGGCACCACGCTCAGCGTGCCGGCGTTGACCGGCGCGATCATGACCATGGGCGTGGCGACCGCCAACAGCATCTTGCTGATTGCATTCGCGCGAGAGCGATTGGCGGCAGGCATACCGCCGTTGTCGGCCGCACTCGAAGCGGGCGCGACGCGCATCCGTCCGGTGCTGATGACGGCGCTGGCGATGATCATCGGCATGATCCCGATGGCGCTCGGCCTCGGCGAAGGCGCCGAGCAGAACGCGCCACTGGGCCGCGCAGTAATCGGCGGCCTGCTCTTCGCGACGGTGTCGACACTCTTCTTCGTGCCGGCCGTCTTCGCAGAAACCCACAGCCGCCGCGCTCATCGCCAGGCGGCGCGCCAAGCCACACCACCTTCGCTCGGGGCCGAGCCCCAGGAGACCTGACCCCATGACGGAGCAACGCCACGCGGCACTGGGCATCCACCCCATCGCCGCCGACGAAGACGGCGATCACCACGAGTTGCCCCGCAGGCGCCAGATCGTCCGGCGTACGCGCATCGCCGTACTGATCGTGCTGGCGCTTCTCGCCATCGGCGCGGCGCGGATCGTGTTCGTTCGCATGAGCAATGCGCGCGCGCTCGAAATAGGCACCGCCGAGCGCGCAGCCCAATACGTCAAGACCGCATTGCCCCAGACGCCCGCCGCCGGCCAGACCTTGGCGCTGCCGGGCACCTTGCAAGGCTATGTGCAGTCGCCGATTTCGGCGCGCGCCAGCGGTTACCTACGCCGGTGGACCAAGGACATCGGCAGCCATGTCGAAAAGGGCGATCTGCTCGCGGAGATCGAAACCCCCGAGATCGACCAGCAGCTTTCGCAGGCCATCGCCGCGCGCCAGCAAGCCGCGTCCAGTCTCGACCTGGCGAAGAGCACCGTCGCGCGTTGGGAAAATTTGCGCAAGAAGGACGTGGTTTCGCAGCAGGACCTTGACGAACGCCGCAGCGCCCTCGCGCAGGCGACCGCCAACGTCGCGGCCGCGGATGCCAACGTCCAGCGCCTGAAGCAGACCGAAGGATTCAAACGCGTGCTGGCGCCCTTCGCCGGAATGATCACGCGGCGCAATGTCGACGTCGGCGACCTGATCGACGCGGGCAGCGGGCGGCCCTTGTTCCTGCTCGCGCAGACCGACCCGTTGCGCGTCTACATCAACGTGCCGCAAGCCTATGCGCAACTCATCAAGGCGGGACAGCCTGTGATCGTCACGCAAGCCGAACTGCGCGACCAACGCTTTCAGGGCGAGGTGGCACGGACGTCGGGCAGCATCGACAGCGCCACGCGGATGATGCAGGTCGAGGTCTCGCTGCCCAACAAGGACGGCGTCTTGCTGCCGGGCGCTTACGTGCAGGTGTCGCTGCCGCTTGCCGCGAGCAAATCACTGACGATTCCGGCCAACGCGCTGCTCTTCAGGGCCGAAGGCACGCGGGTTGCGGTCGTCGATGCACAAGGAAAAGTCCACCTGCGCCCGATCAATCTCGGACGCAACTATGGCGAGACCGTGGAAGTGCTCGATGGAATCTCGGGCACCGATCGGCTGGTGCTGAATCCTTCCGACTCGCTGGCCGAAGGCGACGTCGTCGTTGTGGCCAAGGAATCGGCGTGATGTTCGTGCGAGCCGCGCTGATCGCGCTGGCGGTTGCAGCCGTGGCTGGATGCGCCGTTGGGCCGGACTACAAGAAGCCATCCGTCGACGTGCCCGTGAGCTGGCAAGTCGAAGAACCATGGCGGCAGGGGACGCCGAGCGATGCATCCGACAAGGGGCCGTGGTGGGAGCGCTTCGGCGATGCGCAGCTCAATGCGCTCGAACAGAAAGCGCTCGCTGACAGTCCCACGCTCGCCGCAGCCAATGCGAGGCTGGCGCAGGCCCGCGCCACGCTCGCAGGAAGCGAGGCCGCCCGCTATCCACAACTGGGTGTCGGCACGCGCGCCCAGCGGTTCAAGATTTCGGCCAACAGACCGTTAACCAACTACGCCGTGCCGAACCTGTCGACAGTGCAGAACGATTTCGGCGTGATCTTCACGGCCAGCTATGAAGCCGATCTGGCGGGACGCGTGCAGCGATCGGTCGAAGGCGCAACGGCATCGGCTGCGCAATCGGCGGCCGACCTCGAAAACACGCGACTGCTGCTCACGACGGATCTCGCATCGAGCTACTACAACCTGCGATCGACGGACATCGAACTCGACGTGCTGGCGCGATCGATCGAGCTTCAGCGGCGAGCGCTCCAGTTCGTCACTGACCGGCATGACTTGGGCGCGGTGTCGGGTCTGGACGTCGCGCAGCAGCAGGCGCTGCTCGACAACACGCTCGCGCAGGTCGACACGCTGAAAAAGCAGCGCTCGCAGTTCGAGCATGCGATTGCCACGCTGACCGGAACGCCGGCGCCTTCGTTTTCCATTGCCGCGGACGTGAAGCCGCTGGCACCACCGGCGATTCCGATCGGCGTTCCCTCGGACGCGCTGGAGCGCCGTCCGGACGTCGCGGCGGCGGAACGCGCCATGGCCGCCGCCAATGCGCAGATCGGCGTTGCGACGGCGGCCTTCTATCCGAGCGTGATGTTGCTGCCCACGGGCGGCGTGGACAGCAGCACGCTCGCCACGCTCTTCGACGCAAGAAGCCTGCTCTGGTCGCTCGGCGTCTCGGCAACGCAGACGATCTTCGACGGCGGGCGCATCCGGTCGAATGTCGATTTCACTCGCGCGGGGTATGACGTCGCCGTGGCCAACTACCGGCGCATCGTGCTCACCGCGATGCAGGAAGCGGAAGACGGCATCACCGGCGTCGCGTCGCTCGACCATGCGTCGACGCAGGCTTTCACTGCCGTCGAAAGCGCGCGCCGCGTGCTGGACATGGCCTCCACCCGCTACCAGGGCGGCGCCACGACCTTCCTCGACGTCATCACAGCGCAGCAGGCCGTGCTCTCGACGGAGCGCCAAGCCGCGCAGATCATGGGGCAGCGCATGCAAACCTCGGTATTTCTCGTGAAGGCGCTGGGCGGCGATTGGTGCGGGGTCGAGCCGCGCGGTTCGGCGGAACTTAAAACAGACTGCCCTGCCCCACTGCGCCAGGTGGTCGGAACGCGCTGAGGTCGAGCACGATGCGATCGCGATTGAACCCGATGCGGGCCGTCGCCTTTTCGAACCGCTGACGAATCAGGTCCGCCCACAGTCCGCTGCCCTTCATGCGCGTGGCGAAATCGGCGTCGTAGTCCTTGCCGCCGCGCATTTCGCGGATGCGCGCCATGATCCGGTCCGCGCGCTGCGGGTAGTGCAGTTCGAGCCATTGCTTGAACAACGGCGCGACCTCCCATGGCAGCCGGACGACCGTGTAGAAAGCGCAGCGCGCGCCGGCATTCCAGGCGGCTTCGAGAACCTGTTCCATGTCTTCGGTCACGAAGGGAATCTGCGGCCCCACGCTCACGCCCACCGGAACGCCCGCTTCGGCTAGCGTGCGCACGGTGCGCAAGCGCCGATGCGGCGCGGCGGCGCGCGGCTCGAGCTTGCGCGCGACCTCGCCATCGAGCGTGGTGATGGTGACGTACACCGCCGCCAGATGCTCGGCCGCCATGGGTGCGATCAGGTCCAGGTCGTGCTCGACCGCGCTCGATTTCGTGACGAGGCCGAAGGGATGGTGCGTCTCCTTCAGCAATTCGATGACCGAACGAGTGAGCCGGAGTTCACGCTCAATGGGCTGGTAGCAATCGGTCGCAGTGCCGATCGCAAGGTGGCTGGGCCTGTAGCCCTTGCGGCCCAGCTCGCCGCGAAGCACCTCGACGATGTTGCGCTTGGCGATCAGCTTGGTTTCGAAGTCGAGTCCCGGCGAAAGATTGAGATAGCTGTGCGTGGGCCGGGCGAAGCAGTAGATGCACCCGTGTTCGCATCCCCTGTACGGATTGAGCGAACGGTCGAACGGAACGTCCGGGGAATCGTTGTGGCTGAGCACGGATTTGACGTCCTCGAAGCGGACCTCCGTGGCGAGCGGAGGCAATGCGTCTGCGTCGGCGGCGCCCTCTTCCAGAGTGCCCCAGCCATCGTCGAACGCATTGCGCGCGTCGCGCTCGAACCGATGCGCAAGGCGCGTGGCCGCACCTCGGCCCTTGAGGGCATGAAGAGGGATGATGGTGTCGGTCATGGCGGCGCCCCCGAAATACTGTATGGACAAACAGTATTTCACCATTTCAAGATTGCCGCAGCAAGCGCGTGTGGCGGCCACAAGCACGTCACACGGCGTAAGCTCTGGCCCTCCCGCCCTGCGTGTCCAACGATGCCTCGCCGCCCTGAAAACCTCTATCCGCAATACCACGCCCACATCTATTTCGGCCCTGAGACGGTCGCGCAAGCGAAGCAGTTGGCCGAAGATGCCGGGCACAGTCTGCTGGTCGTGGTCGGCAGGGTGCACGAGCGGCTCGTTGGCCCGCACCCGCACTGGAGTTGCCAGCTTGCTTTCGACGCTGCCGAATTCGACGAAGTAATCGGCTGGCTGGATGAGCACCGCAACGGGCTCGATGTGTTCGTCCACGGCGTCACCGGCGACGACTACACGGACCACACGGCGCACGCGATGTGGCTCGGCAACGAGTCGCCGCTCGATCTGCGCATGTTCCGCAAACCGGCGGACTGAACCAGGCCCACAAGCAACAGCGTTTCAGCGCCCCTGCGGGCGGGCTTTCGATCGCCTTGTCGCGGCGGCTTTACGTCCGACCCGCAAAAATATCTAGTACTTAATATTTAACAAAAGATACACTCCGACGCGTCTGAATACGAAATGTTCCATTTTTAAGCAACAAGAGTCGTGTCTCAATGAACCGTATCTATCGCCTCGTCTTCAATCGCTCGACGGGAAGCCGTCAAGCTGTCTCCGAACACGCCCGGACATCCGGTCCCGGCGGTTGCGCAACCGGAAGCGCTGCCAGCGCGGCCTTCGGCGCCGCGGGAGCCGCCGTCCTGATGGCGGTCACCGCCCTGGCGCCTACCGCGCATGCGGATACCAACCTGCTCGTCGGCGCTGGTGGCGCAGGCGGCATTTCGAGCACCAATGCGGGGAACGGCGGCGCCGGTGGCATCGGTGGCGGAGGCGGTGGTGGATCGGGTGGTGCGATCGCCGGCGGCGCCGGCGGCGGTTTCGGCTCGGGCGGCGGCGGCAATGGATTCGTCATTGGCGGTGACATCGGAGTGCCCGGCAATGGCGGCGCCAATGGCGCTGGCGTCACCGGCGGCAACGCGTTGGTGGGCGACACCGTCCAGCCCAACTCTTTGACCTTGACCGGCACCACCGACGTGACCGGCTCCGTCTGGGTCGGCGGGGGTGGCGGCGGCGGGAGCGGCGGCGGGGGGACGACGCCTGGTGCCGTCGGTGGGGCCGGGTCGAATGGCGTCCTCGATGTGAGCGCTGGCGCCGTCCTGAATGTCGCCGGTGCAATCAACCTCGGCGGCTCAGGCGGCGGCGGCGGCGGCAGCACGCCCAATGGGGGAACAGGTGGCATGGGCGGCGCGGGTGGCAACGGCACGTTGTCGATCAGCGGCACGGTCAATGCCTCGGCTGACGTGAACTTTAGCGGCGTTCAAGGCGGAAACGGTACGAGCGGCATCGCCGGTGTCGGCGGTGCGGCCGGCACAGGCAATCTGACGATCAACACAGGCGGAACCCTGCAGATCGGAACCGGCGGCACCACCGGCTCGCTGAACGGCGACGTGACGGACAACGGACGGTTGGTCTTCAATCGGTCTAACGCATACGACTACGCAGGCGTAGTTTCAGGCAGCGGCAGCCTGGTGCAGCAGGGCACGGACGTCTTGACGCTGAGTGGCAACAACACCTATGGCGGCGGCACGACCGTCAACAGCGGCGTGCTTCAGGTCAGCGCCGACAACAACCTCGGCGCTGCGACCGGTGGCCTCGCGATCGACAACGCCACATTGCGCTACGGGTCCGGCTTCGCCAGCGCACGCGCAGTGACGATGGGCGCGGATGGCGGCACCTTCGACACCAACGGCAACGACGCTTCGCTCAACGGCGTGATCAGCGGCGGCGCTCTCACCAAGACCGGTGCTGGCGCCCTGACCCTGTCTGGCAACAACACCTATAGCGGCGGCACCGTGCTGAACGCCGGAATACTGCAGGTGTCCTCGGACAGCAACCTGGGCTCGACCGGCCCCGACGCCGGCCTGACCTTCGATGGCGGCACCTTGCGTCTGCCGGCGCCTCTTCCGCTGCCGGCCGTGAACCCGCCGCCCTTCGTTTCGGCGCGTGACATTGCCGTGAACGTCAACGGCGGCACCATCGATGTGAACGACAGCCAAGGCAATATCTTCAGCGGGAAACTCAGCGGAGGTGGCACCCTGACACTGAAGAACGGCGGATCGAACACTGGAGATCCGACGCGCCTGACGTTGAGCAGCAGCAACAACACCGCATTCACGGGCGCCATCCAGCTTGGAACGAGCGGTCAGGTCGGCCGCATCAATGTCGAGGTGACAGGCTCGGGCACGCTGGGCACGAACAGCAACCTGGTCGATATCTACAACAACAGCGAACTCGACTTCAACGGTGGCGGTGCCAGCGCCGGCAACCTGAAAATCACGACCCACGTCAGCCCCAACAAACTGGGGCTCAATTCCGGCGTCACCTTCTCGAACGGCGCCAGCGCGGGGACGGCCACAATCATCAACGCAGCGGGTAGCGCGTTGATCCTCTTCCGGGATGCCACGGCAGCCGCGTCCACCCTGGTCAACGGCACCGACTCGCGCATCTATTTTTTGGGCACCAGCACGGGCGGCAGCGCGGCGATCGCCAACAACGGCGGGCGCGTTTACCTGCAGGACTCCTCCGATCTCAGCGGAGCAGCCATCGCCAATGCCGTCGCGGGCACTGTGAATATCAGCGAAGCGACAAGCGGGATCTCGATCGGCGAGCTTTCCGGCGACGGGAACGTCGTGCTCGGCGGCAAGGTCTTGACAGTCGGTGCGCGGGGCACCAATAGCACGATCGGCGGAGTCATCTCCGATACTGGCCCAGGGTTCGTCGACAAGGACGGAGGTGTGTACAACCCCCCGGTCACTGCGACCGGAGGCTCGCTCGTCAAGACGGGCGCCGGCACGCTGACCCTGACGGGCGTCAACACCTACAACGGCGGCACGACGGTCAACGGCGGCGTGCTACAGGTCAGCGCCGACAACAATCTCGGCGATGCGGCCGGTGGGCTTGCGCTCGACAACGGCACGTTGCGCTACGGAGCGGGCTTCGCCAGCGCGCGCGCAGTGATCATGGGCGCGGGCGGCGGCACCTTGGACACCAACGGCAATGACGCTGCGCTCAGCGGCGCGATCAGCGGCGGCGCTCTCACGAAGGCCGGCGCCGGCACCCTGACCCTCGCGGGCGCCAACACCTACAACGGCGGCACCACTGTCAATGGCGGCGTGCTTCTGGTCGGCGCAGACAACAACCTCGGCGCTGCGACCGGTAGTCTTGCGCTCGACAACGCCACATTGCGCTACGGAGCCGGCTTCGCCAGCGCACGCGCAGTAACGATCGGCGCGGGTGGCGGCACCTTCGACACCAACGGCAATGACGCTTCGCTCAGCGGCGTAATCAGCGGCAGCAGCATCACCAAGACAGGCGCCGGCACCCTGACCCTCGCGGGCGCCAACACCTACAACGGCGGCACCACCGTCAGCAGCGGCGTGCTTCAGGTCAGCGCAGACAACAACCTCGGCGCTGCGACCGGTGGTCTTGCACTCGACAACGCCACATTGCGCTACGGAGCCGGCTTCGCCAGCGCACGCGCAGTGACGATCGGCGCAGGCAGCACCTTCGACACCAACGGCAATGACGCTTCGCTCAGCGGCGTGATCAGCGGCAGCAGCTTCACCAAGACAGGCGCCGGCACCCTGGCCCTCGCGGGCGCCAACACCTACAGCGGGGGCACGACTGTCAAAGCCGGCGTGCTTCAGGTCAGCGCAGACAACAACCTCGGCGCCGCGACCGGTGGCCTGGCGCTCGACAACGCCACGTTGCGCTATGGGTCCGGCTTCGCCAATGCACGCGCAGTCACGATGGGCGCGGGTGGCGGCACCATCGACACCAACGGCAATGACGCTGCGCTCAACGGCGTGATCAGCGGCGGCGCTCTCACGAAGGCCGGCGCCGGCACCCTGACCCTCGCGGGCGCCAACACCTACAACGGCGGCACCACTGTCAATGGCGGTGTGCTTCAGGTCGCCGCGGACAACAACCTCGGCGATGCGGCTAGTGGGCTTGTGCTCGACAACGGCACGTTGCGCTACGGCGCCGGTTTCGCGAGCGCACGCGCAGTGGCCATGGGCGCGGGCGGCGGTACGTTGGACACCAACGGGAACAACTCTTCGCTCAATGGCGTGATCAGCGGCGGCGCTCTCACGAAGACTGGCGCTGGCGCCTTGATCCTGACCGCCGCAAACACCTACAGCGGCGGCACGACCGTAAACGGCGGCGTGCTTCAGGTCAGCGCCGACAACAACCTTGGCGATGCGGCCGGCGGCCTTGCGCTCGACAACGGCACATTGCGCTATAGCGCCGGTTTCGCGAGCGCACGCGCAGTGACGATGGGCACGGGCGGCGGTACGTTGGACACCAACGGCAACGACGCTGCGCTCAGTGGCGTGATCAGCGGTGGCGCTCTGACGAAGACCGGCGCCGGCACGCTAACCCTAGCGGGCGCCAACACCTATACCGGCGGCACGACCGTCAACGGTGGCGTACTTCAAGTCAGCGCCGACGACAACCTCGGCGCTGCGACCGGCGGACTTGCCCTGAACAACGCCACCTTGCGCTACGGAGCCGGTTTCGCCAGCGCACGCGCTGTGACGATGGGCGCGGGCGGCAGCACCTTCGACACCAATGGCCATGACGCTTCGCTCAACGGCGTGATCAGCGGTGGCGCCCTCACGAAGACAGGCGCTGGTGCCCTGACCCTGACGGGCGCCAACACCTACAGCGGCGGCACGACAGTCAACACAGGCGTGCTCCAAGTCAGCGCCGACAACAACCTCGGCGCTGCGACCGGTGGCCTTGCTCTGAACAACGCCACGTTGCGCTACGGTGCCGGTTTCGCCAGCGCACGCGCAGTGACGATCGGCGCAGGCAGCACCTT
Organism: Variovorax sp. 05N34; assembly: GCF_056397405.1. NCBI lineage: Bacteria > Pseudomonadati > Pseudomonadota > Betaproteobacteria > Burkholderiales > Comamonadaceae > Variovorax > Variovorax sp. 05N34. Next base: position 175,111 of record NZ_JBFTNI010000006.1, read on the forward strand.
CGACACCAATGGCCATGACGCTTCGCTCAACGGCGTGATCAGCGGTGGCGCTCTCACGAAGACCGGCGCCGGCACGCTGACGATGGCGGGCGCCAACACCTACAGCGGCGGCACGACGGTCAACGCCGGCGTACTTCAAGTCAGCGCCGACAACAACCTCGGCGCTGCGACCGCTGGCCTTGCTCTGAACAACGCCACGTTGCGCTATGGTGCCGGCTTCGCCAGCGCACGCGCAGTGACGATCGGCGCGGGTGGCGGCACCTTCGACACCAATGGCCATGACGCTGCGCTCAACGGAGCGATCAGCGGCAGCAGCCTCACCAAGACAGGCGCCGGCACCCTGATCCTCGCGGGCGCCAACACCTACAGCGGCGGCACCACCCTCAAGTCAGGTCAGATCAACGTCGGCAACAACGCTGCCCTGGGCACTGGCGCTATTGCAATGGACGAAGGCACTACGCTCGGCTTCACCGTCAACGGTTTGACGGTTGCCAATGCCGTGGTGCTCACCGGAATCACCGACCCCATCATCGACACAGGCAGCTTCACTGAAACGCTGACCGGCGCGATCTCGGGTGCCGGCGCCCTGACGAAGAACGGCAGCGGCACGCTGGTGCTCTCCGGCGCCAACAACTACAGCGGCGCAACCGCAGTGGCGGCAGGTACGTTGCGCGCGGGCGCGGCCAACGCGTTCAGCGCGACTTCGGCGCACACGGTGGCTTCCGGCGCAACGCTGGACACCGGCGGCTTCAGCCAGACCGTTGCATCGCTGAGCAACAGCGGCACTGTCTCGCTGGTGGGCGCTGCGCCGGGCTCGACCCTGACCATCAACGGCGCCTATTCCGGCAACGCCGGCGTCATCCGCCTGGGAACTGCGCTGGGTGACAGTGGCAGCGTGACCGATCGATTGATACTGAACGGCGCAGGCGCCAGCGCGAGCGGCAAGACCACCGTGCAGATCACCAACCTCGGTGGCCTCGGCGCACGAACCGCGGGCAGCGGCATCAACATCATCAGCGCCCAGAACGGCGCGACCACGACCGCCCAGACGACCAAGGACGCATTCGCATTGGCAAACGGCCACGTTGACGCGGGCGCCTTCGAGTACCGGCTCTATGCCGCCGACAACAGTGGCGCAGGCGAAAACTGGTACTTGCGCTCCGACGGCGGCCCCGTCACGCCGACCACTGCAACGGGCGCCGCAGTCGCTCCCGCAGCGGCATCTGGGCCCGCATCCATAGCGGCAACGCCACTGCCGGCCTATCGCGCCGAAGTGCCTCTCTATGCTGCGCTGCCGAGCGTGCTGCGCCAAAGCGATCTCACGATGCTGTCGAACCTGCATCGCAGGATGGGCGACGAAACGGTCACGACCGAAGCTTCCGGCAGCACTTCCAATCGCCGCGGGTGGGCCCGTGTCATCGACGGGACCACCACCATCGAACAAAGCGGCATCACCGCGCCGGAAAGCAATGCCAGCACGCAAGGAGCGCAGGCCGGCGTCGACCTTTACACCGACACCACCTGGCATGCCGGGTTGTATGCCGGCTACCTGCGCGCCGACACCCATGTGGACGGCTTCTACGGCCTGAACTCCCTCAGCCGCGGCTATGCCGGCAATCTGCGCGCGGACACCACCTACCTGGGCGGCTACGCCACCTATGCCAATCCGCAGGGACAGTACGCCGATTTCGTGCTGCAGTACGGCCATCAGGACATTACGGGCACGCCCCCGCTCGGCTTCGCAAGCGACAGCAGCGGCAACAGCGTGACCGCGTCAGCCGAAGTGGGCCAGCGATTCGCACTGGGCAGCGGCTGGGGAGTCGAGCCGCAGGCCCAGTTGATCGTCAACCGCCAGGCGCTGGGGAATGCACGGATCAGCGGCGCGGTCGTGGACCAGGACACGGCCACAGCGGTGATCGGGCGCATCGGCGTGCGCATCACCGGCGACTACACCACCGGCATCGGTCGACTGCAGCCGTATGGACGACTCAACGTCTGGCATGGCTTCGGCGGCACCGATACGACCAGCTTCATCGCTCCGGTCGCGACCACGCCGATCTCCAACGAAATCGGCTACACGTCCACCGAGGCGGCCATCGGCTTCACCCTTGGCCTGACGCCGGCGACCAGCGTGTACGGCGAACTCGGCAAGCTCTTCCACTCCGGCGGGGACACGCGAGTGAGCTCCTCGGTGCAGGGATCGATCGGCCTGAAAGTGAAATTCTGATCTGCGGGTTCCGAATCCGGCCGGCATGAACCGGTCGGACGGATTCAGAATTCAGCGTCGAGCTCGTCGATTTCTTCGGGCTCCTGCTTGGCCGCCTTGATCCACTCCTGCATCGCGGGCAGTTCGGCGATGCGCTTGCAGTAGGCGGCGCAGGTTCGATCGAGGTGTACGTCGTAAGTCATGAAGCGCGTCACCACCGGCGCATACATCGCATCGGCCATGCACGGTGTCTCGCCGAAAAGGAATGGACCGCCGTAAGCCGAAAGGCACTCGCGCCAGATCTCGACGATGCGGTCGATATCGGTCTGCGCACGCGACCAGATCTTGAAGCCCGGAAACTTGGCCTTGACGTTCATCGGCAGCGATCCGCGCATCGCGCTGAAGCCCGAATGCATCTCACCGCAAATTGCCCGGCAATGCGCGCGCGCCTTGGCATCGGCGGGCAGAAGGCCGGCCTTGGGCTTGATCTCGTTGAGGTATTCGCCGATGGCAAGCGTGTCCCACACCTTCACGTTGCCATGCTGCAGTGACGGCACGAGCATCGAAGCCGAGAGCAGCAGCATCTCCGCCTTCATTGCCGGGTCATCGGGCGGGATCACCTTTTCCGAAAAATCGAGTCCGGCAAGGCGGCACATCAGCCAGCCGCGCAGCGACCACGCGCCGTAGTTCTTGCTGCTGATGGTGAGAACGGGTTTGGCCATGCTGACGCTCCTCATTGCCGGATCGGCCATGCAGCCGTGCAAGGCTTGTGCCAGAAAGGTGCGCCTCGCGCGTCGTGCCGCGGAACTTGGCCCGCAACTTGCCTGCGTCACGGGCATGCTGTATCGGGCCTATCAAACCAACGCCGACTTGCTTTCGCCGTCACGGCTTGCGGCGCAATACCTCGGCAGCGCGCTGTGGCATCCGCATTCGGACCGCAGCATGGCTCGCCGCATCTCGGCGGCGATGGAGGTCTATTCACGCTTGCGGCTCACGCACACACGTCCGGCCTACGGCATCGACAGCGTCATGGTCGACGGCGAAGAAGTCGCCGTCCACGAAGAAGCTGCGTTGGCTGCCCCCTTCGGGACCCTTCTGCACTTTCGCAAGGACACCACGGCGGTGCATCCGCCGGTGTTGCTGGCCGCACCACTGTCGGGCCATTTCGCCACGTTGTTGCGCGAAACCGTGCGCACGCTGCTGCGCGACCACGATGTCTATGTGACCGACTGGCACAACGCGCGCGACGTGCCGCTCTGGCATGGCGGTTTCGGGCTGGACGAGTACACGCTGCAGATCATTGCGTTTCTGGAGGCGATCGGTCCGGGCGTGCACATGGTGGCCGTGTGCCAGCCCTGCGTCGCGGCGCTGGCTGCCACCGCGCTGATGTCCGAAGACGACAACCCGGCGACACCGCGCAGCCTCACGCTGATGGCTGGCCCGGTCGATTGCCGCATCAATCCGACCATGGTGAACAAACTCGCCACCGACCGCTCCATCAGCTGGTTCGAGCGCAACCTGATCAGCCGCGTGCCTTGGCCGCACGCAGGAATGATGCGCCGCGTGTACCCCGGCTTCCTGCAGCTCAGCGCGTTCATGAGCATGAACCCGGATCGGCACAAGCAGCAGTTCAGGAAGCTGTACCAGCATCTGATCGACGGCGAAATCGAACAGGCCGCGACCATCCGCACGTTCTATGACGAATACCTGGCGGTCAATGATCTGCCGGCGGAGTTTTATCTGGAAACAGTGGAGCGGGTCTTCCAGACCTACGATCTGCCGCGCGGAGAACTCACCGTGGGCGAGCGCAAGGTCAACCCCGGAGCGATCCGCCGCACTGCGCTGCTGACGGTTGAAGGCGAGCGCGACGACATCTGCGCGGTCGGCCAGACGGTGGCCGCACAGGACCTGTGCACTGGCGTGCGCCCGTATCTCAAGACCCATCACCTGCAAGCCGGCGTCGGGCACTATGGTGTCTTCAGCGGCAGCAAATGGAACACACAGATCTACCCGCGCGTGCGGGAGACGATTCATGCGGCTGCGGAGTTGCACTAGCGCAGGAGCCGGCCCGCCGGCCTAGACTGTGCGTCATGACCCAGCCCGCACACGACCCCGCTTCACCGCTCGAATCATTCCTTCACGCGATTCCAAAGGTCGAACTGCATTGCCATCTGTTCGGCACCGTTCGGCATGACACTTTCGCCGCACTCAATCGCGCTGCCGGCGCGCCACTGGCCGACGATGAAATCGAAAGCTTCTACACACGGGGTGAAAAGCCGGTCGGCGTCTTGAGGGTGCTCCGAGCACTCGATTCGCATCTGGTTCGCAGTGCGGACGACCTGCATCGGCTCACGCTCGAATACCTTCAGGATGCCGCCAGTCACAACGTTCGCTACAGCGAGTTCTTCTGGAATCCGACCGGGACCGTGCATCAATCAGGCATCGGCTATCGAAAGGCGCAAGACGCGATCGTGCGCGCCATCCACGACGCCGAACAGCAGTTCGGCATCACAAGCCGACTGATCGCGGCCATCGATCGAGAGGCCAGCCCCGAAGCAGCTGTCGAGATGGTGCAATGGGTCGTTGGCAACCGCTGCGATGAAGTCATCGGCATCGGCATCGACTACCGCGAAAACGATCGTCCGCCGGAACTGTTCATGCAGGCTTACAGCGACGCGCGACGCGCCGGTCTGAAGACCACCGCGCACGCCGGCGAATTCGGCATGCCGTGGACGAATGTGCGTACCGCGCTCGACGTACTGAAGGTCGATCGCATCGACCACGGCTACACCGTCGTCGACCGCCCCGAATTCGCGCGGGAGTGCGCGGAGCGGGGCGTGATCTTCACGGTCGTGCCGACCAACTCGTACTACTTGCGGACCCTGCCGCCTGAGCGATGGGCGCTTGACCATCCGATCCGCCGCATGCCTGGGCTCGGCCTTCGCATTCACCCCAATACGGACGACCCGACCCTGCACAAGGTCACGCCCACGCAAGCGTGGTTGATGATGGTTCGAGATTTCGGGTTCAGCCGCGACGACCTGCGAGGCTTCATGCTGAATGGCCTGGACGGCGCGTGGATCGACGAGGCGCAGCGCCGGAAATGGCGCGGAGAATGGAGCGCCGAGTTCGACGCCCTTCGCACCCGCTTTTGAGCTATTCCTCCGCGGGCCAGTCGCGGATGTACGCCTTGAGCATCTTGTTCTCGAAATTCTGGCTGTCCACCACGGCTTTTGCGACGTCGTAGAAGCTGATCACACCCATGAGCATGCGCTTGTCCATCACGGGCATATAGCGCGCGTGGCGCTCCAGCATGATGCGGCGGATTTCGTCGAGATCGGTTTCGAGCGTGCAGGTGACCGGATGGTCGTCCATCGCCTTGCGGATCAGGGTGCCGCCGACCTGGCCGCCGTTGGCGACGATGGCGAGGATCACTTCGCGGAAGGTCAGCATGCCGACCAGATCGCCATGCTCCATGACGACGAGCGAGCCGATGTCCTTCTCGGCCATGGTGGTAACGGCATCGGCCAGGGGTTGATCGGGCGTGGCCGTGTAGAGCGTGTTGCCCTTGACGCGCAGGATATCGCTGACTTTCATCGTGTTGCTCCTCACTTGCTCGGCGGCGTGCCGATTTGAATATAGCCCACAATCACCGCCCATCCACAGGCCCACGACGGCGGCGCAGGGATTGCGCGCGTAACGGGGCATTGCAGCAACGTCACTGAAAGGTCCTCATGCCCGGCTATTCCGACCCCGGCTTCGACACGCTGGCACTGCACGCCGGCGCAGCGCCCGATCCCGCCACCGGCGCGCGCGCTGTGCCGATCCACCTGACCACCTCTTTCGTCTTCGAGTCGAGCGACCACGCGGCGGCGCTCTTCAACCTGGAGCGCGCAGGCCACGTGTATTCGCGCATCAGCAATCCGACGAACGCGGTGCTGGAACAGCGCGTCGCGGCGCTCGAAGGCGGCATCGGCGCGATCGCCACCGCGAGCGGACAGGCGGCGCTGCATCTGTCGATCGCGACCCTCATGGGCGCCGGTTCGCACATCGTGGCGAGCACCGCGCTTTACGGCGGCTCACAGAATCTTTTGCACTACACGATGCGCCGATTTGGCATCCAGACCACCTTCGTCAAGCCGGGTGATCTCGACGGCTGGCGGGCCGCCATCCGGCCGGAAACCAAGCTGCTCTTCGGGGAGACGGTCGGAAATCCCGGCCTCGACGTGCTGGACATCCCCGCGGTCAGCGAGATTGCCCACGCAGCCAAAGTGCCGCTGCTGGTGGATTCGACGCTGACTTCTCCCTACCTCATCAAGCCCTTCGACTGGGGCGCTGACCTCGTCTACCACTCGGCCACGAAGTTCCTGTCGGGCCATGGCACCGTCATTGGCGGAGTCGTGGTCGATTCCGGCAACTTCGACTGGGAGCGCTCGGGCAAGTTTGCGGAGCTGACCGAGGCCTACGACGGCTTTCACAACATGGTCTTCAGCGAGGAAAGCACCGTCGGCGCGTTCCTGCTGCGGGCTCGGCGCGAAGGGCTGCGCGATTTCGGCGCATCGATGAGCCCGCACACCGCATGGTTGATCCTGCAAGGCATCGAGACATTGCCGCTGCGCATGGAACGCCACATCGACAACACGCAAAAGATCGTGGAGTTTCTTGCCTCGCACCCGTTCGTCGCCCGTGTGGGGCATCCACTGCTCGAATCGCACCCCAGCCATGCACTTGCGGGCAAGCTGCTGCGCCATGGCGCAAAAGGCGCCGGCTCTGTCTTCAGTTTCGATCTCAAGGGCAACCGCGAACAGGGCAAGAAGTTCATCGAAGCGCTCAAGCTCTTCAGCCATCTCGCCAACGTGGGCGACTGCCGCAGCCTGGTGATTCATCCAGCGAGCACGACGCATTTCCGGATGACTGACGAAGCACTCGCAAGCGCGGGTATTTCGCAGGGGACGATCCGCCTGTCGATCGGCCTGGAAGACCCTGCCGACCTCATTGAGGATCTCAAGCGCGCGCTGAAAGCGGCAGAAAAGGCGGGTGCCTGATGGAACTGCTCGTCAATGGCCACGCCACCTATTGCTACACGGGCGGCAAGACGCTCGACCCTGCAAAACCTACGGTCGTCTTCATCCACGGTGTGCTCAACGATCACAGCGTCTGGATTCTCCAGAGCCGCTGGTTCGCCAACCATGGATGGAACGTGCTGGCGGTGGATCTGCCCGGCCACTGCAAGAGCGAAGGGCCGCCGCCGGCGACCGTCGAAGACGCGTCCGGCTTCGTCATCGGCCTGCTCGATGCGGCCGGGGTCAAGAAGGCGGCGCTGGTCGGTCACAGCTTCGGCTCATTGATCGCGCTCGAAACCGCTGCGCGCGCGCCGGAGCGCGTCAGCCACCTCGCGCTGGTCGGCACGGCCTATCCGATGACGGTGTCGCCCGCCCTGCTCGATGGAGCGCTCAACGATCCGCAGCGGGCGATCGCGATGGTCAACAACTTTTCGCATTCGCTTCTCGCACCGCCACCGTCATCGCTCGGTCCAGGGACTTGGCTCTACGGCGGCTCTCGCGCGCTGATGCGGCGAGTGCTGGCAAGCAATACAAGCGCCAATGTCTTTCACATGGGCTTCAGGGCCTGCAACGACTATGCCAATGGCGAAGAAGCGATGGCAAAGGTGCAATGCCCAATGCTCTTCGTGCTGGGTGCCGCCGACCAGATGACGCCACCACGCGCTGCGAAAACTCTGATTGCGAAAGCGCGCGGCGCCAAAGTCGCGACAGTGAATGCCGGGCACGCACTGATGTCCGAAGCGCCGGACGAAGTGCTGTTCGCGCTGAACGCTTTCCTCAAGAACTGAGGGCGGGCGGCTGCTGTGGTTGCCTCGGCAGCTTCAGCGAAGCGCGTTGATGTCGGGCACTTCGATCAATGGTGCGGGGCCACCGCGCTTGGCAACCACGAGCATCGCGCGTCCAACCTGCACGGTCGTCGTGACCCGGTCGGGCATCCATCGGCGAAGCAGGCCAAAGATCGGCCGGGCGATCACGTACACGGCCTGGTAGAGCGCCGTCTTCGACCGCACGCGATGCATCGGCTCGATGAACCCCGGCCGGAACATGTACGCCGCCTTGAAGGGAAGCCGCATCAGCGCGTTTTCCGTCGCGCCCTTGACGCGCGCCCACATGACCCGGCCGCGCTCCGTGCTGTCGGTCCCCGCGCCCGACACATAGACGAAAGTCATCTGCGGATTCAGGCGCGCCAGCGTTTGCGCCGCCGCCAAGGTGAGGTCGTAAGTGATGCGGCGGTAGTCTTCTTCTTTCATGCCGACCGAGGAAACGCCCAGGCAGAAAAAGCAGGCGTCGAAATCGGTGAGTTGGTCTTCGACGGCCGTGTAGTCGGTCAGGTCCGGCAGGATGAGTTCGCGCAGCTTGGGATGTTGCTCGCCGAGCGGTCTGCGGCCGACGCTCAGCACTTGGGTTACATCGCCGTCGACAAGGCACTCGCGCAGCACGCCCTGCCCCACCATTCCGGTGGCGCCAAAAATCATGATTCTCATCGGGCGCTTTCGACGGATCGCTTCAGGCGACCGAAAAGGTTTCAGGTTCGCGCCTCAGCGCACTCAGGAGCGTATGAACTTCGGGAGTGGAAGCCTGCGGCGGCTGCAAAGCGGTGAGCAGGCGCGCAAGCGTTTCGGCGTGCGGCAGCAAGGGGCCGAGAAAGCGCGTGCCGTCGCGGTTCGCGATCAGCATCGTCGGAAAGGTCTCGACGTCGAAGTCGTCCGCCACGTCTGCATGGTCCTCCACATCGACCCAGGCGAAGCGAAAGTGCGGATGCGCGCGCGCCACCTGCTCGAACAGCGGCCGGTATTCGCGGCAGGCGCCGCACCATTCGGCGCACAGGCAAACGACCCACAGCGGATCGCCAGTCGTCTCGGAGGCTGCTGAAGTTGTTGAGTCGGTCAAGGCCAGTTCGGTCGTTGATGCGGTCGGAGTCGTCGACGGATGGTCGGGATCGACGGAGCGTTCGCCGCCATTATCGATAGACCAGCAGATCCTGCAGCCGGAGCCCGATCAAAGGGCCTTTGCGCCAGAGGCTGTCGAGCGGCGGTGCCTGCGGCATGAGCAAATCCACGAGCAATGGCTCTACCGGCGTGATGGCCGGTTCCGCCAGCAGCACGAAGCGCGGATCCTCGTCGTTCTTGTCCTCGGCAATCTGCGCGATCCAGTCGATGGCCACCAATGTTTCGAGCACCGGCGCAAGCTGGAGTGCATCGACGCGCATCCGCGCCACCAGTTCAGCCGCGCCCAGTCCCTTTACCGGCGTTGCCCTGACATCGGCCAGGTGCTGCAGGGCTTCGATGGCCAGTTGCAAGGGCCATCCCGCCGCGCCGCCGCGGCGCGCCACGCCGGCCAGCAGGCTCGGCAGATAGGCTGAGATCACCGCGCCAAAAAGCACGATCAACCACGCCACATAGATCCACACCAGCAGGATCGGCACCGTCGCAAAGGCGCCATACAGCACTGAATAAGTGGGCACCAAGCTGAGGTAATAGCCCAGCACGCGCTTTGAAATCTCGATCGCCGCCGCGACGAACACCCCGCCAGCCCACGCATGCGTCCACTTCACGTGCGTGTTCGGAACAAAGCGATAGAGCGCCGCCACACCGCCCGCCAGCAGGAAGAATTCGAAGGCATCGAACAGCAGCTTGACCACGCTGCCGCCGAATACTTCGCGCGAAGCCGAAAAGAAAGCCGCCGTGGTGCTGAGACTCAACGCAAGCACCAGTGGCCCCAGCGTGATGGCGGCCCAGTAGATCAGCACCCGCTGGGCAAACGGCCTCGGGCTGCGCACGCGCCAGATGTTGTTGAGCGTCTTGTCGATGGTGAGGATCAACGCGACGGCAGTGACGAGCAACACGACGAGGCCCGCTGCGCCCAGGCCGCTCGCCTTGCTGGCAAATTGATTCAGGTAGCCGAGCACCTGCCGCGCGATGTTGTCGGGGATCAGACTCTCGATCAGCCACCGCTGCACCCGGCCCTGCATCTTCGCGAACATCGGGAAAACCGTGAAGAGCGCGAGTGCCACCGTAAAGAACGGCACCAGTGCGATCGTCGTGGTGAAGGTCAGGCTACTCGACGTGAGACCGAGCCTGTCTTCCCGAAAACGTTCGCGGAGCACCGCTGCAGTGTTGGCCCATGGAAAGTTTTGCAGGTCCCTCCAGAAATTCATGGCCGGTATCATGCCGTACTGGCTCACCCCAGCCGCGCAGAGCCGGTTCTGCGGTATTTCTGGATCGGTGACGCCCCTACTTTTTTCTCTTGTGATCAGTTCCTCCGCCCCTTCCGCATCCGTTTCCGCGACCCGCTGGCTGGCCGTCGGCAGCCTCGTCGGGCTGATTGTGCTTGGGCTCGCCTGGGAACTGTGGCTGGCGCCCTTGCGCCCCGGCGGCTCCTGGCTGGCGCTCAAGGTGCTGCCGCTCGTGATTCCGCTCTCGGGTCTGTTGAAGAACCGGATGTACACGTACCGCTGGGTCAGCCTGATGATCTGGCTTTATTTCACCGAAGGCGTGGTGCGCGCCTGGAGCGACACGAATCACGTCAGCCAGATGCTGGCGCTGTTGCAGGTCGTGTTGTGCCTCGCGCTCTTCACTGCCTGCGCATGGCACGTCCGGCTGCGCCTGCGACATGCCGCAGTGGCCAGAGGCCTTGAAGGAGCGACGCAATGAGCGTCCTGATCGACAAACTCCGCGCCATCGTGGGCGCATCGAACGTCCTGACCGAAGGCGATCTCACCGCCTGGGAACAGGACTGGCGCAAGCGCTCGCGCGGCAAGGCGCTGGCGGTCGTCCGGCCAGCCGATGCACGGCAGGTCGCCGAAGTAGTCAAGGCCTGCGCCGCCGAAGGAACATCCATCGTGCCGCAGGGCGGCAACACGGGCCTTGCGGTCGGATCGATTCCGGACGACAGCGGCAAGCAGGTGCTGCTCAGCCTGCAGCGCATGAATGCGATTCGCAGCATCGACGCCGCGAATCTCACCATGACCGTCGAATCCGGCTGCGTGCTTCAGACCTTGCAGGAAGCGGCCCGAAACGCCGGTTTTCTGTTTCCGCTGAGCCTTGCGGCGGAAGGCAGCTGCACCATCGGCGGCAATCTCGCGACCAACGCGGGCGGCACGCAGGTCGTGCGCTACGGCAACACCCGCGATCTGTGCCTCGGCCTCGAAGTCGTGACGCCCCAGGGCGAAATCTGGGAAGGCACCAGCGGGCTGCGCAAGGACAACACCGGCTACGACCTGCGCGACCTGATCATCGGCAGCGAAGGCACGCTCGGCATCATCACAGCCGCCACGATGAAGCTCTACCCGCTGCCGGCCGCGCAACTCACGGCTTGGGCGGCAGTGCCGTCGCTCGAGCACGCGGTGACGCTTCTGGGCCTCGCGCACAAGCGCCTCGGCCCTGGTCTGACGGGCTTCGAGGTCATGGGCAAGTTCGCGCTGAGCCTCGTGGCCAAGCACTTCCCCGCGATGCGCGTGCCTTTCATCGACGATGCGGCCGTGCCCTATTGCGTGCTGCTCGAAAACTCCGACAGCGAATCCGAAGATCACGCCCGCGCCCGCTTCGAGGCGTTGCTCGAAACGGCATTCGAGAGCGGCTGCGTGACGGATGCCGTCGTCGCCGAGAACCTCACGCAGGCGCACCAGCTGTGGCACGTGCGCGAAAGCATTCCGCTCGCGCAGGCCGAGGAAGGGCTCAACATCAAGCACGACATCTCGATCGCCGTGTCGCGCATTCCAGCCTTCGTTGCCGACACGGATGCGCTCCTGCAACGGGAGGTTCCCGGCGTGCGCCTCGTGAACTTCGGCCATCTCGGCGACGGCAACCTGCACTACAACGTGCAGGCGCCGGCGGGCGGAGACAACGGCGCCTTCTTGCGCGAGCACGAAGACCGGATCAACACGCTCGTCTACGACGCGGTGGAAAAGTTCGACGGCTCGTTTTCGGCCGAGCACGGCGTCGGCTCGCTCAAGGTCGACAAGCTCGAAAAACACAAATCGCCCGTGGCGCTTGGCATGATGCGTGCCATCAAGCGCGGGCTCGATCCGCAGAACATCCTGAATCCGGGTCGTGTGATCCGGACGGAGACCCTTCAATGAACCGCCCCATCCGCTCGCAATACGAAGACTTCATGCGCCACGTCGACACGACGGGCGTGCAGAAAGGCGACCGCACCGGCACCGGCACCAAGAGCGTGTTCGGCTACCAGATGCGCTTCGATCTCAATGAAGGCTTTCCGCTGGTCACCACGAAGAAGGTGCACCTGCGGTCCATCATCCAGGAACTGCTCTGGTTCCTGACCGGCTCGAGCAACAACAACTGGCTCAAGGAACGAGGCGTCACCATCTGGGACGAATGGGCGCGCGAAGACGGCGACCTGGGCCCCGTCTACGGCGTGCAATGGCGCAGTTGGCCCACGCCGGACGGTGGCCATATCGACCAGATCCAACAGGTGATCGACACGCTTCGCAGCAATCCCGATTCGCGCCGCATCATCGTCAGCGCGTGGAACGTCGCCGAGTTGTCGAAGATGGCGCTGATGCCTTGCCACGTTTTTGTGACTGCCAACTCTTTCCCGCGGACCGCAAGTTCTTGTCGCAAAAGGAAAACTGGCCGGTCAGCGTGCGGGAAAGGTTTCCCGCGCCGAGTTGGCATCTAAGCGGCCGGACGCCCTTAGCCTTCGGCTACCTACACTCTCGACAAACCCGCCAATCCTTTAAGCCATGACAACAGACGCCTACCACCCCGAGAATCAGTATCTGGACCTAGTACGCCGCATCTTGGATGAGGGAGTGGAGCGACCTGACCGCACCGGAACCGGCACTCTCGCGGTCTTTGGTCACCAGATGCGCTTTAACCTAGCCAAAGGCTTTCCGCTCCTGACCACAAAGAAATTGCACTACCGGTCCATCGCCATCGAGCTACTCTGGTTCCTGCGCGGCGACACGAATGTCAAATGGCTGCAGGAGAACAAGGTCTCCATTTGGGACGAGTGGGCAGACGAGAACGGCGACCTCGGGCCGGTTTACGGCAAGCAATGGCGAGACTGGGTCGCAGCTGACGGCCGGCACATTGACCAAATCGCCGAGCTCGTTCGGCTAATCAAGAAGGACCCCACCTCTAGGCGCCAAATCGTCAGCGCCTGGAATGTTGGCGATTTGCCGTCAATGAAGTTGGCTCCATGCCACTGCCTGTTTCAGACTGCGGTGATGGGCGGAAAGCTGCATTTGCAGTTGTATCAGCGCTCGTGCGACGTATTTCTTGGCGTGCCCTTCAATATTGCTAGCTACGCGCTGCTGCAGATACTCTTGGCACACCAGTGCGACTTAGAGGTCGGCGACTTTGTGTGGACAGGCGGCGATGTCCACATCTATTCCAATCACCTTGAGCAGGTGCGCACGCAAATCACGCGCACCCCTTTCCCATTCCCTCAGCTCCGGCTCCTGCGCAAGCCGGACGGCGTCGACGGCTATCGGTTCGAAGACTTCGAGTTGCTCAACTACCAAGCACACCCCCACATCAAGGGTGCAGTCGCCGTCTGACCGCTTGCGGGAAAGCGCGCAATACTGCTAACATCGCGGCCTTCGAGCGGGGGGATTCGACCCTTCCAGTTGCGGGCAATGGTTGCTCATGGAAAAGGCCCTAGCAGGGCACACGGCTAGCTTGAAGTAGTTGAATGGTCCGCAGGGAGGACCCGCGGTCTTTTGCCCGCGAACAGCGCCCAGCAATGCAGCAGCTGAAGCGCTCCGACGTCAGAGATTTATTTCTTCTCTGACTTGGAGTGCCCATGCTTGCAAAGAAACCTGCATTCGTTCGATTACACCGCCGCCGCGCGGCACCTGACATCCCACTGGACTACCGGAAGGTCAGTGAGCTCCGGTACTACGTTCCGGAGTTCAAGCGCGACTTCGACTACGCACCTCTCGGCCAAGTGCTCAGGCTGCGGCTGGCAAGCTCGCTGGCTGAAGCTCACGTTGAGTACCTCACCAGGTTCTCAAAAGCACACGCAATTGCTTCGTACCGGGCTCTCAAGCGACTTGCTGAGTTCGCCATCTCCGGAGACAACAACTGCCCCGCTCTTAAGCGGTTCTCCTCAATTCATTCAGGTGCGGGCGCGAAGGTATGGCGCAATACAGTCGCCGCATACGTCGCGACGCTCGAGCGTCGCCCGATAGCCCTGACCACATTCGCCGAGGAAATCGGCAACTTGTTCAGGGGCCTGGACGAGCTCGCGTCTTGCGCACTCGCAGCCAAGTGCGAGCGCCCCACTCTTCCCAAGAACTATCACGCGTCGGGCAAGCACCGCCCAGGGCTGGTTGAGCAGTCGAGCAAGAACCCGGTCACGCCGGAACTGCTGGCGCAACTGGAAGCCCACATCGACTCCCTATATCTTCCGATGAAAGGAGAAGAAGCTAGAGACGTACTCAGAGCACTTGCGGCCCAAGTACCCGTCAGCGTACTCCACGACGAAGTTGCAGTGGCTGAAGCCATCTTTGGCATCAATGCTAAGGCCCTCGCGGACGTCCGCGCTACGGCGGAAGCTGCCTTCATACATTGGCGAGATGTCTGGCTCAAAGGCCAAACGCTGCTGAACACCTCAGGGCAATCGGTCGCTCGAACCGTGCATCGTGCCCAGAAGCTGCCAAAGAACAAGTTGCGCGCGCCTCTCTGGGCCGTGTTCTCGCCCGAGCTTGGTGACAAAGCTGTCGGAAACTTCCTGAAGTTCTTCCAGGAGAAATTCGGCCCCTATGTCCCTGCAGACGTGCAGAAGTCGTGGCCCAGTTTCATGAAGAACGCCTACTGGAAGCTGGGCGGCCGCGAATACTTCGATGGGTGCTTCGCGCTGCACCGCACGGGGATTGCTGCGGCCGTCATCTTGTATCTGGTGGACAGTGGTGCAAACGTATCCACCGCACTCACCCTAACCACGGACTCAGAGCAAGCAACAGATGACCCAAACTTCGTCGACTTCATCTCGTTCAAGGACCGCGCGGGGCCGGGACCAATCATCAAGCAGCTGCCGCTGAAGACTCCCGGTGTGAAGGTCACGGCGGCGCAGGCGCTGCGCGACGTCAAGGTGATGACGCTGACGCGTCGGGAAATGTTCCCCGACCTCCTCGGAAACGCGCTGTTTGTGTTCAGGTTCTTCCGAGAACCGTCTGTCCTCACTAGCGATGTACTTGCCTTCAACTTCCGATACATGCAACGCGACAGGCAGATGCCTCAGGTCTGGACGCCAAGCGCCATCCGAATAGCAGTCGGAGTCGAGGTCAGCGGAAGGACCGGGGGCGACCTGGACAAGGTGGGACGCACGCTAGCGCACGCCGTCGGCAGTGCAACCACCCCCATCTACGCATTGCGGCTGGCTACGCGCCTGCTGCTCACGCGCAAGATTCGCGAGTACCAGACGCTCTTGGAGGCGGCCTTCGCGACGCATGCCTCTGGCGGGCCCCAAGTGCTGGGTTACTCGCCGGAAGCAGCAGACTTCTTGGTGAACAAGGCGGTCCGCACGGGCCTTGGCTTCCTGTGCCGCGATGCGACCGCACGCGGCGGGAAGGCCGACAATGACGGTGCGTCTTGCCCGGACGTAGGTCGGTGCTGCTCGAGCTGTCACGTACGCGTGTTCATCACGGACGTCGAAAGCCTGACGGAGATTCTTGCCGTCAATGAGTCCCTGTCCAAAAAGCTGGACGTAACTGGCGAGGGACAGCAAGACGCCTGGGCGGATAACTGGCTAGACCTGTACGCGTTTTCCACTGCCGTCATCCATAAGGCCAAGCGCAGCCGCTTCGCCTACCTCATGCCGACTGCCCGGCGCAAGGCGCAGGAGCTCCTGGCCGCGGGTTTCGACCCTGTTCTTGTTCGGGAGTGACTCGCATGCCATCCTCAACCTTTTTCAAGCACGTTGCCCTGGGTCAGTATCAAATCAAAGAGACCGGTGGCGTCGTCAAAGCATCCGTCGACCGCCTCCTCGCGGACGGCTCCATGCTGTCTGCGCCAGAGAACGGCCATCTGCTGGCGACCATCGACGCCATCATCTTGGCCGAATACCCCGCGGCACCAACGACCGTTGGGCAGCAAGGAGCCAGCGTTGCGGGGCTTGTCAGCAGCTTCGGCATTCTGGTGCAGTGGATGAAAGTGCGCGGCATCCACTACTTCGGCCACCTCACGGGCGAAGACCTGCGCAACTTCATCTACGATTCCTCATGCGGCCTGGACAGAGTTCTCCAGAGTCAAGAGCGTGTTGGTTCGATGTTGGAGAAGCACAAGGTGAGTGGCACCGCTGCGCCGATGGACCTGACTTCCGCCCTCGTCGAAGCAGGCATTCCCAGCACACAACACGCATTCCTGCCCGCCGCCCGTTCACTGTTCGCCGCGTTCATTGCGAAGGGAGAGCTGCCGGAACTTCGCCAGTTGGCGCCCAAGCAGGTCTCCATCGGAGCTCTGCGGTCACGGGTCACAGCATTTCAGCTTCTGTGGAGATATCGCGGCCGATTTGCTGATGGGCTGTCCTTCGAGCCGTCGTTGGGAGACATTGCCAAGCTCATCAAGCGCTGGGGAAAGCCTGCCGTCGGCACGCGCACGCTTCCGGTCGACTACGCGTGCAACCTTGTGGGGATGGCGTTCAATTGGCTCTATGAGTACGGCCCATTCCTCGCAGAGGTCCAGCGCGTGCTCGCGTTTCGACCTCTAACGCAAAAGGACCAGCGAGCGCACCTAGCCAAGACGATGTCAGATTTCAATGTCGTGGCGGCTAGCAGAGGCTGGCCAATCCGCCTCCAGACAAAGCCCGGACAGAATCCAGACCACATCACCTGGTACGTGGCTACCAGCACGCACCTGCCGGTTGCTTGCTTCGTCATCTGCGGCACCTTCACGGCTCGCCGCATGACCGAGCTCGTGTCCCTGAATTACGACCGCCTGCAGGGTGACGCGCAGACTGGCCACTGGTTCACGAGCTATGTTGGCAAGCGCGCCAAGTACGACGCTTTTCCGTGCACTTGGTCGGTAGCCGACTCCATCCGTGCCCTGGCTTACTTGAAGGAACTGCGTGGGGTCGACACCGACAACGCCGTGTTCGCAGCTATTCGAGGCACGGGACGACTCGGTCAGCGTTTGCGCAACGCCCTCGCCAACTTCGGGAAGCTCGTGAAGTCCGACGATGGAGCGGATTGGCAGCTGGCCGCGCATCAATTTCGGAAACTTTTCGCCCTCATCTACCGCTGGCGGTACGACCACCCCTCCCTCATCGCACTGTCCTTGTATTTCGGGCACGTCAACTTGAAGCACATGAGGTCCTACACGAACTCAAAGGAGTGGAAGCGCGACAACATGGAGGCTGGCAAGCAGTTCACCCTCGCAAAGCTGCGAGACGTCGCCCTGGGCAAGGTCAAGCCCAAAGGCATCTTCGGCAAGTCGCTTGAACGGGCAATCACCCGCGCCCTTTCCCAAGTTGAATTGGCCGACGAGAGCGAGCAGCTTCCTGTTCTCACACGGCTGATTGAGCAGCGCCAGTTGGACCTGCGAGCCACGCTGTGGGGTTACTGCGGCGTCAAGAGTGCGCATTCGAATCTTCGGCGAGCGGCCTGCGTCACCGCGGAGGACGTGCGCTCAAAAGCGACCGTCGACCCAGAAACGTCTAGCGAGGACAAGTGCGCCGGATGCCTGTTTTTCTGCACCGACGAGTCAAGGCAAGAGCATTGGCGGGGGAAGTCGAATCGTTTGCACATCGCCATCGTCAACGCGCCTGCGGAAACTATGGCCAAACGCGTCATGCAGGAGCGCCACCGGAGAATCGAGAGCTTTGTGCGCAACAATTTTCAGCAGCCCTCAGCCAATGAAAGCGCTTTCTAACAATGAGCGTGGCGCGCGAAGCGACGCCAACCTTGAGCGCAAGCGAGCGCGTCTCGCCGAGCTCGTTCAGATGGTCGCAGATGGCGAGTCCCTTGTCGGCGTGGCGTACCCAACCAACATGGAGGAGTTCCGGCAGTTCGAGGACTCCCAGCGTGACCTCCAGAAGATTGGAAGCCCGAAGCTTCTGAACAAGAAGCAGTCCCCTACCCGCGTCACGCTAATCGATGAAGTCGAAGGCTACCTAGCGAAGCTAGACGCTTACAAGAACGCGGGCACCGTACGCAAGAAAAAGCGGTCGCTGAGCACACAGCTGGACGGCGTCAAAGCTGAGCGCGAAGACCTCAGGTACCTTGTCGGTCGCCTCATTAGTCAAGTCGCCCTGTTACTCGACGAGAACCACAAGCTACGAGCAGCCGTTCGTGCGACGGAGAAGAACAAGCATCTCACCAGCGAAACCATCAAGAGCTTGAACAAGAAGGTGGTCAAGCTCGGAGGCAGCCTTTTGGAAGGTGTGAAGTCGCATGACTGACTTAGAGTCGAGCGACTTCTCCGAAGTCATCGAGCAACTTGTTCCGGGCTACATGGCGTTCTTGGAATGCGCGCTGCCTAGCAGGCGCATTTATCGCGGTCCGAAGGTCCTGACGTCAGATTCCTCATTCGCCATCGCAGGGGCCGCATACGAGGATACGCCCGTCCTGGTCGATGCGTACGGCGACGTGATTGAAACGCCAAGTAGGTGGCTCATCTACCTGCGCACCACGCATACCGCAAGAGGTAGCGTGCTTCAGTACGCCAGTGCGCTGTGCTCATTCTGGCGCAACCTGCAGCAGGTGGCGCGCAAGCCTTGGACAAAGGCGGATGACACTCTGCTGCGGGCATGGCGAAATCGGATGCTTGAGGGCGTGGCGCGCCAGGACCGTCAGAAGAGAATGCGAACCATCAACAAGAAACTCTACGTAGTTCTTGACTTCTACATGTGGTGCCAGGAACAGGGCTACGTTCACAACATCATCGGTGTGACCCCACCGGGGATGCAGCCCTACCCTATCAGGCTGGTCGAAGTCATTCACCGAAACGAGCGCCGCGTCACCTCTCCTCTTGTCTACAAGACGCGCAAATCTCCGTTGTTGCCGGTACCGACGGGCGAAGAGGTCGACTTGCTTTACATCCATCTGTCGGGGCCGCACCCCGCTCATACAAGAAACGTGTTGCTTGCCATGTGGGCGCTGGACTCGGGCATTCGCGAGTCCGAGCTCCTTGAGCGCACCCTCACGGAGCTGCCCACCCTCGCTGAGTGCCAGACCCTCAAAGATAACGACCGAATGTACTGGATGCCCATCATCGGCAAAGGAGAGGCTCCGCGGTCCATTCCGGTCACAGCCGATGTCCTTTTGGAGACACACGCTTTTGTCACCTCCACCGAAGAAGCGACAAGCCCTCGAGACTTGATGCTCAGAAAGCGCAAGAAAAGGTCCAAGGARGACAGGATTTTTCTAAGCGCCATAACGGGTGAGCGGCTGAACCGGCAAAGCGTCTCCCACATCTTCTCGCGGGCATTCCAGGTCGTGACAGGTAGAGCCGACCGAAGAGGACTGCACTTCCACCGGCTGCGCGGAAGGTTCGCAAGCAAGCTGGTTCATGAGCTTGCCATGCAGACCGTCGAAGAAGGCCGCTCGGTGCACGACCCGGACGAGCAAAGACTCATCCTCGAGCGTGCGGCTGACATCCTCGGCCACCAGGACACGAAGTCTCTGCGCTACTACCTCAATGCCTTCATTGACCGTGACGATGAGGCGATTACCGCCGCGGCTGCAAAGTCTCGCCGTACGTGAGACGTGCGCGCGCGGCATGGGAAAATGGTTTCGGTGAACTCAGCCCTGAATCGCGAGAAGACCGCTGCTCACATGGGCGGCGTTGTGGTTCCATTCGGATTGCGGAATGGAAGGCTTTTTGAGCCGTTGCGGGTGGAAGCCGGGCTGCGGTGCGGGTGTGTCTGCCCAGGGTGTGGAACGCTACTGATTGCAAAGCACGCGCTTGGTGGCCGGATTACCCCGCACTTTGCACATGCGTCTTCGGCGCTGTGTCGCGGCGGCCTCGAGAGCGCGCTGCACCTGGCGGCAAAGCAGCTGATTGAAGAGCGGCGCGTGCTCTACCTCCCGCCACTCGTCGCCATGGTGGAGGGGCCCGGACAGTTCACGCCGGTGCTTCAACGCTCGGCGCTCCTGCGGCAAGGAGGAACGGTGTCACTCGCCGCTGTTCGGATGGAGCAGTCCCTGGGTGCAATACGGCCCGATTTGGTGGTGAACCACCAAGGCGGTGAGCTTCTGGTCGAGGTGGCGTACACGCACTTCGTTGATGCCGTGAAGCTCCAGAGAATCAAGAAACTGGGGCTCGGCGCGCTCGAAATCGACATCTCGGACCTGAAGACGCTGGACTTCGAGTCGCTCTCCTCGCGCCTATTCGACGCAACACCGCACAGTGCCTGGCTCTTTCATCCGGATTCGGCAGCGATGGAGGAAGACCTTCGCGCACAGCTTGCGGCGGATATCAAGGAAGACGCCTTCCAGGCACGGCAGGCATCCGCCCGCCGGCGCGCCGAAGCGCGAGAGCGTGAGCGGCATGTCCAAGAGCAAATTGCGCTCGCGGAACAGAGGGTCATCAAGGCGCAGAAGGCAAGACTTAACGCGGCGCGCTCGCGCCCGGAACAGTATGCAGCACTGCACGAAGCGGAGAAGGTCGCGCGTGCTCTCGAGTATCTGGGGCTATCGCGCGCCGGGGTCCCACCGTTTCTCTCGCAGCGCGTCCGCAACTACGGGGCCATTGCAGCGCGGCCTGAGACTTGGCAGCTCGGCGCGTACGCCTCGTTGATTTCCACTGCGCACGGTCGTGGGGTTGACGCCGTATCGACCCGCGAGGTGCTCGCATGGGTACGCGCTCGCTTTTGGGTAGACGAGAGCCGCGCAGACCCGGAGGTGGCTGTGTGGGACTTTCTGAGCGGCCTAGCCGAATGCCAAATCTTGGAGGAGCAGCAAGGGCAGCAGTTTCTGGTGGTCGCGACGGATTTCTCCGCGGCGCGCGAAGTGGCGCTGGATTCCGAGCGGCCCGGCAAGCATGCGCAAAAGTGGAGCCAGGATTTTCCGGACGGCGAGAGGTCCAGCCTGGTCGCCGGCGTGTTTGCGAGCATGTACGGGGCTGAGCGATTCTGGCGCGAGCTCGCGGAGCTTGTGCCGACAATTCGAGAACGCGAAGACCCCTTGGAGACGATGCGCCACTACGCGAAGAGTTCGTTGAACAATGCGGCGGCCCTGGCTCGCATTCGGCGCTTTTTCCTCAGTACCGGCTTCACTCGCCTTGCGCGTTGAGTGCGTGGGGAGACGAGCATCACATCTCAACGGATATGGGAGACGTGACGGCACTCACGAAATCAATCTCAATACGTGCCTGTTCAACGACAGGAGCCCGGGACCATCCGCGTTGCGGATGCCATCGGAGATGTTTTAGTCGCAGCTCCCGTCGATGGGAGCAACCGGCTGGCCGTTCAAGTTCTTAAATCGCGTCCGGCGAACGAATCACTCGTTGAGGCGAAGTCGCAAGCTCTACAGCCCCGGAGTCGGGGCTCCATCTCGGACTTGGGGTTCGATTTCGAAAATTCTTGCTTGTGGCAGCGGTCGTACTCCAAGAGCGTCGACACGAACCCACACCTCGCCTTATTCAACGTCCCTCGTCGTCGGACAGCATCTTCCCGAATTCTGAATTGCGCATCTGGTAGCTCGTGTTCGCATTCAACCGCGCCATCTCGTCGATACTGAGAAGGTCTATTCGTCGGTTCGGCAAGTAGCGCACATTGAGCAGGCTATCAGGCCCCCGCAGCCCCTTCGCGAAATGCATCATTCCGTTCTTCAGCTGCTCGCGCGCGAAGTTCATCCGCTCCTCGAACTCGGCCCTCGTGGAGGGCGTTTGCATCGGCGAAAACATTGTCTGGTACCCCCTAGAACTTACTCAGAACTGCTCGAACATTGCCATTGACCCTCAGAATCCATTGCATGTGCCAGCCGTCGGGCAGTGCAAGTGCGTTGCGCTCAATCGCCAGTAACGCGGCCTCATGACGACGGCTGGAAGCCAGATTTGTCACCGTGCTTCCGTGCCTCCAATGGTACCGAAAGGTGTTTGACGGCCGTGCCCCCACGAGCTGTAGGAAGCGAGGAGCTGGAATTGCCGGGCTAATGCAGCCTAAGTACGCGATAGCGGGCTGAGCTCTGCCACACACGGCGATAGGTTCCTCGGGCCCTGGGCGAGGAAGCTCGGTGGCCTTGAAGCTTGGCGGTGTCGGCCGCACACGTTGCTGCTGCCCAGGCGGGATGAGGTGCGCCGTCAGCTCCACGTGAACGATATGTCCCCCCAACTCCATGAAACACCCAAGGTCAAGGAACACCAGATTCCGATGAGACGGCGCAAAGCTGCGTTCCTTGCCGTTCTCCAAGGATGCGATGAGACTTGCCAGTAGGTCGTTCCCGTTGTCCGGTTCTACAAGACTTTCCGGGTTGTACGTCCGGAGCGCCGCTTCAGCCTTCTTCAGCGAGCTGACGGGCATGGGCTGGATGAGCGCGGCGTTCAGCGCGAAGCGTACGGTCGACGCCCAACGGCCGTTTGAGAACTCCGCGTTCTCTCGGCCGCCCTCAGCGACCAGAGCCTCCAACTCGCGTGCCGTTTTGATGCCCAGTGGCGAACAGCAGTCGGCCATCTGCGAGGCGAACGCCTGGAGTGCGTCGTCCGTCAAGAGGTCGAGTTCGGACAACTCGTACCAAACGCCCTGCAGCGACGGCGGCACATATTCAGGCGGCCTCAGGTCCCGGGCGGGAGCGGGCATGCCACTGCTGGCGCTGAAGCGGTCAAGTAGCGTCCTTGCAGCGGCCTCTGCGGATTGAGTGCCTCGTTTGCCCGCGCGCTCCGCGATTCGCATGAACGTGACGAGTCTGCTCAGATGTCGGCACTGCTCGCCGATTTGAGCAACATCCACGTGCGATTCAATGTGGTGCCAGACAGTGGCCGAATTTTCGCGTGAGAGGATGTCCAGTGTTGCCGCGGCGATGTCTGCGCGATTTCTCCTGTCCATCGAGAAGGCCAAAGCGGCGAGATTTGGGAGCCAAGCTCCATCCGAGCGGGCGAGCCACAAGAGCATGGATGCCGCGGCATCGCGCCGAGCCCAATTCGCGTGGTCGAGCGTCCAAAGCAGGAGCTCCAGGAGAGACTCAGACGCACTGGCGCGCGGGAAGGTCCCAATATAGGCAAAGGGGGCCGGCACGCCCTCGCCCACAATCTGCCTTATGTGGTCAATCGAAACCTCCAGGAGCGATGCCTGCTCCTCCGCAGCGACTTTCTCTCCCACAAGGGATATGAGGCGAGAGGCAACTACCCAGCGTTGGGTATGGCGCTCGTCTAGGGCCAGTGGTCCGTAAAGTCTGGCGAGTTCGTCTGCGCTTTGGACTTGAGCACTAATTAGTTCATCGGCAAACCTCGCCGAGTGGTTGTCCGCCCAGATGGACCATCCCGCTGTCTGCAGGGTCTTCAGGGCGTGAAGGCTCTCTTGGACCGCTGCGGCGAAATTCCGCCTTGTCAGCTGGTCGCGCGCCACTTCGAGGTGCGCGTCGGCGGGTTGCACGGCTGAGCGTTTACCGAACGTTCCAGGCAAGACGAAGCGGTCGTCGTCATCATCCGCTTGGGCGTCGTTGCCGGTGCGACTCTTCGTGGCGGCTTCGAGGTCCTTTTTTTCATCTTCTTCGTGGACCAGACCGAAGCTGGATGTGAGTTGATGGACCTGTTGGGGTTCCAGCTTGGACCTTGCTGCCTCAAGGTAAGGCTCGAATGGAGAGCGGGATTCAGGCGCAAGACCCGAGATAAGGCTCCTTAGCAGCAGCCAGGCTCGCTCGTCGTTCAACGAAGCCACAATCGAACGTACCCTGGCGCTCGCCAGCGCGAGGTCGTCTGGTCTGTCTGCCAGTTCCGAGATAATTGCGGCGTACTGGCGGCCCCAGTCCTTGAGGTGCCTCTCGTCCCCGTGCTGGTATACCTCCAAGAGCGCCCAGCGCAGCTGCCAGGTTGCTTGCCCCCCGACGTTGCGCAGAATTGCAAGCAAGGCCGCCTGCTCCTCCAGTGCGGCCCCAGGAAAGCGCATGCCGACGAGCTTCGACACCCGGTCGAGATTTCCGCTAGTCGCCTGCGAGAACAGCTCGTTGAGGGTGCCGCAGCTCTGGTGCTGAAAGTACTTGATGGCATCTGAGAAAAGGGAGCGACGGCAAAGCTCCCCGATGTAGTTGCCCTTGTCAGCACGTACATAGCGCTGGAAAGTCATCTCGCCCGTGGCGCGCTCCAGAAGGGTGGCAATCTGGGCGAGCGAAGTTCCTGCGACCGGTGAAGCGGCTGGCAGCGCCTCCAAGGTGCTTGTCATCATGGACAGCTGGTCCTCCTTGTACCAGCTGGGTCCCATAGAGAACGAGAGCACCATGCGGTAGGTCCTCAGCGCTTCTTCGTCCGCATGTAGCCGTGCGAGCAAGGGGACAATCTGCAGGAGCTCCGGAATGAGCTCGAACCTGTTCTCAACGTTCGCGGCGGCGTAGTCTCTCCAGCGCATCACCAGCGCAAAGACTTCGCCGGCATACGGGCCGCCGGATATACGTTCGATGAAAAGACGCAGCACCTTCTTAAGCGTCTTGCGAAAGCCCTCGTTGTAGAGGCCAAGCTGGATGTCGAATCCGCGCTCCAATGCATCAAGAAGAACAACTGCCTTGGCTGAAAAGCAGTCAAGCAACAGCTTTGCCAGCTGTTCGTAAAGCCGCGGCATTACGGCCTCGGGCAAGAGGTAACTCGAGTCCCAATGGATGCGCGATTCAAACGTGAATGCCAACGAGGGCAGGAGGTCGTCAGCTACGAATGACCACACCGCATCCAAGGCAAGCTGGTCGCCTGTAGCGAAGGCCCGGCGGGCCTTGCCATCGCACCATGCAAGCGCTCTGGCGAGGACCTGTAGGTCCTGCTCCCAATCATCGACTTTCGGAGTCCGCACCGAAGGCGTGGTGTAGCCCTCATCGAGGAACGCGGAAGCCCGCAGATGCCGAATCGCACTGTCGAACCCGGATTCGTCCGGGTCGGACCGGTTCTCCTTGTAGAAGGGCAGTGTCCCGTTACCCAGGTCAACCCCTGCGGAGTACGTCTTCACGAGGCTCGGAGTTGCACCTGCTTCAATCAAGGCATCGGTGAAGAAGAAACGCCGGTCGTCTGTCTCCAGGGGTGCGTCGATGACTCTGGCAATGTCTTCGAGCAGGAGCGCAACCATGTTCTGGTTGAGCGCGATGCCGTAGAGTTCCGAGTACATCTGGGCATGCACCAGCGTCTGAAGGAAGATGAGCAGTTGGTGGCTCAAGTCCACGTCCATCGGCAGCTTATGTTCCGAGAACGGTCGGTACTCAGCCTTCAAGCACAGTTGGGCGCCCGCCATCTCACCTGAGAGCTTGCGAAGGATTTCGGCCCCTTCCTCTGGCGAGAACTGGCTGTCGGGGCCGCGCAAGAAGCCTTCGACGATGGCTCGCAAGAACCTGGTGATTGGTGGGTCTCCGCCTGCAGCCCTTTCGAGGGAAAAGGCGTGAATTCGAAGGTTTATCGCGGTAAAGAACTCTCGACGGGTTACGCCGTCACCGGAGCGCATCTTGTCAAATACGACATTGATTTCGCGTTGAACAAGTTCCAAGACATCTAATGTCAGCTCTGTGCTGCCCCGCTGCGTCAAGGCATATGCTACGGAGAACGCCTCGTCGGCTGAGACGACCAGGCGCCCATTGCGTACGACGTGTCGAAGTGCGCTTTCCGTCTTTCCGAGCGCGACAAGTGCGCTGGCCACTAGCTCAGCGGACTGGACGAAAAGTACGTCGTACCGGAAGGTCAGTCGCTGCGAGAGCAGCAGAAGACGGATGATGTCGAGGGCCGTGCCCACTCTGGTTGCTGCTGCTAGCGTCTCGTCGATGTCCGAGAGCAAGACATCTGGCTCCGCTCCTCGCAGCACCGAGTCGTCAACCCATGCCTGCTGACAGTGCGCAAGCGCCTGCAGTTGCTGCTGCTCGCCGCCTCGCAGCGCGTGGTAGACCTTGTTGAGAACACCGTAGTCACCGCTCTGGCGGGCGGCGCAAAAGCCGACCAAGCGGATGTGCACCCATTCGCCGATGAGTGCAGTCTTGTGGACGACAAACTGCGAAAACGAAGGGTGGTAAATCGCGGTGTTCTCTGGGCTGGCAAGCAGGTGCCGAACCCGCAGCAGGGTTGACGGCAAGACCGCCAGTTCGGCAGGGCTGAGCATGCACGTCATGGTGGCGACGGAAATGCCCCAACGCAGGCGGGCGATGATGCCTAGTAGGTTGACAATGTCGTTGTCCAGCGCGAGCTTGGACCAAATCGTCTCGTAGTAGTCCTCAATGGCGCCACTGAACACCGGCAGTTCAGCGATGTCGACCTCAGAGGCGCCGCTGTTGACTAAGTCGGTTAGGTAGCGCAGGTAGAGCGGGTGGCCCATCGCGCGGTCACAGAGGGCCGCCACGATTTGCGTCGTAACCTTGTCGTCGTCCAGATATCCGGTGCAGACCCCGTACTGAACGTCCCGCTCCAGGGTGGGAAGCGTCAAGCGCTCAGCGCCTTGCAGAATGGGCCCAAGGCTCGCGGCAAGGGAGTCCAGCCCAACGCCCGTGATGACAATCTTCAGGCCATCAGGAACGCGCTGCGGTAACAGTCCAACCAATCGCCTTAGGGTTTCGACGCCCGCGAAGGCCGCTTCGTTGATGCCGTCGATAAAGAGTACGCCAGTCTTGCCGGCCTTTTTACTGCGCGCGGCCAGCGACTTGAGCACTTCGCCTGTCTGCTCAATTAGCTGGCTATACGTGAGGTCCATCAGCCTTGCTGGCCTGCCGGTCGCCCGCGTGGAGAGGAGCGAGTTTGCCCAGTCGAAGAAGACCTCTGGTTGGACCTGTTGGGCCGGCGTCGCCCCGCTGGCGCTGTCAGTGAAGTGGTACACGCCAAGGTTTTCTACCGCTGGCGACTGGGGACTGAACATTGAGCAGTACGTCGACTTGCCCACCCCGTGTGAGCCCTCTAAAAAGAGGTAGCCGGCGCCCTTCTTTTCGATGCTCGATTCGAAGAGTTCATCGAATGCGGGCCGCGTACCAAAATCTTGTGCCGCGTTGCCGCTCAAAGGCTCCTGTGGCAGGAGGGCGTTAGCCTCCAGAAATGCCTTGAGCTTCTCGAAACTCACAGCACCTAGCGCACTGTCGATGTTGAGCCGCAACAGTCCTTTGCAGACTGACCCCACCACCAATGCCGAACCAGAAAGGCCTTTGTAGTTCGACAGGTGCGTCCCAGGCTCAACTGAGAGGTCCAAGTCCATGCGGTGCACCCGCTCGGCGAGCACTTGCTGAATCTCACCTTTAACGACGTGACCAAGCTGCAATTTCGCCACTGGGTAGCCGAAGGCATTCCACTTTTCGCCTGGCCGGAGGCCTTTAGCGCTGATGGGTATGGGTTCAAGCTGGAGAGGGGCAAGTAGCTGCAGCAGACAGACATCCAGGTCCTCGTCGTATGGACCAGCCGCTGTGGTGTGCTCGATTGCGGCTGTGCCCGTGCCGAATCGAACCACGACTGGCTCGCCCGCAGTCACTGCTGCCTCGACGCAGTGATATGCCGTGAGTACGAGGTTCGAAGAGATGAGCCATCCAGTGCCCACTTCGTCTTTGCCGACCACTTGACAGGTCGCCTGCTTGATTTCTTCTTCAGTCAAATTGAACTTCTCCCACCTGAATCCATTCGTTATCAACTACACGCACAGTGAAGGCTGTTCCAGACCTCGAGGCATGCGCCCTCAATCGCTCAGATGCGGCCGTCTCATAGTTGAAGAACAACTCCCGTTCGAACGGCGCCGGCCGGTCCACGATTTCCGCCAGGACCTCGAAGTCCGGGTGCCCGTGGCGGCTTCCATCGCTTGAGATGAGAAAGCACGGGGAATCTGCGACCGAGAGCAACTCCACGCTCGTGTTCCGGAGGCTGCCGTGGTGCGAGACCTTGATGGCGTCGAAGATGAGTGGGGCAGCTGCTGGCTGCATGGCCCTGAGCTTGGCAACAGTGTCCTCTGCCCAGGCATCCCCCAGCAAGAGAAGCCGAGTGGTCCCCGCGGAGATGATGAAAGCAATGGAACTGCCGTTCGAGATGGACGTGTCCGGCGTGTAAACGTCTGCCAAACGCAGATTGGCGCTCGCCGCAATCGACACTGCCTTCGGAGCAGTTGGCGGCGGCGCACTAGCGCACCACATCTCATACGCATCGTCCAAGAGGTCACTGGCATCCAATGAACCGCTGTAGCCCAGTTTTCGGAGCTCGCGCAGCCACAAGTCCCTCAACGCATCGAGGCGCTCGGGCTTCGGTCCGATGACTTGGATGTCCACGTTGCCTCCGACGGACATTGGGGCGGTGCCATCGCTAATGCAGTTCGTCCCGTCCCCGGAGTTCCAGCTGTAGGCGTACTGTCGAAGGAGCTTGCCAAGCGAGCTTCCTTGTCGAGCGCTGATGGGGTTGGCCGAAGCGACTGCCGCGTCCTGGTATCCACGCCGGCGGATGGCTTCAAGAACCATGCGGTCGTTAACGTTCCCGAGCCTCGAGGTTGAGGTAGGCAGCGAACGTAGGCTGTTGTGCCAGACGGCGCCAACCTCTATGCCACGTCTTTCCGAGGGGCCGTTGAGAGAGAAGAACTCAAGTAGGCCTCCGATGTGGTCGCCGTCAATGTGTGTGCAGATGACCAGGTTGAGCCGCCCGCCGTGAGCCGCCAGCTGTGCCAAGTCTGTCGCGATGTAGTCCTGATAGGTACTCGCAAAGCCACCGTCCACGAGGATATGCGGGCCGCCAGCGTCAACAAGGAACGCATCACCGTTCTTCGCCGGATACATCTTAACTCTAGTCATAAGTTGCTGCGGGTTGAGTGGCGATGAAGGCCATCCGTGAGGGTGGCTCGTTCAGTGTGTCGTTGGCGCATTGTGCAATTCCTCATCTGATATTGCGTCCTGCAGTACGACGCCCATCTCAGCTTGCCTCGTTTGAGCGACGGTCCTGGCTTGGCTCGGCGGCAGAGGGCCAATCGAGGTGCTGGTAAATGCCTCGGTTGTGTCAAACCCGAACGACAACGGCCCCGCTGCGACCGTCGAGGCCTTTGATTCAGTGAAAAGCACCAATATAGGGAGTGCCCCCGCGAGTTGCCGATGCACTCGCAACCTAGGTCATGCGGCCCGAAACCGCACGAACGGCGTGAAGCAGTTCTGCGATGCGGCAGGCAGCCTGTCCCCGAACATAGAGCCCAAGCTCCAGGGAATGCTCAAACGACCACTGGTTCATGTTTGACGAACCGACATACGCTGAGTGGTCGTCGGCCAGGACGGTTTTTGCATGAAACGTCTCATTGCCCGGTGCTCCGGGCCGGTCAAGCCGAAAGTTGACGACGTCGACACCCAGAGTGGTCAACTGCGCCTCAACCTTTCCCAGCCCTTCAGGGGGGAGGCCCTCTTTAGTGGCCCGAAGGATAAGGCACTTGTCTGGAGCGAGGGTGTTCTCAAATAAGTTCATGACGACCTCGGCGCCAACATCATCGAAAAACGGTGTCATAACTACAAGCGAAGACTTTGCTGCGCCTGCTATTGCGGGGAGCAACTGTTTGGTATCGCGAAAGCCCCAGCCCCCAGAAAGCATGCTCTCGAGTTTGCGCGAAACTCGACTGGGCGCCGGCGGCTTGGTGAGCACTACTTCCACCAAGTTGGCGTCCTGGTGCACCCGCATTCGATACAAACGTGCGCCTTCAAGCAGCGGCGCAAGCCGGGCCGCCAACGCGCTGTCACGAGAGTGCCAACTGAGCGGGCCGGCTCGGCCAAAGATGCCAACTTGGAGGCCAACGGACAGAGCACGCTCAAGGTCCCCCGCGCGGGCACGCGGCAGCCCTATCCGCGTGCAGATGCGATGAATGCTTGACGGCAGGTCCAGCCGGTTCTCACCCGCAGCCGCACAAAGTGCCGCGCTGACCTCAGCATGAGGTGCCAATGCGTCGAACGCTACTAGCAGGTCAGAGCTCATCGCCTTCGTTGATTAACTCAAGAAAGCCCCGAATGCGTTGGCCCTTGTGCGTCAGGTCTTCGCGCGGCGGCGGTCCGCCCTTCAGTACTGCGCGCGATAGGAGCTGATTCTGAGCCACGCAGGATGTCTCAGGAATCATGATGCAGTCTGGACAGGCGCCGCCAGCTGTGTCGCAGAGACGGCCAGAGTTGCAGCGGTGCGTGGACGGTTCCAGGAGTCGAGCTAAGAATCGATTGTGCTCGTTCCGCCAGAGTGCCGACAGGTTGCCCAGGTCCATAGTCGTCCCGTTACGGTACACGACAAAAGCCAAGTCCAAGGGAAAGATGTACTCGCCCATGGAGCCGAGGTCTAACCCAGACAGCTCGGCGATGTTCTTCATGAGAGCGTGTGCGTATGTGTGTAGCAGGGTGTAGACGTAGCGGTAAGTGGCAGCTTCACCCTCTTTCAGGAGCGAGAAGTAGCGCCCAAACGGTTGGGCCACTTCAAGCAGGCGGCCACCGAGTCTGACCGCGCCGCCTTCATCCCAGTCCGGAAGGTCGCGAACGCCAACGGCCTTCAACCAGGCATACACCGCTTTCGCATCTAGCCTAGCGTAGACCGCCTCGTTCGCCTGTGTAACGACGTAGATAGGCCGCTTGCTGTTGCGAAGGGAATCAAAGAGACGCAAGCGAACGGGCACATTTTGCCCACGCTTCTCAAGGACGGGTGTGGCCGACACACGGGTGTAGCCGTGTGTGAATCGACAGAGGTCGAACTCGCGAATCAATCCAAGGTCTGCAAAACCAAGCTTGTCCATCAAACGGGCAGTCTCCGCCTCCTGAGTTGCCTTGGCGGCTACGTCCTTGGGAGCGAGGTCGTTGTCAAGGTGGTTGAACCTCACGAACTTCGCGCGGCTTCCGTCCGGCGGAGCAGAGAGCTTGCCCCTGTTCAACGCCTCATGCTCTACCGCCAAGACGAACGGGTCAAAGCGGCTCGTGTATTCGCTCCGCAACGCCATCTGCGTCGTGACGGCGGGTGGCAGTTCAACCCTCGGACGCACAAGTGGCGGTTCACTCGTCGTCCAACGCGTGACCAGCTTCTTGAGTTCGCCTTCCATCATCGCTTGGGCGTCTCCATCCTTCGTGCCCTTCGCGAAGTCGCGCAGCTTTGAAAAGTTCTCGTAGGATTCCCATTCACTTGATTTGCCTGCAGCAAGGAGCGCGTTCCTCATGTCGTCAGGCGCGACTTCGCCGCTCGTGAATCGGAACTGGGTGCCGATGAAATCAGCGAGTTCAAGTTGCCGTTGAGGCTCAAGCAAGGTTAGCAGTTGGTGCTCAGACTCGGGGAAGAGTACAAACTGGTCCGCTTGGGCGTAGAAGGCCGATGACGCACGATAGGAAATTGGCTCCATGCGTCGCTCCCCGACCCGCTTATCCATGCCAGGCCGGTCTCGGAACAGCTCGGTGGTGAATTTGTCGTTCTGTCGCCATTCGTCAGAGCCCTTGTGACCACAGGTCGGGTTCGCGCAGTAGAAGTGCCACTTGCCAATTCGGGGCGAGTCGGTGTTCAACTTGAAAGAGTTGCCGCCGCAAACGGTGCATTCCTCTCCATGCAATCGAGAGGTTCCGGAGCGCGTGCTCCACTCCCATCGTCCCGGGGTAACGGGCATCCACTCGCCGGACCAATGCACGAAGACGACGTCGACCTGCCGCCATTGACACGGCCCTTTGGTCTCGGGTGCCGTGCACCTTGTCTTCCTCATGTCGTGCAGGCTTCTTGACAAGTCATGAGCGGACTCGAACCTCTTGAAGAGCCGGCACTTGTTGCAGACAAAAGTAAGTGGTGCCGGTGCATAGCCCATCCGCAAGGGGCTCAAGAAGGAAATGCGGTCACCTCCCAAGGGCACCACTGAAGCACCTTTCAGCAACGCTTCATCCAGACATTGTTCGGGGCCGATTGGCCTGTCGGTAGAACCTGTCGAGTAAGCGCGCGAGAACCATGTTTGCCAGATTTCTTGCAGACGTAGGATGATTTGAGCTTTCGTCGTGGCTGTGATGGGAGCATCGTCTACTGATGCTGACAGGTCAGGAATGGAGATGCACGCGCCCAGGCCACCCTCAAATGTGAAGAATGCACCCGGCGCGTAGGCGGAGCCGAGTTGGCCGCGTGAACGCGCCATTGTCGGAGCGCTCAGCGTCTTGTCGTCTTCGTCTGAGCCCAGAAATGCCCGCTTTGATGCCATATCAGTCTCCAGTCTGTGCGTTGTCAGAGCCGCTGTTGTCAGCCACGCCGTTGCGCACGAGGTCCATAACCAATTGAACTTCAGGAAGCGTTTGCCGATGTCCAGTGGCGTCCCGGAGAGAGGCCTGAATCACCCCGCCTTGGTCAACGTCCCGAAGGGATGTCATGGGTTTGAGCATGGGGTCGGTCTGGCCCTTGAAGAAACCGTCCATCGTCCCGCTACCCCAAACGGGGCTACTCCAAGTGTCCACAATCAGGTTGCGTGTGCGCTGGTCGATGCGACGTCGATAGTGCTCTTCGCCCTCGGGCGAAAAACCATCGCGCAAACCCACAGCCAACTCGATGAACTTGTCGATTTCATCAAGAAATGCGTCTCCGCGAGCGCGGAACTCGGCCCGAACATTGGGTATGAAGCTGAAATCAGGCGTCTTACCCTTCTCATCATCAGGGAGCCGCAGCAGTTCGCGGCTGGGAACGACTCCCAGCAAGTAGGCTTGAAAGAGGCTCGGGAATACGCGCTCTATGGCTTTCTCAGCCCATCGGTCGATGGCCGCAGGCTGAACCATGCGCTCCAGGAAGCGATGAAATATGTCGAAAACGTGCACGATATGGCGGTCCCGTCGCCGCTGCGGTGTCGGAACAAGAACAACGAAGCCAATGTGTGTACGCCCTACACGCGAGGAGGCCTGAATGTACTCAGCGATGTCCGAGGGCATGCCGGCGAAAAACATCGAATTGAATTCATCAACATCGACGCCATGCGAGATGGCGGAGGTAGCAATTACGGACCGCAACTGCTCCCGAATAGGAGGCAGAACCTCGCCTGGATTGACTCGCCTCTGTGCGGTGTCGACCACCCCTTGAATTTCACCTTGCTCGACAGAGCCGGTGATGAGGCGAGTGTCGATGCCCTCCAGAGGAATGCCTTCGTTCAAATGACGCTTGCGGGTCTCCTCGGCCTCCGCCGACATGATTTGGTCGCCGCCCTTCTTGTTGGTCACATAGGTCAAGGCGATGCGGTGCAGGTCGACCAGCGTCGCCAGCTCCGACGCACTCGCGGAGCCAAGGGCCTGTCGATGAAGGTCCTGGAGGGGGCCGGACGAGATATGGCTCATCAGTTGCGCCTTCGCCTCCTCCAGCCCTGCATCACCGCCCATTGTGAGCATGTCGAACAGGCGGGTTACGCTGAGATGGAATCCGGACAAGACCGACACGCTGGTTGACGTATGGGGTTTGCCGTTGGTCATGAACGCGGTGTAGACCCGGGCTTGTCGGCTCGCTACCTCGACGTCTTGATTCTCGCGTCGCTTCGTCTCGTTTAGCGCAGCCTCGGAAGGCTCCGAGTAGAACGACTCGTAGAGAGATGGACCGGGCTCAGGGAACTGTGTTGCCGGGATGGACCGTTGATAGAGATGTTCGAGTTGACGTTCTGGGTCGGACACCGTCGCTGAGGCCGCAATCACCTTTGCCCGGCGCCGTCGACCCTGCCCGTCCGCCGCCACGAGTTCGCCCAATGGCTTTGATAGGTGAGCAAAGATGGCATCCAGCGTCGATTCGAACAGGCCCGCGAACGTTCCGAGCGACTCGTCGAGTAGGTGCGCCTCGTCCTGGATGATTAGGCTAGGGAACGGGTCGTGGAACAGTCGCTGGCCACCTTTGTAAGCCGGATACACACCGGCCATGCCCTTCGCGGTTGGCCCTGCTGCAAGCTCTTTGTTCTCTGGAACGAAGAGGCGTCCGGTTGCGGGCTTGTACCAAGGGGCGGCGCCAAACATTCCGTATATGCGACGAATAGTGCGCCCCGAATGCCCGATGAGCGCAAGCTTGTCTACGGTGCCCAGAAGCACCGCCGGTGCCAAGTCGTAGATGTCCTCGTCAACGATGTAGAAGGGCAATGGCTTCCAGGCACCGTCGTTCGAATCACACCTGATATCTGTACAGACATGACCCAGGGTTTGGTCACCGTGGTCTACGAAGAGGCGCAAGGCCGTCTCACTTCCGCAAAACGGACACTTGGGCAGCTTCCGCCACGCCCGCATTGCCGCGGAGTACTTGGAGTCGTTTTCCCTCAGGCTCTCTTCGTTGGCCAAGCTGGGAGGTGCCGCGCTAACCAGCGGGATGCTCTTGACACCTTTGGTGCTGTGCCGATTTGGAGAGCCACCACTCCCCACCCAGAACCCAATTGACAGCGACTCACCTCCATAACCGTTACGCCGTCGCACACGTTCGCCGTGCGCTAGGACCCGCGCACAACGCTGCGCTTGCTGTATCGTGAGGAGCCGAAGCGGGTATCGAATCAGCGAGGTTACGCCGCGATGCTTGCCCCGCAAGCGGTCAAGCATGAGATTGAACAACAGCAGACCGAAGAACGCTTCGGACTTACCGCCACCGGTCGCAAAGTAGAGCAGCGTGACTGCATCATCGCGCTGCTCGTCGAAGTGATGCACGAACTCCGGCATGCGCGAAGCCAGACACGGGATGTTGGCAACGACAAACGCAAGCTGGAAAAGCCGCCATTCGTTGTCGTCTCGTTTGAATCGGGCCTTCATGAAGTCGGCCATCGCCTCATTCATCGCCAACCACGCCTCGAAGACAATGGCCTTCTTGTCCGCTTGAGCGCCACGCGTCCTCCACGCCGCTCTTGACTCTCTTAGGCACTCGAGGCCGGCCGCGACCGAGTTCAACTCGGACCGCCATTTTGCGAGGTCGCCCTTAAATGCTTCGGTCTCGCGGGCCGCTCCGACACTGTCGGCAGGCTCCAAGCCCTCCACCGGGTCGATTCGCGACGGCAGGTTCTTCAGCCAGGCGTCCATTGCGGGCACCAGTGGCGCCAAGCCCTCAAGCCCGGTCGGCGTACTGAGCTCTCGAACCGACCGTTGCACGCCGTTAGCACTGGTCGGCACGATACGAGGTTGTGTGTACCTCGGCGACCAAGTGGTCCGGAGGATTCGCAGGTCTGCCGTGGATTGAACTTGTTCAACCCCGCAGTTGTGGCCCATGGCCGGATAGGCCAGATACTTGTTGTACCGGTAAGAGGGCTCGATGCGCTCCAACTTCAGCGGCTGATGCAACGATGTAGGTAACTCAAGCCGCAAGGAGACCTGAAAAACAGACTCCTCAGTCTCATCGGCGAACTGCCTCGGCATCTGGCTGACATTCTCAAGCGCGACGAAGAGGTTGCGTTTCGACTGGTCAAGCCAGTCCGCGTGTAGTTCCAGGTCCCAGGATAGCAAGATGTCCGGAATCGCGATGCGTAAGTCTGACTTGCGAACTCGGTCGAGAAAGTCGTTCCAGTTGGTGTATTGGCTAGCTGGAATCTGCAACTGGTGTCGATATCCCCAAGCTTTACCACCCGCCCCGGGGTCATCGGACTTGACCCATTCCTGCAACCGCTTGCGCACCGCCGCATTCATAAGCGCAGCGTGGTCTGCTATGTCAAGTTCAAGCTGCTCGACTGACTTTGCAGTGTCAATTTCGAGTTCGGGCAGCGTCACATTGAGGCGCAGCCATTTGTGGGGCACGGAAAGCGGCTCGAAGTGCTCATCCTTGATGGGAAAACTGGAGGTGGTCGGTGCTTCGACCCCTTCCTTCGCAGAGTCGCCAGCTTCGTCGTCGGCGCTTACGCCTTCGACCGGGGTCATATCCTCGGCGGCTTCTTGTGGTAGGTCGGAAGTGAGGAATCGGTGTGGAATCCCTTTCTCGACATAGATTGCTTCGACAATCTTGGCTCGAGTCTCAGCCCATGTTGGATGCTTCCACCGAGAGGTGTATTCACCCTTGACCCGCTCCCATGCCTCGTTCAGCCTCGTGTTCCGCTCGGCTTTCAGCTCATCAACGATAGCTCGACGAAGCATGAACACGGGGCGGCAGTTTTGCCGCTTGAGGTCGTTTTCCTCAGGCAGCACGCGGACGTATAACGACAGATTAGGGGAGACCTTGACCACCGAAGGCGATTCGACGTTGAGCTGGAGCTGTATTCCGTGGGATGAGACCCAAATCGGCGAAGTCACCTCATCGTCGCCAGACGGGTCCTTCTGCGGAAGAACGAAGCCCGAGTTGAGCAGTGCTCGCGGGCGAGCGCCGAAGAGGTACTGGCCACTGGGCCCGCTGCCACTGAGTTCTGCATACGTGAGATTCAGGAGCCCATCCACGACTGCCTCCTTGAGTGTCGACGGGACCAAGGCGGGGTCGGAGCGAAGGACTGGCTGGTTCATTTTTTTACCTCCCTCAGTGGGCTAGCATGTTCGACGGTCACGACGTTTGAGCGTGCCCTGTCGAAGAGCGTCGCCAGAGTCTGGCGTTTGATGCCCGAGTTAGCCATGGCTGACTCAGGCTGCAGCAACATGTAGGCGTAGATGTCAGAAACGTGCCGTCCGTCCAGGCGCCTGGAGTTGCGGACCGCCATGATGACCCGTTGCCACTGGTACGCTGCCTCTAGCGGGGAAAAGCCAAGGACCTCAGCGAAGGCCCTGAAGGCCGATTCACGCAGGGGTGCCTGGGGCCTAAGTTGCTCGAATGGCGTGTTCGTCGAGTTGCCGAGGTCAATCCAGTGACGCATGGCCTGTTCCTTAGCAAGGTCAGCGTCCAGCCGCCCATCAACCGCAAGGATGGCCTGCCGCATAGCTCGAACCTTGTCTTGAACAGTGCCGGTCGGGAATCGCAGGCTGAAGCGCTTCTGGACCTGCTCGTGATAGCTCCTCAGAGCAGCTTCGAAGGATTTGTCTGTTTGAATCGGAACGCCGGCGTCGCGAAGCACCTGCTCAACCATCTCCCGCAACTCCGCTGACATCAGGAAGAGTTTGTCTCCAGGTTCGAGCGAGCGGACCTGGCACGTACGGAAGCCAACATCGGAGGCGTACCGGGAGGCAGGGTCATAGACGTAGACTTCGGAAGTTTCGCGTCGGAACTGCGTTGCGCCACTCTCAAGTCGAATTGCCCAAGCGTCAGGGTCTAGCTCGTGGTCACGCGGTGCAATTTCAGAGGAGAGCTCAACACGGAAGGTCGGCAGGACGTAGTCGCCCGTTGAGAGCACAGAGGCATCCTCGGGTAGGTCTTTGAGCTGCCGGAGGATTGATTCCATGCGAGGCTTGTAGGAGCGAAATTCCGGATATGTTTCTGAAATTGGCTTCAGAGTTGCCCTCAAGAACTGCCCTGCTCGCTGGGTCAACAACACGACCGAGTGCGCTGGTATGCGGTCGTCCGTCAGGAGCATTCGGAGGCAGTCCTCATTCAGGCCAGCAAATACCAGAGTGGACCCGGGGAGCCTATTGAGATGCTCCTCAAGGTGAGCTGCTGATATGAAGTCGACACGCTCCTGGAACGAGCTGAAAGCGACACCTCCAGGGTATTGGTCGTAGGCTCGGAGGAAGCGCTCCGCAAGCCGCCGATACAGAGTGTTCGTGAACACCACTGCGACGCGTTCCCTCTTGCTCCCGGCTGCGATGGAAACCAGGCTTGCGAGCTTGTGCGCGAAGGGCGTTGCCTTGTCGTAGTTGCCGTAGAGGCTCGACGCCCTACTCAGGCATTCCAGCAACGCCGGACGGTCTTTGCCGACACCGACGCCRCGTTCGAATTCGTTGACTGCCCCAAGGTGGGATGGCCAGTCGAAAGCGACGCGGGTTCGGTCGGAAACGTCTGGGCCCGCCAGATACTCGGCCATGTGCGTCACTCCGCAAGGGAGTGCCGCGATGCGTGAGATGTAGCTCGCGGCCTCCACCAACGCACGCGCTCCTTCCTTTCCGCCAGGGGCATCCTGCGCGATGCGAACGAGGCGGTTGGCCACCTTCGCGACCGCTGAGTCGACGATGTGCACATCGAATTCACGGGGTGACGGATGTGGCGCCTCGACAGCGCCGGGTGCATGCAGTCCATCGGCGTCGACTGTGCTTGGAACTCCGAGGATGCTGAACTCGTGAGGTGTTCTCCAGCGCCGCGGGTGCTCGCGTTTGTTGTTCTGCTCCCAGAGTTCGTTCTTGAGCCGATTTGCCGCATACGGCTCATCTGTGACAACAACCACACCCGGGGGCTTCTCGGGGAAGACTTCCTCGAGCATGATGCAGAAGCGCGCCAAGCGTCCCCTCCATCCGGGCGCTTCCGACCGAACGGCCCGGGTCGCGACAATCATGACGACTTCAGGTGAGCCGAATCGGGCTAGTTGACGACACGCACGCCGCAGGTCGGCCTCGCTCGTTCGCCCATCGAGCGCGAAAAGTGCGTCGGGTGCCGTGGCAGGTTGGCCGAAGGCCTCGCTGTTCTGTTGGAGAGCTTTGGCGCTTGTTCGGCGGAGGAGCTTGGCTCGAATGAGAGCCAGTAGTCTTTCGTGGCAAGGCTTCCAACCATCAAAGTCAATTGGGGCAAGGAAGAGGGGCAGTAGCTCGCCAATGGTTGGATTGAAGGGTTCGTCTTCAATCTTCGGGAGGCTGCGGTCGGTCAGCCAAAGGTGGAAGGCGTCTTTGCTAGGGAGTGACCTCGTGACCTTTGTGTTGGACGGGTTCACTTCCGAGAGGGCTCGAGCAATCTCGAGTACTGCCTTGCGTTCGAAGTGGATGTGATTCAGTGGATGGAACGCATTCGACTTGACGGGAAAGACCAGGCCGCGGATTCCCAACTTGTCGCCGTCTTCCCAGCGCGCGAGAGTGGCAAGAGCGTGAACCATCGTCAACGTTTTGAGAGTTGCGGGCCAGACCATGGCGATGTGCCGAGACCGATGCTCGGCAGCGTGCAGATATAGGTCAGCTAGTGCAACCAGGGCGGACGATGGCGCACTTGGCTCGACACTGTCGTCACGGAACAAT
Source organism: Variovorax sp. 05N34 (assembly GCF_056397405.1). NCBI lineage: Bacteria > Pseudomonadati > Pseudomonadota > Betaproteobacteria > Burkholderiales > Comamonadaceae > Variovorax > Variovorax sp. 05N34. The sequence goes on from NZ_JBFTNI010000006.1 coordinate 214,370, forward strand.
GGGATTAGAGCCTTTTGAACTCGAGCGACGACGGGTGGTGGAGTGTTGGCAGCCTTCGGTTCTTCTTGGGCGGTTCGCTTGCATTGAGCCGCGGCAGCTCCCGGCGGAGCAGCGGAAGTTCGGCGTGAGGCGATTTGCTTCGCACGGTCAGCCTGGCGCTGGAGTGACTTCGCGCGGTCAGCGTGTCGTTCAGCAAGTGACTTGAACTGTGGCATTGGAATAGCTGTCTAGTTCGAGTTGGTGCGTTCACTTCCCACGGGCGAAGCTATACGAGAGGTTTACGGCCTCTTCCATCGTGCTTCCTTCACTGAGTCTCCTTTTGAGCGTCGCTGGATTGGGGAGCGCGAGCTGCGACAGTTCAAACGCTGAGACGTTGGTTGCTCCGGAGATGCATCGATAGATTCTGTCCACCGAGTGAGTCCTAAGTAGGTCCGCAAGCTGTGACGGTCGCAGCTCCGGCGCATCAACTGCCGGCTCAAGGATGACGACGTGGTTCTCGCCAACGAATCCGCCGTACGTAGCGAAGAGGGGCGGCGGCACAGGTGCCGCGACGAGCCGCCTTGGCTGGTCGTTGGAGGTAACGCGCTGCATGACGACGCATGGCTGGAGCACAACTGCTTTGTGCAGTTTGTCGCCCAGGTCGACGAAGTGGTGACCGCCATCATCTCGTTCAGGGCTAAATTGGAGGCGCCCATTGGGCGAGATGTCTCTCGACCAAAGAAGCGGCACAGCCGTGACTGCCTTCGCCTTCCGTGCATCTTGAAGCGTCTGGAACATGGGTCGCTTGTCACGGTTCCAGACATACGCGCCGATGCGAATCTTGTAGCCGTAGTCGGTGAGGCGGAAGGGGCTTCTCGCGGCCCTTTTCAGGAGCGCAACGTCGGCCACCGCGCGAGGTATCGGCCACGCCGCCCCTCGATTCGGGAGGACGGACCCTCCGACTGGGGTGTACGTTCCTTCGGCAGAAACCACTGACACTTTCGCCTGGGCTTCTGTCCGCTCGTCGGGTTCCCGACGACGAAGCACAGTTAGTGCCGTTTCCTGTTCGACGTCGATGAAGACGCCAAATCGCTCGCTGACCATCCCGATGTGCTCAACTTCAGTGTTGCGAATGAGGAAGCTGCGCAAGCGACTGAAGTATTGACCTGATAGGAAGCTCGTCGGCGTGACCAGCGCGACCACGCCGCCAGGTCGCACCAGTCGAACACAGTGGTAGATGAAGATGCCATAGAGGTTCGGCTGCGCTTCGACAATGTGTTCGAATTCGGGGGCCAGCTTCTCCACTTCGTCTGCGGCTAGCTTGCGATAGGGCGGGTTGCAGACGACAACATCTTGACGACCGAGTCGTCCACCCTGGCGCTTCAGCGCGTCGGCCGCCTCAATAGTGAACGTGGGAACGTAACCCGAATCTTGAATGTCATCGTGCAACGCCATGTAGAGGAACTGGCAGGTAAGCTTGCACAAGGTGGCATCTTTGTCCGTCCCAGAAAGGTGCCGCTCAATATGCTTCAACCTTTGCTTGGGCGAGATACCCCTTGTCTTGAGCGCTTCCCGCATCCTGAAGGCAATCGGAGCCAGAAATGCGGCGCCGCCACACGCAGGGTCCAAGAAGCTGTGTTTTCCGAAGTCGACTTTTTGCTCGGCCAGGTCGTCGAGGAGCCCTCTCGTCAGCGAAGCCGGCGTGAAGAACATCGCCAGCTTCTTTCGGTATGTCTCATCCGTCAGCAAGGCGTAGGCCGAGCTCAGCCAATACGAGGCCTCGACGAAATCCATGTCACGAAGCAGCCGAACGAAATTCTGCAGCTGCACGGTGACTTCGAGCTGTATGGAGGACGGAAGCTTTGATTTTGGTGCGGCGGGGAAGTCGTGCCGACACCACAGCCGCAGAGCAGTGCCGACAACTGTGGCCGCGTCGCAGTCGAGCTGCTTTGCCGCTTCGCCCAGCAGCCGGATTCGACGTAGTAGCGATAGGCGAGAAGGCTGGCTCACGCCAGGGGTCCCCGGAGAGGGCCCGAGCAGTGATGTTTGCGGTATGAAGTGCAACCGTAACGGTGCATATGTCGGCTCCTCCGGCTTTTCACGGCGGTCTGGCGCCGACGTCGTTTTCTGCTGAGCATATCGCCCTTTCGCGCGCCGTCCCGCTCTGCGCAGCGTAGCGCCCGCCAAAGTGTGCGGAATTCGGCAGTCGGCAAGTCGAGGCGAGTGTCTTGGCACGGTTCGGGCTGTGTGGTGGCGTGTCGGTCGCGGAGCAGCTGGGACTGAAATCGGATAGGCCACATAGTACGTATAAAAAGTATACTAGTCTAGTTAGTATTCGCTAGCGTATACTTGGCCCATGTTGACAAGCCCGGTCCCCGCTTCGACTGCAACTGCTGCTGGCAAGGCATCGGCCAAGTGGAGCCAGGAGCGGAGGCTGGAGTTCATCGACTACCGACTCCAATGGGATGGCCAACTGAATCGGTCCGACCTGATGGACGTTTTCGGCATTTCGGTGCCACAAGCTTCGCTCGACATCGCCCGCTACTCGGAGCTCTCGCCCGGGAACATTCGGTACGACCGAAGCGCACGTGTTTACTTGGCTGGTGAGCATTTCGCGCCTATCTTCAGCACCGGGGACCCCGGACGCTATCTCAACGATTTGCTAGGGCTCGTCTCTGGCCTGCGCAGCAAGGATTCATCATTTCTTGGATGGATGCCGCCCGTTGCAGTCGCTCCGATTCCGACGCGGGTTGTACCGGGTGGAGTCTTGGTCTGCCTACTTCGAGCCATTCGCGGCGGGCTCACTGTTGTTGCCGACTACCAGTCAATGTCGCGGCCTGGACCGTCACGGCGCACCCTAGCGCCGCACGCAATCGCGTTTGACGGATTCAGATGGCATGTCCGCGCCTATTGCTTCGCGCGGAAGGAGTTCAGGGACTTCGTTCTCGCTCGCCTGCTGGCTCTAGAGCTAGATGTTCCATCTTCCGTTGACGCGGCTGCTGATGCGCAATGGACAACCAACGTTCGGCTGGTGCTGGTCCCTCATCCTCAGCTTTCGGAATCCAGGCGCCGTGTGGTCGAGCTTGACTATGGCATGGTGAACGGTGAGGCCGTTCTGGAGTGCCGACAGGCGCTCCTTTTCTACTTGCTCAAGCACCTCGGATTCAACCAACCTCAGGGAGGCTCGGTAACGAAGCAGGTCGCGCTCAAGAACGAAAAGGAACTGCGGGCTATCCTGCCAACTTCATCCGACTAGAAAAGAAACCGTTCTAGCATTGTGAGCTGGTCCGACTAGCAGCACCTCATCGAAACCGCTTGCTGGGGCAACGGTCACCGTTGCACAGGGCATCCGTGAAGTCTTGGTGTCGTCGCCGAAGGAGTTTCCGTGGTGGGAGGAGGCCCGGTGGCCCTTCGCGGTCCAAGCCTCTGACGACGAAGAGGAAGACGACAATGTTGTGTTGCTTGAACCCTGGCCTGACCGCTGAACTCAGACAGGCCAGAGGTCCCGTAGTCGCCCAAGTTCACGGTTCAGCAAACGCAGTTCTTCATTAACTGCGCCAAGCTCATCGATGGTGTACTCGACGATGCGCTGGTCTCCGTTGGGCAGCCCGATGATATTCACGACTACATTTTTGTGAGGTTCCACGCCCCATCGTCCGTGGACCATCTCGTTTCGCTGAAGCCTAACCTTGTGCATGCGTGAAATCCATGCGTCATAGGCCTTGCGGCGCTTCGAGCCCACCGGGTGCTTGGCGGCAACCTCGCTCTCGAGCCTTGCGAGCTTCTCGTTCACCATAAGGCCGGCGATTTTTTTGGTCTGCGCTTCCAATTCCTTGCCGTCGTTGACCCAAGCCAAGGCCAATCCGAGATTCACGTCGAGGTACGAGAACGCGAAGAGCATGCGGCCCAGCAACGCCGCCGAATCCGCCTCCATGCGTTCGCGATGCGCCCAGAGTTCGCCCATACTAACCCCCGAGGTCTCGGTTGTGGATGCGGTCGTCGGGGAGTGCGGAGCCTCGTCTGACATCATGCTTTCCAAGTGTGGGGGCACTCAGGCGGGGCTTGCATGTCCGGAAACATGTTCACGCGCACAAGGACCTTAGGTGAGATGGGGCGTCAAATGTGGCAGCAAGAAGTCGACCACGCGAACACCGGCTGCGTCGTCGTTCTTGATTCCCAAATGCGCGCCACGCGCCTGTCCGCCGGAAAAGCGAACAACGTGCTTGCAGTCCACATTCACTTCCCAACCTGCGACCCGCCGCATTATGACAACCATGCAGTCACCAGCCTCCACGCGTGGCATAAGAGCTTTGACGCAGCCACGAGCCAGCTCGACAGACTTGAACTTTTTCATCGCACCCCATGGGACATCTAAGCTGACTGAGTGATACGGAAGCATTTCGATGGCGCAGACGCTTTGCGCCAGGACCTTGCGGACCTGCGAGTGCGGAAGGCTCAAACGCAGGCAGAGCTGTAGCGCAATGTGTTTGAGCTTTCCTTCCCAGTACTCGTTTCCGGAGTGCCAAGCACAGTCGGGGTCCAACGGATAAAACGGGTATTCTGTCTCTGCGAAGTCTTGCCGAAGGTTGGCCAGCAGCCGTTGACGAAAACCTTTTGCTTCGTACTCGGCATAGTAGTCGTTGGCAGACAGCCCCGGGTTGAGCAACAGAAAGTAGACCTTAGCGTGACGAACGTCGCCCACAAACGGCAACGGCATGAGACCTGTGTGCAGAGGACTGCTTTTGCTCCACGGGTCAAATTGTCTCCGGCACTCGTCCCAACTGCTCCAACGCACCACGCGCCGGGCGCCCGTCAGCTCGTTCAAGCGTGGCCGGTCGGCGGGCAGGCTATGGTCCGAGTTGGATGCCTCTTCGGTCTCTGCCCAATTTCTCCAAGTTTCAAGAAGAACTTCCATCAAATCTCCTTCAGCTCCGTTACCTTCATGCTGCGTCCGATTGTGCTCAATGTGTCGGCCCAGTTTGAGCGATTACCATCCGTGTCGAGGTCGGGCGACGGCGTAGACGGCAACTACCCAGTCGGTCAGCGGAGCGAGAGGCAGCCGCACGCCATTGATGCGTTGCAGATTGCCGATGGGCGGGCAACCGATTTCGAGTGAGGAATTCGATATAGGTCCTGGTGGCGATAAATAGGTGGTCTACACAAGGGCACCATGACGCATCAACCTCAACCCCGCCCCGCCGCCCCTCCTCCAGCTCAAATCCGAATCACCGTTGAGACCCTTGACCACAAGGGCAAGGTCCAGCGGAGAATTGCCCTCTGCAACGACTTCCCCGCCTGGGCGCAAGAACGTGCCATCGAGCGCTGCCTAGACGCAACGTCGACCACCGCAGCAACCCTTTTGACCCGCGCGCTGCCCGTCCTGCGAGTCGGCACGGGTGCCGACGTCACCGAACTCGACCCGCTTGACTACAGCGGAGTGACGTGCGACCAACTCACCGCTCAGGACCGGGTCCAGCGAGTTTTCACGAGTCCTATCGGCCTCGATTTCTCGAGGCGAGCAACGGAGCTTGGCATCAAATCGCTCAATGTGGACGAGAGTTCACCTCCCGAGTACCTTAAGCTGGTCGCAGAGACGTTCGCCACGTGGAAGCACCTGTTTCGCGCTTCAGATGCGGCTGCGCCGTTCGCCGGCGGACGCAAGCGCTAGCGCTAGCGCTACCACTCGCTCTGGGGCATAACGGTGCCGTGCGTCTGCAGCATCACCTCCAGCCCGAGCTCTGCGGTGATTGCCAGCAGTTGGGCGACGGTCATAGACGACGGGTCTAGCTCGAGCGAAGAGACTCTTTTCTGGGACAGACCTACTCGTGCTCCAAGCCCTGCCTGGCTCAAACGCGCGCTCTGCCGAACTCCCCGCAGCATTGGTCCCAGTTGCGATGACAGCGAAAGTCTCTGCTTCATACCCGTGAAAGGAGTAATCGCTCGTTCACCCGTGACGCGAGTAACCGTCGACGGCCTTCGTTGCCTCTGGGACGATGTGAGTGAGCGGACAGGCGTCATGCATCGGGGTCATTCCGAGTTCCTTATTGAGCGACTACGGAGGCGTCAGGATGGGATTTACTTGGCCACATCAGAGCCTCACTAAGAATTGGGGCTTGAGGTCATCACCGGCTCCGTCCTCGATGCTGATGACCAGCCGCTTGCCTGCAACGCGTGCGAGGCGGGCGAGCGTGAGCAGCGACGGCCCTTCGTCCGTCTCCGTCGGCTGGAGGGAGCAGGCGTTCAAGTTTGCCAAAACATCGGCGTCCGACTCGACAAGTCCGCTCTGGAGTTGGCGCGTGAGCGTGCCGATTCCCTGCAGCACCTCGTAGTTGTCGAATCCGCACTTGACATGAGGGTCGCGGAGGAGAGTCCGCTCGAAGGAGTCTAGTTTTCGCACGACGTACTCCATTTCAAGGTGAAGGCCGGTCCAGAGAGTGGTTCCCTGCCGGCAAGCTGGCGGGCTCACTCGGAGCCGGGCGGAAACTCAGGTACTTGGTTGGAACGCTATCGACGAGCCACACGCTGTTTTCAGCCTGCCGGAACTTGAATCCATCGCGATTCATGGCATAGCTGTCGACAACCAGGACGACGGGTACCCCGCGACGTCGTCCGACAGTGGCCGCTGCTTCTTTCGTTGCTGACAGGTGGACCGCGTGCCTGGTCATAGGTCGCAGACCTTCGCGACGAATCGCGCCTAGGTACTTGCGAACAGTGCCGTGATACAGCACTGGCGGCGGAACTTTGGCTCGCAGTTTGAGGTCAACGGGAACGGAGTGTCCTTGAACCGCTCGAATGCGCCGGCCGTCAGGCGACAGCGCGAATCGGCGTTTGTTATTGTTCTCAACAACTTCCCGGAGTTCGTCAATGGTCATCGCCTGGTCAACCTTGGCGGCGCCCATCAGCAACGCCTCAACGGTGCACCAGCCTTCCCTATCGAGGCTCACACCCCAGAGGTCGGGCCTGTGCCTGAGTACTCGGGCGAGCAGCCGCGATTTGGGAACAAGTTCGGGTCGCATGGCGGTTGCTCCGAGCGGCGCGGGCTTGGCTTGTTCATTCACGTGGGGCACCCGGCTCTGCCCACAGCACAGGAAGCACTCGTGCAGTGAGCGACAGATTGCTGCCCTCCGGGTAGTGCCGAAGCAGCGCTCGAGCAGTGTTTTGAATATCTTCCGGCGAGGTCTCTTGCCGGCCAGCGGCGAGCCAAGTCAGGAATTTTCTGGTCTCAGTGACGGCGCGTGTGCGCTCGAACGGCGTAGTCATCTATCGTCTCCCGTCGATGCTGCGAAGAACGCAAGTTTGGGTGTCATCATCGCTGCGAGCTTTGCTTTCAGTTCCGCCAGAACCGGCGAGTCGCTGATGCCGAGGCGGTCGTGCGTTCGAATCAACTCATCGCGGCACCAAGCCGGCCAGTTCTGGTCGCCATCACGGAGTGAGCGCCAATCGCGCGGATGCCGCCGCAACACGTCGGGTGCCGCTGCGAACAAGTCGACAGTACGATGCGTAGTGACGGGTACTGCTCGAGCACGTCGAGCAACAATGGTGTACTGGAACAGCGTGAAATGCGGGCGGGCCTTGATGGAAGCGCCACGCTTAGGATGCCACCAGACGTCCTCGCGGTGGAGCGGTGAGTCATAGTCGAGGTAGAGCACAAACTCATCCCATCCTCGTGACACCCCGCTCCTATCAGATAGGCTCATGATGCCCGGGCCCGGACTTCTGCTGGGCTAGATGCTCTTGCCATACCGATTCGGTGATATCGGCCCATGAGGTCGCGTTGTTCAGCCCGGCCCAACGACTCCAAACATACTCTGCATCTAAGGTTGAGCCTGGCCGCCCTCGAAGCAGGTAGACGCGGCCGGATTTGGTGATGGCTCTGAGTGCGCCCGGGTCGAACTGGCGAACCACCGATGTGACGCGACCTTCGAAGTTCTCAACGCAATGACCCACCAGATGGCGGTCACCTTCAGGCAACTCGATGACCTTCCAACTCTCGAGCGTGAGAGTGCTTTGCTTCTCGACCGGGTGGGTGCGCCAAACTGGCATCTTCAGCCTCCTTCTGCCATTGCTGCATCGATGGTTCGGCATTCACAACAGCGACGGTGCGACAAAGGTAACGCGCTTCTCGTTCGCTCCTCGTAGACGCCGTATTTGATGTCGAGGAACATCACCATCCGAGCAGGATGTTCAGTAGACCAGCGAGCCACTACGTCCCCTTGCAAACGTCCTTCTGAAAACCTCCTGCGACTTACCACCCGACGATTCCGCGCTGAGGTCGCGTGTCATTACCACCAGGCCGTTGGCAAGGTGGAACATCAAGCTTCCATCCGCCGTGGAATAGACCGTATCCAGTTCCTCGAAGAGCATGCCGTACCCCTCGCTCAGGGGGGCACGCAGGCGCACATACACGCGGCTCCATTCAGCGGTTCCACACCGTCTGAGAAACCGCCGCGCCTCCTCAAGTTCGGTGGTCACAAAGGAGAGGAGCCGTGGCTCTTCAGTAATAACGTATGCCTCCGCCAGAAACCAGACCTGCGCACGAATTTCAGCGCCAGACCAGTACCGGCTCCCGCGGACCTTTTCGAAACTTTGAGGTGTCCGCTCATCGTCGAGGCGGGTGCAGAGCGTTGTGGTGGCAATGCCGGCTACGTTCATGAGCTTCCTAAAGGCCGTCCGGAGTCCGACAGGAGACCGCCGATGTAAACGATATAGCGGTACTTCAAGACCGCGCTCAAATGCATAGTCTACTATGCATAGTTCTCTATATATAGTTTACTTGATTTATTTTAAACGGGTATCCCCGGACACTTCGCGCTTTCGAAGGGGGACGGGTGGATTCCGAGCAGAAATGGAGGGTGGCGTTAGGCTTGGTGTTGAGGCAGCTGCGCCAAGACGCCGAGATATCGCAAGAAGGGTTTGCTCATCAAGCCCATGTCACGCGTCTTACCGTGCACAGCATCGAGCGGGGAGCTGCTAGCGTCGGTTTCGATAAGCTCGTTCGCTTCTGCGAAGTCCTTAAAGTGCGACCGTCAACGGTCCTTCTGCAAACAGAGGAGCTGGTTGGGTCGCCCGTCCGTCTAAAGAAGGCTGTGGACCAGTTGGAGATTGAACGCAAGCGCGGAAGACCACCTGTGGTCAAGAAGTAGCTTCGCTCGGCGGAGATGGCGCCAAAAGGATGGTGCGTCGACTTGCCTCCTGCCGCTGCAAGGTGCAGAAGGACCCTGCCAGCCCCCAGCTTGTACCTCGGGGTTGCTCTGTCAGGGGCACTAACCGCCGGAGAACCTACCGCGGCTCGAGCGCCGCGCTGAGAGTGACCTCGCCCGGACTGGCAGCCTATGGGGGAGCTGTGACTGCGGAGCGCCTCCGGCGCAAATCAGTGCGCTTTGCGCACGTCAAAGACGAGGGGGAGGAAAAGCCTTCCTCCCCGCCTTAAAGGCGTGGACAACTCTCCGCTTTGCTCCGAGTTGACGCACACCACGGCTCCCCACCTTCTACGGTAGGAACAGAGCCTGAAAATGCGGACCACTGGGGTGTCAAAATGTGGACATGAAAACTTCGCTCGCGGGAAAGAAACTGCCCCAATCCGATGGGTTATCACAAAACCACGCGTTCTTCCAGTTCTATGTGGCGCCGCCGCAAGCGCCGGGCGAGCGCGGCAGGTTGAGCTGCCAGCTCTATCAGCGCAGCGCCGACATCTTCCTCGGGGTGCCGTTCAACATCGCTAGCTATGCGCTGCTCACGCACATGGTGGCGCAGCAGTGCGATCTGGACGTCGGCGATTTCATCTGGACCGGCGGCGACTGCCATATCTACAGCAATCATGCCGAGCAAGTTGCGCTGCAATTGAGCCGCGAGCCCCGGCCTTATCCAACGCTCGTCATCAAGCGCAAGCCACCGTCCATCTTCGACTACGAGTACGAGGATTTCGAGGTGGTCGGCTACGATCCTCACCCGGCCATCAAGGCGCCAGTCGCCGTCTGAATCGTGGGCACTCGCATCAATCTGATCCTCGCTCGCGCCGCCAATGGCGTGATTGGTCTGAACGGCCATATGCCCTGGCACCTGCCGGAGGATCTGGCGCACTTCAAGAAGCAGACGGCGGGAGCGCCCGTGATCATGGGGCGCAAGACCTGGGACTCGCTGCCCGTGCGCTTTCGGCCGCTGCCCGGGCGCCGCAACATCGTCATCACGCGCCAGGCGGACTGGCAAAGCGCGGGCGCTGAAAAGGTGTCGAGCCTGCCGCAGGCGTTGTCGCTCTGCGAGCAAGATCGAGCGCCCGAAGCGTGGGTGATCGGCGGCGCGCAGATTTACGCTGAAGCCGAACCGCTGGCACGTCGTGCAGTCATTACGGAGATCGCCCGCGACTTTGAAGGCGATGCCTGGGCGCCGACGTTCGGTGCCGGTTGGCACGAGACTGCGCGCGAATCGCACGTGGCGGCCAGCGGGCTTGCATTCAGCTTCGTCATGCTGGAACGATGCTGAGTGCCCCTGACAGCAAAAAAGCCGCTCACCGAATCAATCGCCCTCGTTCTCACCGACCATTCCTGCGGATGGTATCCGCAGAGCGCGGAACGGAAACCGAATCTTGCTGCAATCACTTGAGAGATCGAGTTCGAATGGCTGCCCGGGCGACTGGGCGAGGCCGCAGTCCGGGTTCGAGCGCACACAGCCGTGCATGGAGCGCAATTCCTGCTCTTCGGATGCAGCCCGAAGCGAAGCAACTGCCGCCTACACGCTCATCGACGACGACGGCAACACGGAGCAGAGGTCACGTGCCTGTCGCATCGTTGCGCGATGACAAAGCCGGCGCAGGCGGCAGACTTCAGAGTCTTCGAAACCGCGGCCGCGCAGGAGCTGGCCGCGGAGTGAGCAGGGCGCCATGGCATCGGCCAGCGTGAGACAAAAATCCGGATCGTCGAGCGTGAGCATGTCCTGGACGCACAGGATCTGCGCCTCGGAGAACTGTGCTGGCGAGATCCGCAGCAGCCAAGTGGCGTCGTCACGTTCCACCTCGAGGTCCTTCAGGGCCAGGATGAATCGGGCCTGCATCTCCAAGAAAGTCGCCGGAATGTCCGTGACCGGCCGGGCCTGCGTACCTTTTTGCCGCAAGGCGAGCAGGCACGACTTCAATGAACTCAGAATGCGAGCGGGAGCATCGGTGTACATAGGGGATGGTGCGTCCGTCAAGTTGATCTGGATAGGGACGGCGACTGCGTGAATCGCCCTCTTTTTGAATACTTTTATCGTATTCCCGCATGTGAGGCGGACCTATCAGAGTCGTCTCAAAGAGCACCGCTCCCTCGCGCTTTCCGGCACAAGGGATGGTGTCGGGCACAGCCCTGGCCATCAACGCGGTCGTCAGTCTGCTACGCGTGATATGGCCTGGCTGGCAGACCGGGAGGCGTCCATGACAGGGATGCCGTCCGGCAAGCTCGCCTTCCCGATCAGCTCATGCCCGCGTACTTCAACGTCCAACTGAAGGAGCGGTTGGTGCTCGGAGTCAAGACAAAGGCATTTGTCGTGCAGGCGAACTTCGAATGCAGCTGGCCGATTGGCGTGGTCGACAGCGGATTCGTGACACCCGCTGCCAAATCGAAGTTCGACAAAGCGCAGGTATCGAAGCCCGTCGTGCCGTAGCCGGTTGCATCGCTGTTCGCGTAAGTCACCGAAATACCGTCGGCGCCGGCCGCTGTGTTCTGGAAGTCGGCAAACGATGTGAAGTCGGTCTCGACCGACATGTTTCCGGCCAAGGTCGCTGAACTCAGCGTATCGGTGCGCGTGATGGTTCCCTGCGCGAAGGTCAGGACCGTGTGCGCTTGCAGATCGATGTCGGTCGTGTAGAGCGCGTTCTTGGCCGCTTGCCTGAACTTGGTCGTGTCGAACGAGACGACGACTTGTCCGTTCGTCTCCTGCACATTCAGGTTCTTGTAGTAAGTGACTGGGATGTACGTCTTGCCGCCATAAGTGACTTGAGGAACCAGCAGTGCATAGCCCAGATCGGTCGTGCCGTAGATCAGCTTGTCCGCAAACGGGACAGGGTAGTAAGGCGTGAACGAGTTGTAGTCGGGCGCCTGGCTCAGGTTCAGGTTGATCACGCGCTTGCCGTCACGCACAGTGATCAGCGCCGCGCTGTATGGATGCGCGGTGTCGGACGGCTGGTTGTACCAGGTGAGCGTGTAGTGCGGCTGGGTTGTGTCGAGCCACGCCTGGAAAGCTGAATCATCGAGCGATGGCTTGCCGCCGTAGCCCAGCTTGTTCCACCAGTTGTTTACGTACATGAACTGGTGCAGCAGGCTGAAGTTCTCGCCCATGACGCGCGGCTTCCCGCGATATGCGTCTGTCCCGCGGCCCTTGACCCACATGTTCACCGACGGCGTGGGCAAGGTCGGGTCATACCAGAAGGTCTCGTAGCGGTAGGCCGCCTTGTAGATGAACGAATAGGCAATCTTCATTTCCTGCTCGGTCAGAACGCCCGCGTTGGCGGCCGCTGTCAGGATTTCCATGAAAGCCGTATCGCCGTATGGGCCGATCGACCGTCCATAGTTGAAGCCTTCGCCGCTGGTGTTGAGTTGTGGAAGGATCAGGTCGACGGATTTGCGCAGGTAGCCCTTGAGTTCGTCCGTCAGGTTGGCCTCGTTCCCCATCTCGAAGGTGCGCTCGGTCACTTCGGCGATCAGCAAAGTGCTGTAGCGATCGAAGCGCGCCTGATCGTAGTAGGTGGCGTGGGTGTTCGAGGCTTCGTCGGAGAACCCGCCCGATGAGTCGTTGCGGATGTGAGTCGTGAGCGTATGCAGCAGCGCATCGCGCGCACCCAGTGTGGCGACGGTCGGATCAGTTGGTGACGCAAAGCTGGGGTTGCCCCAGCCGAGCTTCTGCCGCAATCCCGCAATGCCGTAGGAGACTGCGTAGTAGTTCTGCGCGGTGTTGAGCGTCGTGACGTCGATCGGCGTTCCGGCAGCCGGGCAAGTGTCGGCCTTGCCGCTTGAGTCCGGACCGAACATATCGCAGAAGGTGAGGCGCTTTTCCAGTGTCGCGAGCACCGCATCGCTGAACACCTCGTTGAGCATGCCGCGCGCCTTCAGGTTGGTGAGCGCCACAAGATAGTAGTACTCGCCCCACGAGGTGTTGGCATAGAGATAGTTGGCGCCACTCATCTGCGTGATCATTGCCGTCGTGACGCGCTGATAGGTCGCCAGGTAGTCCGCGTACTGCGGATCGTTCTTGGCCTTCATGTCGATCAGGATGTACGACAGGCCCAGCGCTAGCTTGCCGGGCAGGAATTTGTCGCCCGTGTTCGTGTCGAGCACGTGGACGGGAGTGCCGTCGCCCAGGTCCATCACCACCTGCGTGAAATCCGGTGCCTTCTTGATGAGGTCGAAGAGCGCACGCATCTGGCCCATCATCGTGATCGGGATGCCGGCGCCTTCGGGAACGCCGGTGTCCGCTGACCCGTAGACGATCGCTTGCAGCGATTTCGCATTGGTGGACCGCGATGGTGGAGGCGTAGTGGTTCCGCCCCCGCTGGTACCGCCGCCGCTCGTCGGTGGAATCCACCCCCCGGAGTTGCCGCCGCCACCGCAGGCGGCGAGAAAAAGGGTGAGCGTGCCGAGCGCGATGGCAATGGGCTGTTTGCGTGGCGAAAACATTGATGTCTCCTTGGCCTTTGTGATAAATCGGAGCCGACGCACACTTACGTTATCAGTCATCGTATGAGTGGGTGGCCTGCGATTATGTTGAGGCGCTGCAGAACGGGTCAACGGAGGGAAGCTCCCTAAATAGAAAGCATGCGTCGATCTCTGGTGTAGGAGTTGTCGTACATCATGCGTGCAATGCGTGCTTCTGCCCCGCCTTCCGACCGCCGGGCGAAGCTAGACTTCACTGGAAAGCTTTGGAGAAAACCTTGCGCATAGCCACCTGGAACGTCAATTCCCTCACCGCGCGCCTTCAGCATGTCCTTGACTGGCTCATCGCCAACCCGGTCGACGTGCTTTGCCTGCAAGAGCTCAAGATGAGCGACGACAAGTTTCCTTTGGACATCCTGAAATCGGCCGGTTACCACGCTGCGGTGTTCGGGCAAAAGACCTATAACGGCGTCGCCGTGCTGAGCCTCGCGCCGGTTCGGGATGTGGTGAAGAACATCGACGGCTTCACGGACGAACACTCGCGGGTGATCAGCACCACCATCGATACACCATCGGGCGAACTGCGCATCGTCAACGGCTACTTCGTCAACGGGCAAGCGCCTGGGACTGACAAGTTCGCCTACAAGATGAAGTGGCTGGAAGCTTTGCGCGACTGGCTGCGCGCTGAACTCGTCGCGCATCCGAATCTCGTGCTGCTGGGCGACTTCAACATCGCGCCGGAAGATCGCGACAGCTTCGACCCGGTCGGGCTCGCCGAAACGATCCATCACACGACGGACGAACGCAATCACTTCAATGACTTGCTGAAGCTTGGCATGACCGACAGCTTTCGCCTCTTTGAACAACCCGAGAAGAGCTATACGTGGTGGGACTACCGCATGCTGGGCTATCAGAAGAACCGCGGGCTCCGGATCGATCACATCCTGGTCAGCAATGCGCTGGTTCCGCGCGTCAAGGGCTGCGTGATCGATCGGGCGCCGCGCAAATGGGAAAAGCCCAGCGACCACGCGCCGGTGACTCTCGAACTCGACGCATGAGACTCGCCCTTGCCCTGACTGCGTGTGCCGGCGTGATCGGCCTCGCCGGCTGTTCGGCGTTGAACGCCGACAAGAAGAGCGAAGGGACGACGACGCCGGCTCAAGCTACTCAGGCAGGGCCGTCGGACCAAGTGGCCAATGTGCGCTTGATCACCGCGCAAACGCCAGCGGTGCGGGCCTACCGCAGGATCGGTGCATCCCACATCTACAAGGCCTATCCGAAGCGCATCTACAAGGGCAAGATTCCGCCGTTGGTCTATGCGGTGGTCGTGACGGAAACGGACATCGACGCGACGGGCCGCGTCACTGGGGTGTACTTCAGCCGAACGCCCAGCCATGCGCCAGAGGTCGCGCCGATGATCGCCGAGCTGATCAAGGGAGCGTCACCTCTGCCAAGCCCCGGCAAGCTCGGCGCTCACACCTACGTCGAGACTTGGCTCTGGGACCGGAGCGGGCAATTTCAGCTCGACACGCTGACGCTGGGCCAGCGCAGCCGCTGAACGCGCCCCCCCTGTCCGGCGAATTACTCCAGGCCCAGTTCCTGGATCTTGCGGGTGATGGTGTTGCGGCCGATGCCGAGCTTTTGCGCGGCTTCGATACGGCGCCCCCTGGTGCTGGCGAGCGCAGTCAGGATCAGGCGGGATTCGAAGCGACGTGTCAGCGCATCCCACACATCCGTGCGACCGGCAGCCAACATGCTCTGCGCTTCCGCTTCCAGCCCGCTTTCCCATGAAGCAGCGGCCGCACCCGCATAAGGCGCGGGCGCTGCTGCCGTCGGCACTCCCGGCGAAATCGTTGGCATCTCGTGCTCGGCAGTCGAGAGCGGCAGCGATGCATGCGCAGGCAGCGACAGAGCGGGCGCTGCAACACCGGCAGGCGCTTCATTGCCAGTAACGGCCATCACTTCAGGCGGCAAATCCTTGGCCTCGATCAATTGCGCCGGTGCCATCACCGTCAACCAATGGCAGATGTTCTCGAGCTGCCGAACGTTGCCCGGAAAATTGAAAGCCGCCAAACGGGCAAGCGCCGCATCGGAAATGCGCTTGGGCTCCACGCCCAGTTGCTTCGCGCTCTGTTGCAGGAAGTGACGCGTGAGCGCCGGCACGTCCTCGCCGCGTTCGCGCAATGCAGGCAGCCGCAGACGGATCACGTTGAGTCGATGGAACAAGTCTTCGCGAAAGCCGCCCTGCTTCACGCGCTGCTCAAGGTCCTGGTGCGTCGCTGCGATCACGCGCACGTTGGCCTTGACCGAGTTGTGCCCACCGACGCGATAGAAGTGTCCATCGCTCAACACGCGCAGCAAGCGCGTCTGCAGATCGAAGGGCATGTCGCCGATCTCGTCGAGGAACAGCGTTCCGCCTTCGGCCTGTTCGAAGCGGCCGCGCCGCATCGTCTGCGCGCCGGTGAAGGCGCCGCGCTCGTGGCCGAAGAGCTCGCTCTCCAGAAGGTCCTTCGGGATCGCCGCCGTGTTGATCGCAACGAACGGCCCGTTGGCACGCGGCGAATGCTTGTGCAGCGCCCGCGCGACGAGTTCCTTGCCGGAGCCCGACTCGCCGGTGATCAGTACCGTCACGTTGCTCTGGGACAGCCTTCCGATGGCACGGAAGACGTCCTGCATGGCAGGCGCCTGCCCGAGCATTTCCGGCGCGGCCGCCATGCGCTCTTCGGCCACTTCCTCGCGCTGGCTTTCGTCCACGGCGCGGCGAATCAATTCGACGGCGCGCGGAAGATCGAAAGGCTTCGGCAAGTATTCGAACGCGCCGCCCTGAAAGGCCGACACCGCACTGTCGAGATCGGAGAACGCGGTCATGATGATGACCGGAAGGCCGGGGTGCTTGGCCTTGATCTTGTCGAGAAGATCGAGTCCCGAGCCTCCGGGCATGCGGATGTCGCTCACCAGGACCTGCGGGCCCTGCATCTCGTCGTCGGCTGCCGCTTCGAGTGCGGCGATGACCTCGCGCGTGTTGGTGAAGCTACGGGTCGGCAGGTCTTCGCGCAGCAGCGCTTTTTCCAGCACGAAGCGGATTGATTGGTCGTCATCCACTATCCAGATCGGCTTCATGCAGCTCCTTGTTGCGTGGCTGCTAGGGCAGCGGTATCAGTATCTTGAAATCGGTCCGGCCCGGAACACTGTCGCACTCGATCACGCCGTGATGCTGCTGCACAAAGGTCTGTGCAAGCGTCAATCCCAAGCCCGTCCCGCCTTCCCTGCCCGACACCAGCGGATAGAAGATGCGGTCCTTGATCGCGTCCGGCACGCCCGGTCCATTGTCAATGACATGCAATTCCAGTGCCAGTCGATACCACTGCTTGTTGAAGATGACCTGACGCGCGATGCGGGTCTTGAAAGTGATCTGCGCATCACCGGCCGCGCGTCGTTCAGCCAAGGCCTGCGCAGCGTTATGAACGATGTTGAGCGTGGCCTGGATCAACTGCTCGCGATCGCCGCGAAATTCAGGGATCGACACGTCGAAGTCACGTTCGATGTGCAGGTCACGTGGAAACTCCGCAAGAATCACTGACCGGACGCGCTCACACACCTCGTGGATGTTGACGTCGCCCACCACGTGCGGCCGTCGATGAGGCGCCAGCAGGCGGTCGACCAGCGTCTGCAGTCGGTCGGCTTCATGGATGATGACCTGCGTGTATTCGATCAGGTCGCGCGATTCGACCTCCATCTGCAGCAATTGCGCCGCGCCCCGGATGCCGCCAAGCGGGTTCTTGATCTCGTGCGCGAGGTTCCGGATCAGTTCCTTGTTGGC
This sequence comes from Variovorax sp. 05N34, assembly GCF_056397405.1. NCBI lineage: Bacteria > Pseudomonadati > Pseudomonadota > Betaproteobacteria > Burkholderiales > Comamonadaceae > Variovorax > Variovorax sp. 05N34. Next base: position 231,788 of record NZ_JBFTNI010000006.1, read on the forward strand.
TTGAGCCTGGTCGAGCAGACGCTCTTCGCGATCCTGGCGCACCTGTTGTTCGAGCGGCGACATCTCGATGATCAATTCGCCCGCCTTGTCGCTCTGCGCAAGAGTGACCTGCACCGGCATCAATTCATGATTGACCCGCCGCAACAGAGCCTCATACCGCAAGGTGGCGAAGTCATTGCTGCGCGCGCCGTCGATCGCCGTTCGCAGGACCTGCGGCTCATGAAAGCAGGCGCCAAACTGCGATCCTTCGAGCGTGCGCCGCGAAGTGCCCAGCGCGTCCTCCAGGCCCGAATTGGCAAAAAGCACCGACCCGTCGATGCGAACCACCGCAATGAGCGTAGAAAGAAGATCGAAAGCCTGGAAGCGCTTGGCAGCCCCCCCCGTCTTACCAAATGCCACGGAAAATGTCCCTTCAAGAAACGCCACGGAACCGGCTCAGCCGGGCCGTAGGCGTTGCCCCCAGCGGGGGTTGGCGGAGCGACACGAAGTGCGCGCAGCCTGGGGGGTTACTTGATTCGATCAATCTCGCGCTGGATGCCGGCGATGTCGCTCTCGTTGCGCGCGAGCTCGGCCTTCATTTCAGCGACTCGGTCCAGGTACTTCTGGTAATTGCGCGATTCGCTGCCCTGCTTTTCGGGTTCGCCATTGTTGTATTCCTTGAGGAGCTGCGCCTGCCGCTCCTGCGCCTTCTTGAGCTCGGATTCAAGCACCGAGCGCGCCTCGCCGTCCCGTGCGCGCTGGTCGGCACCCTCGACGCGCGGACTGCCCGCAGGCGACCGTGCAGCGGCGCTGGAAGGCGTGGCCGAAGCGATCGGCCGCGTGCCCTGCACGATGGTGACGTTGCCGCCTTCCATCACCTTGCAGCCGCGCTGCTGGGCAACAGTGGCGTTGTTGGTGTATTCGTTTCCGCAGCRCCAGACGCGCTCCTGAGCCTGGGCTTGCATGTTCAGGCCCGCCAGCGCGAATGCAGCCAGCAGGAGTGCGGAAGGAGTCTTCATGGTCATGGATGTAGTGCGCATCGAACGGGCATTTTCGTGCAATTCGACAGTGGCGCCGTGCTGGTGTTCCTACCCAGGCCAAAAGAAAAAGGACGGCAGAAGCCGTCCTTTTTAACGCTGACCCGGTCGAGGATCAGAGCGAATAGTACATGTCGAACTCGACCGGGTGGGTCGCCATGCGGAAGCGCGTGACTTCCTGCATCTTGAGGTCGATGTACGCATCGATGTAGGTGTCGGTGAACACGCCGCCCTTGGTCAGGAAGGCGCGATCCTTGTCCAGATAGTCGAGCGCCTGGTCGAGGCTGTGGCACACGGTCGGGATCAGCGCGTCTTCTTCCGGCGGCAGATGGTAGAGATCCTTGCTGGCGGCTTCGCCCGGATGGATCTTGTTTTCCACGCCGTCCAGACCGGCCATCAGCAGAGCGGCGAAGCCGAGGTACGGGTTCATGAGCGGATCCGGGAAGCGCGCTTCGACGCGACGGCCCTTCGGATTCGCCACGAACGGGATGCGGATCGACGCCGAGCGGTTCTTGGCCGAGTAGGCCAGCTTCACGGGGGCTTCGAAGCCGGGAACCAAGCGCTTGTAGCTGTTGGTGCCTGGGTTCGTGATGGCGTTCAGCGCGCGAGCGTGCTTGATGATGCCGCCGATGTAGTGCAGCGCGAAGTCGCTGAGGCCGGCGTAGCCGTCGCCTGCGAACAGGTTCTTGCCATCCTTCCAGACCGACTGGTGCACATGCATGCCCGAGCCGTTGTCGCCGACGATCGGCTTGGGCATGAAAGTCGCGGTCTTGCCGTAGGCATGCGCGACGTTGTGGATGACGTACTTCTGCAGCTGGACCCAGTCTGCGCGCTGAATCAACGTGCTGAACTTGGTGCCGAGTTCCATCTGGCCGGCGTTGGCGACTTCATGGTGATGCACTTCGACCGGGATGCCGAGCGACTCGAGCACCAGGCACATTTCAGAGCGCATGTCCTGGAAGCTGTCGACCGGAGGAACCGGGAAATAGCCGCCCTTGACGGACGGACGATGGCCGGTGTTGCCGTGCTCGAATTCCTTGCCGGTGTTCCAGGCAGCTTCTTCGGATTCGATCTTCACCGAGCAGCCCGACATGTCGTTCTGCCAGCGGACGCCATCGAAGACGAAGAATTCAGGTTCCGGTCCGAAGTAGGCGGTGTCGCCAAAGCCCGATGCCTTCATGTAAGCCTCGGCGCGCTTGGCGAGCGAACGCGGATCGCGCTCGTAAGGCTTGCCGTCCGCCGGGTCGACCACGTCGCAGGTCAGGATCAGCGTGGTTTCCTCGAAGAACGGATCGATGTTGGCCGTGTTGGGGTCGGGCATGAGCTGCATGTCCGACGCTTCGATGCCCTTCCAACCAGCAATCGACGAACCATCGAACGCGTGTCCCGATGTGAACTTGTCCTCGTTGAACGCGGAAACAGGCACGGTAACGTGCTGCTCCTTGCCGCGGGTGTCGGTGAATCGAAAGTCGACGAACTTGACCTCGTTTTCCTTGACGAGTTTGAGTACATCGGCGACGGTCTTTGCCATCAGGTTCTCCTGGTTTGGATAGTGGTTGGAAGTACGGGAAAGCGGAATGCAGTTTTTGTGCCATTGTCACTGGCACCCAGGGCGCTTCGGCTCCAGGCCGAGCCCCCAAAATCAGGCAAGTTGTAACCAATTTGGTGCGCGGAAATTCATCGCACCAATTCGGGGCCAAGCCGTGCACCAAGGGCGCTCAGGCCTGCCAGCAAGCGAGCATAGGCGGGTTCGATGTGGCCTGAATCGCCTTTGACACCGAGTTCGATGTGCCGACCGTGCACTGCGTGGTCCACGCTCGGGAGACTGAACACCTTGATGCCCGGATGTTCAAGCTCGATCGCCTGCATCAAGGGCGTCAGCGTTGCTTCCATGGAGCCGTAGACGATCACGGATTTCTCGACCGCACGCCCCCTGGCGAACATGTCCGCATAGCGCTGGTCGAGCACCGACTCGATCATCGGCCATGCCATCACGGGAAAGCCCGGCACGAAGTGCACGTCGCCCACACTGAAGCCAGGAATCTTGTTGTACGGATTGGGGATGATGTTCGAGCCCAGCGGGAACACACCCATGTTGAGGCGGTGCACGTTGTCGGCACGATCGGGCTCATACGCAACTCCCTGTTCTCGGGCCGTGTCCTGCATGCGTTCGCGGATCAGAACCTCGGCCTCGGGATGCAGCGCCAACGGAACGCCGAGCGCAGCGGCGGCGCATTGGCGCGTGTGATCGTCTGGCGTGGCACCGATGCCGCCGGTCGAAAACACCATGTCGCCCGAGTCGAAGGCACGCGCCAAGGCGGCGGTGATGCGGACCGGAACGTCGCCCACGTACTCCGCCCAGGCCAGCGACAAGCCGCGGGCACCGAGCAGTTCGATGACTTTGGGCATGTGCTTGTCGAGGCGCTTGCCCGAGAGGATTTCATCGCCGATGACGATCAGACCGAATGAGCGGCTCATGGTGCACTCCATTGACTTGCGGCGGCTTTGTTGGCTTCCGCGATTTCGAGCGACGGCGGCGAACCAGCCGCCGCTTGTTGCGCGCGCAGTTGCGCGAGCGCATCGAGACAGTAGTGCGCGAACCACAGCGCCGAGAAAGCAAACACCAGCGTGTAGATCCAGATTGCCAGCGGCGCGAGCACGAAGAAGGCTGCGGCGAACAGCAGGCCGGATGCCCACACGATGCTGGGCGCGGCGCCGAGATATCCGCACAGCACGCCGATGCCGAGCAAGGGCATTCTGTGTGCCTTCAACAGTGCATTGCGCTCTGCCGGCGTCGCGTGCTCGGCCAGCGCGTCGAAGCTCATGACCCGGTAGGTCAGCCATCCCCAGATGAGCGGCGGCAAGATGAGCACCAGCGGCGGAATCAGCCAGAGCGGCATCGAGACGACGAGCGCAAGCAGCGCCAGGACGGTCAGCCCGATCGACCGCGCAGCGCTTCCAAGGAAGGATGCGCCCTTCTTCCTTTCGAGCGCCGGAAAGCGCCGCTCTGCCACCAGCTGGGTCAACGCGGGCGCCATGAAAGCGGCAACGATAAGCAACGACACCACCACGATCAGCGGCGTGGCGGCAAGCACGACCACGAGCGGCGCCAATATGGCTGCCGGATTGCTGGAAAACCATTGCCCGATCCAGTTCCACAAGCCCGATACCAACGGCCAGGCGTCCAGCGCGCTGTGGGTCCAGGCGACGGCGGCGTCCCAGTAGAAATAGCCGAGCACCGCCGACAGCACGATCATGAGCCCCAGCGGCAGGAACGACAGCACGATCACCCGCGGGTGCATGCAATAGGCGACGGACCGCCAGAACGAATCGAGAAGGAGACGCATTGGTGCCGAGGATAACGCGGGCGCGTGAAGCCGCGGCTCGGTTGATGGCGGTCGGTCAGCTCCGGCCGGCCAGGCGCTTGAGCCCGAGCCACTGCTGGGCCCAGAACCCTCGACCGTAATCTCTGACACGGCCCTCCGCGTCGGGCTCGACCTGATCGCGGATGCCGGTCGGGTCGTAGCGCTCCTCGAAATTCGCGGTGCCGAAAAGCAGATCCCACCAAGGCAGCAACACGCCGAAGTTGTGCCCGCCGAGCGTGCGCGCGCCATGTGATTCGTGTCCGATGCCGATGCTGTGATGCACGCGATGAAAGCGCGGACTGATCCAGAGCCGCTCGCCGAGCCTGCCGAAACTCAGGCGCAGATTGGCATGCTGAAGGCTTTCGCTCAACTGGGTGAACGCCACGATGGCAATGAACTGCCCAGGCGCGACGCCGATCAGCTGCGCGACGATGACGATGATCGCGTCATGGATCACGTCATCGAGCAAGTGGTTGCGGTTGTCGCTCCACATCGTCATCTGGCGCTGCGAATGGTGGAGCGAATGAAGAGCCCACCACCACTTGAACCGATGTTGTCCGCGGTGGATCAGGTATTCGACGAGATCGATCACGACCAGGTAGATCGCGAAGGCGACCCACGGGATGTCCGTCACGCCCGGCCACAGCTCGTCGAGATGCATCGTGCCCCAACCGGCTGCACGTGCAGCACCCAGCACGTCGTCGAAAAGCGGCTGGACGGCGAAGAACATCGCGAGCCGGAACAAGCCCAATCTATGAATCAGCGTGTAGAGAACATCGGTGCGAATGGCACGCCGATCGACCACCGCTTCGACGGGCCTCCAGCGCTGCAAGGGACCGACCAGGGCGACCAGGACGGCGATCTGGATCAGCCCGACCAGAAGCCAGCCGGTTGCATCGAAGGCATCTTCGACCCAACCGCCAAGGCCCACGGCGTAGACCACCGGCTGCACGGCCGTCTCGAACAGCCATTGCTGCAAGTTTGCGAAGATGTCGGTGAGCCAGTCCATCGGCATGCGACCCGGAATTACGCCCGAAGGTTCAGGGGTGCGCCGCGATCCAGTCGCGGTACGCAGGATGCTGCCTCAGCGTCTCGAAGCAGAAGCCCTTCGCCTTCAGCCCGACGATGAGCGGTTCGAGGTCCGCAGGCGCCCAGGGGTCCTTGCGCGACCAGATTCCGAGGTGCGCTAGCAGGATGTCGCCTGGCTGGATGCGGTCGAGGGCCTGTTGCAGCAGTTTTTCGTTGCTGAAGGTCTCGCTGGGCAATTCGTCTCCCAGGAAACCCGCCGGCGCCCAGCCGACGTGCGCATAGCCACACGCCTTGGCGACCGCAATCAGCTTCGGAGAGGTCTTGCCACTGGGCGCGCGAAACAGCGGCAGCGGCTTCTTGCCGGTGATGTCTTGCAACCGCTCATTGGACTTGGCGATGTCGGCGCAATACTGCTTCGCGTCCCACGTGAATTCACGGCCCGCGAAGGCACCAGCCGTCGGCTTGATGCGAAAGTGTGGCTCGACGCCCTTGAGGTCGCCGCGCCAGACCGCATGGTCGTAGGTATGGGAGGCGAATTCGTGGCCCTCTGCCGCTCTCGCCTTCCACCACGGCGCCCAATGGTTGTCCAGGCTGTCGCCATCGGTCTGGGTCCGCTCCGCCGCAGCGAAGAAGGTGACGCGTACATCCTGCCGCTTGAGAACCTCGGCCACGAGGGGTGCAATGCCCATGTGCCCTGTATCGAAAGTCAGGTAGACCGGCTTGTTGCAGGTGCCCTGCGCCATCGCACTGGTGCAAAGAAGGGCCGCCGTCGCCAGCAGCGATGCGCCCACGTACTTGTTGGCTGTGTGCTTATTGCTTGGCATGGGCGAGAGTCCAGACGCCGTGCGGCGATCGGCCCACATTGACCTGCCGAGCCACTGAGTGGCTGGCGAGATCGACCACACTGAGCTTCTTGGCCCAGCGCGATGTCACGAAGAGGGTTTTGCCGTCCGCCGAAACGTCCATGCAATCGGGACCGCCCGGCACCGGATAGGTGTCGGTGACCTTGAGCGTGGAGATATCGATCCGGCTGATCGTGTTGGCCACGCGATTGCTCACGAAAACGCTGCGTCCATCGCCGGCAGAACGGAAGGCATGCGCGCCCTTGCCGGTCGGCAGTTTGCCGACGAGTTTGGGCTGCGGTCCGGCTACATCGAAAACCTGCACACCATCGCCACCGGTCAGGCCGACCAGCAGCGTCTTGCCGTCGTGGATGCCGAAGATGTCCGCTGGCATGGGCCCCGTCGGCGTGCGCCAGCGGATGGTCTGGCTGGCAATGTCGATCGCAATCAGCTCGTCGCTGTCCTGCATCGTGACGTAGGCCGTCGTGCTCTTCGGGTCGATCCAGATATGGCTCGGCGTCTTGCCCGTCGGGATCCGCTTGACGAGCTTGGGCTCCTTGCCGTCCCAGCGATAGAGGTCGACATGATTCAGTCGATTGCCCGCGGTGACGAACCATTTCATGTCCGGCGAAAACCGCAGCTGGTACGGGTCAATGATCCCGTAGACCACACGCTGCACTTCGGCGGTCCGAGGATTCAGGAACGTGAGCGAATCGCCTGCCGAGTTCGCGACGATGAGCGAGGTCTCGTCCGGCGTGAGGTAGAGGTGATGCGGCTCCTTGCCCGTCGGAATGCGGACCCGTTCGGTCCAGGTGCCGGGATCAATCACGCTGACGGTCGCATCGAGCGAATTCAGCACGAAGATCGGAGACGGCTCTGCGGCGTGCGACGGGAGCGCGGCGCAAACAAACAAAAAGGCCGCAAGGCGGCCTGTCAGGTAGGGGATGTAGCGCAAGGAGAGGGTCCGAAAGAGGTTGTGCGATTTTAACGATCGACACCCTCTCCCGGCTGACCTCACTGCTTATTTCGCAACGCTTCGACTTGCGCCGCATCAAGCCACCGCCAGTGCCCGGGCGCGAGGTCATCCGGAAGCGCCACTGTGCCGATGCGCGAACGGTGCAAAGCCTCGACACGGTTCCCCACCGCGGCGAGCATGCGTTTGACCTGGTGGTACTTGCCTTCGGTCAGCGTCAGCCGCAAGTGCAACGGACCGGCCGCCTCGCAGGCGGCGGCCCGTACCGGCTTCGGATCGTCATCGAGGACGACCCCCGCGAGCAGCCGCGACACCTGCCCGTCGTCGACAGGGTGCTTGGTCGTGACTTCGTAGACCTTCGGCACGTGGTGCTTGGGTGAGCCCATCCGGTGGATGAACTGGCCGTCGTCCGTCAGGAGCAGCAGTCCGGTGGTGTCCTGGTCGAGCCGCCCGATCGCCTGCACCCCCTGAACCGCATTCTTGTTAGGCCGCAGCCGCAGCGGGGACGGCAACAAGGTATAGATGCTGGGATAGGTCGACGGCTTCTGTGAGCACTCGGTGCCGGCCGGCTTGTTCAGCATCAGATAGGCCTTCTCGTGATACTGCCACTCGACGCCTTGCACGGTGAAGCGCAAATCCTCAGCGTCGAAATCCGCGCCGGGATCTGTCACGGTCGTGCCGGAGACGCTGACATAGCCCTGTTGAACCAGCCCGGCGCACACCCGCCGCGTCCCGAAACCCTGCGTGTAGAGAATTTCCTCTATCTGCATCAGTACCCGAGTGCCAGGCCGGTATTGCGGCGAGGGTCGTTGGCCCCGTAGAAGCGGTTCTTGCCGACGGGTTGGCCGCCCAGCGAAGGCGCGCCGACAATGATTGCAGCCACGTGATTCGCCGGCTGCGGAACGCCTAAGTTATGGCCCATGTCGATGAGGATCTTGCGCGTGTCTGGCGACAGCGCAAAAGTCTCGACATTGGTGACATCGGGGAGCCATTGCTGATGGAAGCGCGGAGCGTCAACGGCTTCCTGAACGTTCATTCCGTAGTCGACCACATTGAGGATCGTGTGCAGCACCACTGTGATGATTCGGCTTCCCCCTGGCGTGCCGACGACGAACACGGGCTTGCCATCCTTGGTCATGATGGTCGGGCTCATCGAGCTCAATGGACGCTTGCCCGGAGCAATGGAGTTGGCCTCGCCCTGCACCAATCCATACAGATTGGGCACGCCAACCTTGGAGGTGAAATCGTCCATTTCATCGTTGAGCAGCACGCCGGTGCCGGCGGCTGCGACCTTGGCCCCGAACCAGTCATTGAGGGTATAGGTCACCGAAACCGCATTGCCCCACTTGTCGACGATCGAGTAGTGCGTGGTGTTGCTGCCCTCGTGGGGAGCGACGCCGGGCTTGATGTCTTTCGAAACCCCCGCCTTCTTGGGATCGATCACGGTCCGGATCTTCTCGGCATAGCCCTTGTCGAGCAGCCGATCGAGCGGATTCTTCACGAAATCTGGATCGCCCAGATAGCTGTTGCGGTCGACGTAGGCGTGGCGCATCGCCTCGATCTGGTAGTGCACTGCCTGTGCGGAACGAAAGCCCAGATCCTTGAGCGGATAGCCCTCCAGAATGTTCAGCATCTCGCAGATCACCACCCCTCCCGAACTGGGCGGCGGCGCAGAAACCACGTGGTAGCCGCGGTAGTCGCATTCGATCGGCGGCAGTTCTCGGGTCTTGTACTGGTCCAGATCGGCTTGCGTGATGAGCCCCTTGCCCGTCTGGCTCGACGCCACGATCGCGCTTCCGACCGAGCCCTTGTAGAAACCGTCAACGCCGTTGCGGCTTATGGCTCGGAGGGTTCTTGCCAGATCCTTCTGCACCAGCTTCTGGCCGACTGCGAATGGCTCGCCCTTGTTCAGGAAGATCGCTTCAGAGGCCGGATCCTTCTTGAAATCGGCCGTGGCTGTCGCCAGCATGTCGACGTCGCCCTGCTCGAGGACGAAGCCTCGCTCGGCCATGGCGATGGATGGCCTGATCAGCGCGGCGCGCTTCATGGTGCCGTACTTCTCGCGCGCGAACTCGAGACCGGAGACAGTGCCTGGCACACCCACGGCCAAGTGCCCGGTCGTGCTCAACCCCTTGATGACGTTGCCGTCCTTGTCCAGGTACATATCCGCCGTGGCGGCCAGCGGCGCTTTTTCGCGGAAATCGAGGAAAGTTTTGCGGCCGTCGGCGAGTTGCACCGTCATGAAGCCCCCGCCGCCAAGATTGCCCGCGGCCGGATAGACGACGGCGAGTGCGTAGCCCACCGCAACCGCCGAATCGATCGCATTGCCCCCGCGCTTGAGCACATCGACCCCGACCTGCGTCGCGAGGTGCTGCGCAGTCACGACCATCCCGTTTTCCGCCGGCACCGGCGCCTGTGAGGCCGCGTGAAGCTGGACGGCTCCAGCCAGCGCAAGCGCTGCGACGGTGACGCGAAGCGCCGAAGTCCATTGAAGTTGTCTCATGCGCTTACGTGGGATGTTGAGAAGAGGAGAGTTTCGCCGCTTCGGGGGCTTCCGCAACGATTGAGGCGCCATCTTTTGCATGGCGCCCCGGTCTTGTTTGGTGGAGCTGGGGGGATTTGAACCCCCGTCCGTAAGCCTTCTTCGCGCAGATCTACATGTTTAGCGATCTGATTTGAGTCTCGCCACCGGTGTCGCGCAGTCGCACGCTACACCGGCCGCCAGCACCCTATTTTCTCGCTCCGACCCAAGGTACCCGGATTGGAGCCAGCCGATGTAGATTATCTTTGCAGCCGGGAGGTACAGATTGCTCCGTACCCCCTTGCCCAGCCCATCGGCCTGCTGTTGCAAAGCTCACCGGCAATTAAGCGGCGAGTGCGAAACGTTCGTCGTTTGCAGTTAGTTTGTTTGAATCTGTTTTACGAGCGCATTCAGCTCGACATGCCCCGCTGCGATTCCGAACCCACGTCGAAACCAGTGCAGCCCCAAGCCGCTAATTTTAGGCCTGTTTGAGAAGTTGCAAGAGCTCCATGGGCGATGAAATTGCCGCGTCGGCGTCCCAGCGTGCGACCTCCGCCTGTTCACCCATGTAGCCGTAGGTGGCGGCGACGGTTCGCATGCCGGCCGCGCGGCCCGCGAGGATGTCGCGCTCGTCGTCTCCCACGTAGACGCATGATTGCGGCGCGACCCCAAGGCGGCGTGCAGCCTCGAACAACGGCTCGGGGTGGGGCTTGGCAAACGGGGTCGTATCGCCACTGATGATTGCGCGGGCTGATTCGAACAACGGTATTGCGCGGGTCAGCGGTTCAGTGAACCGAACAGATTTGTTGGTCACCACGCCCCATTTCAACCCTCGCGCACAAAGCGCGGCGACGAGTTCGTCGACGCCGGCAAACACCTGGGTGTTCTTCAACATCCGCGCTTCATAGTTCAGGAAGAACTCTTCGCGCAGTGGCGGGAATTCAGCCGCATCGGTCGTGATGCCGAAAGCCACGCTCAACATCCCCCTGGCGCCGGCGCCCGCCATCGGCCGGTAGCGCTCCAGCGGCAACGAGGCCATTCCCCGGTCCGTGCGCATCTGGTCGGCAGCGGCGCCGAGATCGGGAGCGCTGTCGATCAGCGTGCCATCAAGGTCGAACAAGACAGCTTCGATTTCCCGTCCCATCACTCCGCCCTGCCCGGCTTCTGTGTAGCGAACATGTAGTTCACGCTGGTGTCGTTGCTCAGCCAATAGCGTCGCGTGACCGGGTTGTGCTCCAGGCCGGATGTTCGGCGCAGATCTAGATGGGCGGCCCGGCAGTAAGCGGCGAGCTCGCTCGGGCGAATCAGCTTCTGATACTCGTGCGTACCGCGCGGCAGCATGCCCAGGACGTACTCCGCGCCAACGATGGCGAGCAGGAACGACTTCAGGTTTCGATGGATGGTGGAAAAGAAGACCCAGCCTCCGGGCTTCACCAGATCGGCACATGCCTTCACGACCGAAGCGGGCTCCGGCACGTGCTCCAGCATTTCCATGCAAGTGACGACGTCGAAGCTCTCCGGCTGTTCGGCGGCAAGGGCCTCGACGCTGATCGAGCGGTACCTCACGCCACGGGTGGCGGCCTCCAGTGCGTGCAGTTGCGCAACTTTGAGCGCCTTGTCGGCCAGATCGATGCCGAGGACTTCCGCACCCTTGCATGCCATCGAATCGGCCAGAATCCCGCCGCCGCAACCGACGTCGAGCACGCGTCGCCCTGCAATCGGCACTATGCCGTCGATCCACTCGAGCCGTAACGGATTAATTTCGTGCAGAGGTCGGAATTCGCTTTCGACGTCCCACCAACGGTGCGCGAGTTCAGAAAATTTGGCGAGTTCAGCCGGATCGGCATTCACGTTTTCGGTCATGTTCGGATTATGAGTCGCCGCGAATTCGCCAAGGACCACATCCGGATTCGATCAATGGGAATCTCTATATGGCAATGACAGCATCGCGCGGCCATAAAAAAACCCCGCCGAAGCGGGGTTTCATTAGCGATTCAGTCGAATCACTTGTTGGGGCGGGTACCGACCACTTCGATTTCCACGCGACGGTTCTTGGCGCGGCCTTCGGCAGTGCGGTTGTCAGCGATCGGCTGGCTCTTGCCCTTGCCTTCGGTGTAAACGCGGTTCTTTTCGATGCCCTTGGAGACCAGGTAGGCCTTCACAGCTTCAGCGCGGCGAACCGACAGCTTCTGGTTGTAGGCAACAGTACCGATCCAGTCGGTGTGACCGACGGCGATGATCACTTCGAGGTTCACGTCCCTGATCTTCGAGACCAGGTCGTCCAGCTTCGCGCGGCCTTCAGGCTTGAGGACGTACTTGTCGAAGTCGAAGAAGGCGTCAGCAGCGAAAGTAACCTTCGATGCAGCGACTGCCGGCGGAACCGGTGCCGGGGCAGGAGCCGGTGCTGCTGCAGCAGGAGCGGCAGGAACCAGAGCACCGTCGCAACCAGCGGCGGCCGTTGCGGGCGTCCAGTTGGCATCGCGCCAGCACAATTCATTGGTGCCGTTCTTCCAGACGAGTTCGCCAGTACCGTTTTGCCAGTTGTCGATGGCTGGGCCGCCGTCTGCTGCGGTGACACGGGTCTGCGCGCCGGCGGCAGTGGCGAGCGCAGCGACTGCAAACATCATCGCCACTTTATTCAGTTTCTTCATGGTTCTCCTCTTGGGGAAAAAGCCGCAGCCGCGCTGCGAATCAAGGACGCTTTAAGTGACCACCACCCAAAACGTTGAGGCGATTGTGCCATAGGGTCTTTCGCAAACAGGCCGCTGGACACCCCGGAAACGTAGGACGGAGGCGGAATACCGGCCTTGTGTTGCGGCGGTGCGACACCGTCCACAGCGTAAAATTTCGCCTCCTTGCCGTCAGCCCGCCGCCCATGACCTCGTTCGCCAAAGAAACACTCCCCATCAGCCTCGAAGAGGAAATGCGCCGCAGCTATCTTGATTACGCCATGAGCGTTATCGTGGGGCGCGCCCTCCCTGACGCCCGCGACGGCCTCAAACCAGTGCATCGGCGCGTGTTGTACGCAATGCACGAGCTCAACAACGACTGGAACCGGCCGTACAAGAAGTCGGCCCGTATCGTGGGTGACGTCATCGGTAAGTACCACCCGCACGGCGACCAGTCGGTCTACGACACCATCGTCCGCATGGCGCAGAACTTCTCGATGCGCCACATGCTGGTCGACGGCCAAGGCAATTTCGGCTCGGTGGATGGCGATATGGCAGCTGCCATGCGATATACCGAGATCCGGCTCGCCAAAATTGCGCACGAAATGTTGGCCGATATCGACAAGGAAACAGTCGATTTCGGGCCGAATTACGATGGCTCCGAAAAAGAGCCATTGGTATTGCCGAGCAAACTGCCCAATCTGCTCGTAAATGGCGCCGGCGGTATCGCTGTGGGTATGGCGACGAATATTCCGCCTCACAACCTGAACGAGGTTGTCGACGCATGTCTCCACCTTCTGCGCCATCCCGACGCCAGCATCGACGACCTCATGGAGATCGTCCCGGCGCCTGATTTCCCCACGGCCGGGATCATCTACGGCATTAACGGCATCAAGGACGGCTACCGGACCGGTCGCGGCAAGGTCGTGATGCGGGCGAAGTGCCACTTCGAAGACATCGATCGCGGCCAGCGCCAGGCCATCATCGTCGACGAGCTTCCCTACCAGGTCAACAAGAAGACGCTGCAGGAGCGCATGGCCGAGTTGGTGCACGAGAAGAAGATCGAAGGCATCAGCCACATCCAGGACGAGTCCGACAAGTCGGGCATGCGCCTCGTGATCGAGCTCAAGCGCGGCGAAGTACCCGAAGTTGTTCTGAACAATCTCTACAAGCAGACGCAACTGCAAGACACCTTTGGCATCAACATGGTGGCGCTGGTCGACGGCCAGCCGAAGCTGTGCAACCTCAAGGACCTGATCGAGGTCTTCCTGCAGCATCGGCGCGAAGTCGTGACGCGTCGAACGGTCTTCACGCTGCGTAAGGCGCGCGAACGCGGACACGTGCTCGAAGGTTTGGCAGTCGCCCTCGCCAACATCGACGAGTTCATCGCGATCATCCGAAATGCGCCGACGCCGCCGGTCGCCAAGGCCGAACTCATGAGCCGCGCCTGGGACAGCAAGCTGGTGCGCGAAATGCTCACTCGCACCCGCGCTGACGGCGGCGTGATCAATGCCGACGATTACCGCCCCGACGGGCTGGACCGCGAATTCGGCATGAGCTCCGAAGGCCTCTACAAGCTTTCAGACACCCAGGCGCAGGAAATCCTGCAGATGCGCCTCCAGCGCCTGACGGGCCTCGAGCAAGACAAGATCGTTGCCGAGTACAAGGACGTCATGGCGGAAATCGACGATCTGCTCGACATCCTCGCCAAGCCCGAACGTGTGTCGGTCATCATTGGCGACGAACTGACGACGATCAAGCAGGAGTTCGGGCAAAGCAAGCTGGGCGTGCGCCGCAGCCAGGTCGAGCACAGTGCCTTCGATCTTTCGACGGAAGACCTGATCACGCCGACAGATATGGTCGTGACGCTTTCGCACAGCGGCTACATCAAGAGCCAACCTCTGGGCGAGTACCGTGCACAGAAGCGCGGCGGACGCGGCAAGCAAGCCACGGCAACCAAAGAGGATGACTGGATCGACCAGCTCTTCATCGCGAACACGCACGACTACATCCTGTGCTTCTCGAATCGCGGACGGCTGTACTGGCTCAAGGTGTGGGAAGTGCCCGCCGGTTCGCGCGGCTCGCGCGGCCGGCCCATCGTCAACATGTTCCCGCTGCAGGAAGGCGAAAAAATCAACGTCGTCCTGGCGCTGACCGGCGAGAAGAGAACCTTCCCGGCCAATCAATACGTGTTCATGGCCACTTCGATGGGCACCGTCAAGAAGACGACGCTGGACGAATTCAGCAACCCGCGAAAGGCCGGCATCATCGCCGTGGATCTCGACCCGGGCGACTACCTGATCGGCGCCGCGCTGACCGATGGAGCGCACGACGTGATGCTCTTCTCCGACGGCGGCAAGGCGGTGCGCTTTGATGAGAACGACGTTCGTCCCATGGGCCGCAACGCACGAGGCGTGCGCGGTATGACCCTGGAAGACGGACAGGGCGTGATCGCCATGCTGGTGGCCGAAGATGAGGAGCAGAGCGTCCTTACGGCCACCGAAAACGGTTACGGAAAGCGCACAAGCATTACCGAGTACACGCGTCATGGCCGCGGAACCAAAGGCATGATCGCAATTCAACAAAGTGAACGTAACGGCAAGGTGGTGGCCGCGACTCTCGTGCACGCAGATGACGAGATCATGCTCATCACCGACAAGGGTGTGCTCGTGCGCACCCGCGTTTCCGAGATTCGCGAACTCGGTCGCGCGACGCAAGGCGTCACGCTGATCGGCCTCGATGAAGGTGCGAAGCTCAGCGGACTTCAGCGCATCGTCGAGAATGACGCGATTGTCGAAAACGAACCCGGCGCCGACGACACTTCCCCATCATCTTCAACGGAGAATCCTCAGTGAAAAAAATCAAACTCGCGCTCCTGACGGTCGCGCTCGCCGGCAGTTCGCTGGCCATGGCCCAGGACAAGGCGGCGCTGGTCAAGCAGTTCATCGATCTGCAACGGCCTGGGATTGAGTCGCTCGCGCGCGGATTGGTCGAACAGTCGAGCGCTCCGATTGCACAGGCCGGCTCGCAATACCTGCAGACGCAGGTGCCTGCCGAAAAGCGGGAAGCGGCAGCCAAGGCAGCCGACGCCGAGCTCAAGAAGTACTTCGACGACGCCTATCCCCTCGTGCGCGACAAGGCGCTGCAACTCGCACCGGGCGCATTGGGCCCGTTGATGGAACAGAACTTCAGCGAAGATGAATTGCGCCAGTTGCTCGCCTGGATCAGCTCGCCGCTGAGCAAGAAATACCAGGAACTCAACCCCAAGCTTCAAACCGCGCTGACTGAAAAGCTGGTGGCTGAAACCCGCGCAAGCATCGAGCCAAAGATGGTTGCGCTCGACAGCAACGTCGCAAAGGCCCTGGGCGCACCGACGAGCGGCGGTGCCGCAGCAGCGCCCGCGGGCAAGGCGGCGCCAGCCAAGGCGCCCGCTAAGAAGTGACGCCGAGCGCAGGTCCGCGCCCATACAACTTCTCGGCCGGTCCGGCAGCGATGCCGGAGGCAGTGCTTGAACGCGCAGCCTCCGAAATGCTCGACTGGCAAGGCAGTGGCATGGGCGTGATGGAGATGAGCCATCGCGGCAAGGAGTTCGGCGCGATCAGTGCACAAACCGAAGCCGACCTGCGCTTTCTGCTTGCGGTACCAGAACATTTTCACGTTCTCTTCATGCAAGGCGGCGGTCTCGGCGAGAACGCCATCGTGCCGCTGAATCTCTCGCGCGGCACCAGCGCCGATTTCGTTATCACTGGCAGTTGGAGCACCAAATCCCAAAAGGAAGCGTTGCGCTACTGCAAGGCAAATGTTGCCGCGACGAGCGCCGCCGAGCAATTCACCCGAATTCCCGACCCAGCGACTTGGCAGCTCTCAAAAGATGCTTCGTACGTCCACGTCTGCAGCAACGAGACGATCAACGGCGTCGAGTTCCACGAGTTGCCGGATCTCGCGGCATTGGGTAGCAAGGCACCCCTCGTCATCGACTTCTCGTCGCACGTGGCCTCTCGACCGGTGGACTGGTCTCGTGTAGGACTGGCTTTCGGCGGCGCCCAGAAGAACCTCGGGCCGGCTGGCCTGACGATTGTGATCGTGCGGGACGATCTCCTCGGGCATGCGCTCGAAGTCTGCCCCAGCGCCTTCAACTACAAGACCGTCGCCGACAACCACTCGATGTACAACACGCCCCCAACCTGGGGCATCTATATCGCGGGTTTGACCTTCCAGTGGCTGCGACGGCAGACGGAGGGCCAACTCTCGGGCGTGGCCGCCATGGAAGCGCGCAACCTCGAAAAGGCGCACCTGCTCTACGATTTCATCGACGCCTCGTCGTTCTTCGACAACAAGGTCGATGCATCTTGCCGCTCGCGCATGAACGTGCCCTTCTTCCTTCAGGACGAAAGCCGCAACGAGGCATTCCTTGCCGGCGCACGCGAGGCGGGGTTGCTGCAACTCAAGGGCCACAAGTCTGTCGGCGGTATGCGAGCCAGCATTTACAACGCGATGCCGTTGTCTGGTGTGCAGACTCTCGTAGGCTACATGCGAGAATTCGAGCGGTCGCATGCGTAGACGCATCCGCACCTGACCGATGACCGTACCTGCCCCCCCATCCTCGACACCCGACCCTTCCTCCAGCCTGTCCGATCTGCGCGTGCAGATCGACTCGCTCGACCAGCAGCTTCTGGATCTTTTGAACCGCCGCGCTCACGTCGCGGAACAGGTCGGTGAGGTCAAGAAACGCGAGGGCACGCCCTTTTTCCGCCCCGATCGCGTAGCACAAGTGATCGAGAAGATGCAGAAGAGCAACGGCGGCCCGCTCAAGTCCCTGCATGTTGCCGCCATCTGGCGCGAAATCATGTCGGCGTGCCTGGCGCTTGAATCGCCCCAGCGCGTGGCGGTGCTCGGACCCGAAGGCACATTTTGCGAACAAGCGGCCGTCGAGTACTTTGGCGGCGCGGCTGACCTGATCTATTGCGCGAGCTTCGACGAAGTCTTTCACGCCACGGCCGCGGGCAGCGCGCAGTACGGTGTCGTCGGTGTCGAGAATTCCACCGAAGGCGTCGTCACTCGCTCTCTCGATTTGTTTCTGCACTCCCCCACTCACGTGGTTGGCGAAGTCAGCCTGCTTGTTCGGCATCACCTTCTGAGGTCCAGCAATTCGCTCGATGGCATCGAAGCGGTGCTCGCTCATCCTCAGGCGCTCGCTCAATGCCAGACTTGGCTCGCCAAGCATTTGCCGAATGCCGAAAGGCGAGCAGTCTCCAGCAATGCCGAGGGCGCACGGCTCGCCGCGAGCAATCCGGCTTGGGCAGGGTTGGCGAGCGAACGCGCAGCGACGCGCTTCGGCCTGCACATCGTCGCGCACGCCATTCAGGACGACTCCTATAACCGCACGCGCTTCGCCGTCATCTGCCTGCCGCAAACGCTGGCGATGCCGCCTCAGTCGGGCCGCGACTGCACCAGCCTTATCGTTTCGGTGCCCAACCGACCCGGCGCGGTCCACGACCTGCTGGTGCCGCTCAAGGCCAACAACGTCTCGATGACGCGCTTCGAATCCCGCCCCGCACGAACGGGCCAGTGGGAGTATTACTTCTACATCGACCTGGATGGGCACCCGTCCCAGCCCAACGTGGCGGCGGCACTCACTGAACTGCGCAAGCTTTGCGCGTTCTATAAAGTCATCGGCGCCTATCCGGTCACCGCTTGAGGCCCTGACGATGTTCGAGCAATTGGGGTTGATTGGCTGCGGGTTGATGGGGGGATCTTTTGCGCTCGCCCTAAAGCGCGCGCGGCTCGTCAAACGCGTCGTGGGCTACAGCAAGTCGCCCTCCACCACGGAGCGGGCGCGACAGATGGGCGTGATCGACGTCGCAGCGCCGTCGGCGTTGCTGGCGGTGTCGGGCGCCGATCTGGTCTTGATCGCAGTGCCGGTCGGCGCCTCCGAGCAGACCTTCAAGGCGATCCGCCATGGCATCACTGATCAGATGCTAGTGATGGATGTGGGCTCGACCAAAGGTGACGTGATCGAGGCGGCGCGACGCGGCTTGCAAGATCAGCTTGGCGCCTTTGTTCCGGCACACCCGATCGCTGGCAAGGAGGTCGCCGGCGTGGAGCATGCCGATGCCGACCTCTACAAAGGACGCAAGGTGGTGCTCACGCCCATCAAGGCAACGCTGCGTTCGAATGTGCAGCGGGCGACCCAGGCATGGTCCGGCGTCGGCGCAAAAGTCGAGACGATGACGCCAGAGGCACACGACACGGCGTTTGCCGCGGTCAGCCATTTGCCGCACATGATCGCCTTTGCGTTCACGACTGCGTTGGCGGCACACCCCGACGGCAACCGCTTTCTTGAACTCGCCGGGCCCGGATTTCGCGACTTCACCCGCATCGCCGCCAGCGATCCGGCGGTCTGGCGCGATGTCTTTCTCGCGAATCGCGAACAGGTTTTGCTTCAATCGCAGAATTTCCGAGAGGCCCTGAAGCAGTTCGAAGCGCTGGTGGCGTCGGGTGATTCGCAGGCGCTCGAGGACGCTATCACTTCGGCGAGCCGCATACGCGCGCAGTGGCAGCCGGGAGAATGAATTCCACCCCCGGACGCACTCCGTCAATGCGTCTCTCAAAGCGTTATCGCGCGCGGGAAGACTGACATGTTCTCGACCCCGTTTCTCGACATCCCGGCGCTCGCGACGGCGTCCGGCACCGTCGGCCTGCCGGGCTCTAAGAGCATTTCCAATCGTGTCCTGCTTTTGGCCGCGCTCGCCAGCGGCACGACAACCGTCCACGACCTGCTCGATTCCGACGACACCCGCGTGATGCTGGACGCCCTCGCGGCGCTCGGTTGCGGCATCGAACGGGCGCGCTCGACGCTGCGTATTACAGGTCTGGGCGGCATACTGCACACAGCCAAAGCCTCGCTGTTCCTTGGGAATGCAGGTACAGCCATGCGCCCGCTGACCGCCGCGCTGGCGCTTCTCGGCGGCGAATTCGAGTTGAAGGGCGTTCCGCGCATGCACGAGCGGCCGATCGGGGACCTGGTGGACGCTCTGACACAACTCGGCTGCCACATCGACTATCTCGGCAATCCCGGGTATCCGCCGCTTGCGATCCATCCAGTCGGGATCGATGCAATTCAGGTTGAAGCGCCGATTCGCGTTCGTGGGGATGTGTCCAGTCAGTTCCTCACCGCATTGCTGTTGGCCCTTCCCTTGGCGGCACGGCGCGACATCACGATCGAAGTCGTCGGCGAACTGATCTCGAAGCCTTACATAGAGATCACGCTCAACCTGCTTTCGCGTTTCGGGATTCAGGTGCAGCGCGAAGGTTGGCAGCGCTTCACGATCCCAGCCGGAAGTCAGTATCGATCGCCCGGCGACATTCACGTCGAGGCTGATGCTTCGTCGGCCAGTTACTTCATCGCGCTCGGCGCTATTGCAAAGGGCTCGGGCATCCGCATTGAAGGCGTCGGTGCGGACTCGATCCAGGGCGACATCCGCTTTGTCGACGCCGCACGCCAGATGGGCGCAGGCATCGAAAGCGGACCCAACTGGCTCGTGGTGACACGCAAGTCTTGGCCGCTAAAGGCCATCGACATCGACGCCAACCACATCCCGGACGCGGCGATGACATTGGCAGTGATGGCGTTATATGCGGACGGACCAAGCACGCTGCGCAACGTTGCGAGCTGGCGGGTGAAGGAAACCGATCGAATCGACGCCATGGCCGCTGAACTCCGAAAGCTCGGTGCCACTATCGAAGACGGGCCCGACTTCATTCGCGTTCATCCGCTGGCGGCGCCCGACTGGCGGGCAGCGAGTATCCGCACCTACGACGACCACCGCGTGGCGATGTGTTTCTCCCTGGCGGCGCTCAATCCCGCAGGCGTGTCCGTGCGCATTCTCGAACCGCATTGCGTCGCAAAAACCTTCCCGGATTACTTCGAAACGCTGTTTTCGGTCTCCGAAGCAGTGGAGGTTCCCGTGATCTGCATCGACGGTCCGACTGCCTCGGGAAAGGGCACGCTCACCATCGAAGTGGCACGCAGTCTTGGCTACCACTACCTAGATTCCGGTTCTCTGTATCGGGTCACGGGCCTCGCGATGCGTCGCAGCGGCCTCGAAGCGGACTCAGCGAACGAAGCACTGATCGCCGAACTCGCCGCATCCCTGCCGCTGGCCTTCAGCGAAGGCAAGGTCCTGCTCGGCGGAGAAGACGTCAGTGATGCCATTCGCACAGAAGCTGCAGGTATGGACGCTTCCCGCGTATCGGCTCTGCCAGCAGTGCGCGCAGCCCTTCTGGGGTTGCAAAGAAGCTTCAGGCGACTCCCCGGATTGGTCGCCGATGGCCGCGACATGGGCACCGTGATCTTTCCCGATGCGAAGCTCAAGGTGTACCTCACCGCAAGTGCCGCTCACCGGGCCGAGCGGCGGTATAAGCAATTGATTTCAAAGGGTATTTCGACTACACTCGACGCTCTTCGCGCCGACCTGGAAGCGCGTGATCTTCGGGACTCATCCCGCAAAGTCGCGCCTCTTAAACCGGCGCCTGACGCCCGCCTCCTGGATAACTCGCATCAGACCGTCGAGCAATCGATTAATCAGGTGCTGAACTGGTGGCAGGAAGCACAGCCGTTCGGGTCATCCTGAGCGGCATTTCCGTCCAGAAGGTCCCCGCCGCGCGACAGCGCACTTCCTCCTGGTTGTTCAACCCTAACCGGGCTCTCAGCCCTCACAACCGCCGTCTCCAGACATGTCAGTCGCAAGCAATATCGCATGAGCGCCTGCAAACCCTGCGTGACGGAAGGAAAACACAATGTCTGAATCTTTTGCCGACCTATTCGAAGAATCCCTGAAGCGTTCCGAAATGCGCACCGGCGAGGTCATCACCGCCGAAGTCGTGCGCGTCGAGCACAACCACGTCGTGGTCAATGCGGGCCTCAAGTCCGAAGCCTACGTGCCGATCGAGGAGTTCAAGAACGACAAGGGCGAACTCGAAGTCCAGGCCGGCGATTTCGTTTCTGTTGCCATCGGCAGCGTTGAAAACGGCTACGGCGACACCATCCTCTCGCGCGACACCGCCAAGCGCTTGGCTTCGTGGCTCGCGCTCGAGAAGGCTCTCGAATCCGGCGATTTCGTCACCGGCACGACGAGCGGCAAGGTCAAGGGCGGCCTCACGGTCCTGGTCAACGGCATCCGCGCATTCCTGCCGGGTTCGCTGATCGATACGCGTCCGATCAAGGACCTGACCCCCTACGAGAACAAGACTCTCGAATTCAAGGTCATCAAGCTCGACCGCAAGCGCAACAACGTGGTGCTCTCGCGCCGCGCCGTGGTCGAAGCGAGCATGGGCGAAGAACGCGCCAAGCTGATGGAAACCTTGAAGGAAGGCGCAGTCGTGCGCGGTGTCGTCAAGAACATCACCGAATACGGTGCGTTCGTCGACCTCGGCGGCATCGACGGTCTGCTGCACATCACCGACATGGCATGGCGCCGCGTTCGCCATCCGAGCGAAGTGGTCCAGGCCGGCCAGGAAATCACCGCGAAGATCCTCAAGTTCGACACCGAAAAGAACCGTGTCTCGCTGGGTCTCAAGCAAATGGGCGACGATCCGTGGATGGGCGTTTCGCGCCGCTACCCGCAAAGCACGCGCCTGTTCGGCAAGGTCACGAACATCGCCGACTACGGCGCGTTCGTCGAACTCGAACCCGGCATCGAAGGCCTGGTGCACGTCTCCGAAATGGACTGGACCAACAAGAACATCGCTCCGAACAAGATCGTCTCGCTGGGCGACGAAGTCGAAGTCATGGTCCTCGAAATCGACGAAGACAAGCGCCGCATCAGCCTGGGCATGAAGCAATGCAAGGCCAACCCGTGGCAAGAGTTCGCGCAAAACACCAAGCGCGGCGACCGCGTCAAGGGCCCGATCAAGTCGATCACCGACTTCGGCGTGTTCGTGGGTCTGGCTGCCGGCATCGATGGCCTGGTTCACCTGTCCGACCTCTCGTGGAACGAAGCCGGCGAAACCGCCGTTCGCAACTACAAGAAGGGCCAGGAAGTCGAAGCGATCGTTCTGGCTGTCGACGTCGACCGCGAGCGCATCAGCCTTGGCATCAAGCAGCTCGACAGCGATCCGTTCACGACGTTCACGACCGTGAACGACAAGGGCCAGATCGTCACCGGAAAGGTCAAGACCGTGGACGCCCGCGGCGCTGAGATCGACCTCGGCGAAGACATCATCGGTTACCTGCGCGCCAGCGAAATCTCCCGCGACCGCGTGGAAGATGCACGCAACGTGCTCAAGGAAGGCGACGAAGTCACGGCCGTGGTGGTCAATGTGGATCGCAAGACCCGCAACATCCAGCTGTCGATCAAGCAGAAGGACATGGCCGACGAGCAAGGCGCGATGGCCAGCCTGAGCCAGCAGTCGTCCCGCGAAAACGCCGGCACGACCAGCCTGGGCGCTCTGCTGCGCGCCAAGCTGGACAACAGCGACAAGTAAGCCGCACCGGAAGACAGAGCGGGTCCCCCAAGGCCGCTCTGTCTTTTTTTTGTCTCCCACATTCTTGCCATGACCCGTTCTGACCTTGTCGAAGAACTTGCAGCGCGCTTTTCGCAGCTGACGCATCGAGATGCGGAATACGCAGTCAAGACAATTCTTGACGCGATGGGCGACGCGCTGGTGCGTGGACACCGCATCGAGATTCGCGGCTTTGGCAGCTTCACTGTGAACCGGCGGCCTCCGCGGATCGGACGCAATCCGCGTTCGGGCGAAAGCGTTCAGATTCCGGAAAAACGCGTGCCGCATTTCAAGCCCGGCAAGGCCTTGCGCGAGGCCGTCGATGCCCGAACAGCAGAACTCGATGCCGAGAAACACAAGCGCATCTGAGGCATAGAATTCCCCCGCCAACGGGGACGCGAATGAAATATCTCCTGTGGCTGCTCAAGGCAGCCATTTTTTTTACCCTTTTTGCCTTCGCGCTGAACAACCAGCACGACGCAACCGTCTATTTCTTCTTCGGTGCGTCGTGGCGCGCTCCGCTGGTGCTGGTGGTGCTTGCTGCCTTTGCAGGCGGGCTGGTGGTCGGCGCTCTCGGCATGCTGCCGGGCTGGTGGAAGCATCGAACTGCTGCTTCCCAAGTGCCTAACGTCGCGCCAACTTCCGCGCAGACATCTGCAACGGCCACACCCGCCGTTGCAGCCACCGACCTACCCGCCGTACGCCAACATGGACTTTGACTTCAGCTGGTTGCTGCTCGGCCTCCCCATTGCATTCGTTCTCGGCTGGCTCGCTTCGCGCTTCGACCTGAGGCAACTGAAGATCGAAAACCGCCAGGCGCCGAAGGCGTACTTTCGCGGACTGAACTTTCTGCTGAACGAGCAACAGGATCAGGCCATCGACGCGTTCATCGAAGCGGTCCAGAACGATCCCGACACGCAGGAACTGCATTTCGCACTCGGCAACCTCTTCCGCCGGCGCGGCGAATACCAGCGCGCAGTGCGCGTGCACGAGCACTTGCTCGGCCGCGGCGACCTGAGCCGCGCCGACCGTGACCGGGCGCAACATGCACTGGCTCAGGATTTCCTGCGAGCCGGACTGCTCGACAGGGCCGAGGCGGCACTTCAGAAGCTCGAAGGCACACGCTACGAAAACGAGTCTCGGCTTTCGCTGCTCGCCATTTATGAGCGTTCGCGCGAATGGGCGCAGGCCGCGGCCGTTGCGCAAAAACTCGATGAGTCAGATCAAGCGAGCTACAGCACGCGGCGCGCTCATCACCTTTGCGAACAAGCGGGCGAGCGCGTCACGGCCGGCGATCTCGATGGTGCGGCTCAATCTTTGCGCCAGGCCGTTGCGCTGGCCCCGCAAGCGCCGCGCCCCGCCATCGACACGGCGATTCTGCAATTGCGCAACGGCGATTCGGCCGCGGCCTTCGACACGCTCAAAGCCCTCAGCGAGAGCGCTCCGCTGGCACTGCCCCTGTATGCCGCGATGCTTCAGCAGGCGGCTGTTGCATCCCAGCGTTCCGGTGAGGCACTGGCGCTGCTCCAGCGCCGCTACGTCGCCTCACCCTCGATCGACGTGCTCGAAGCCATCATCGCGCTCGGCGGCACTCCCGCCTTGCCTGACGATGCCAGATCCACCGAGGCCACCCCGCCGGAGCCGCGCGACGGCTACATCGCGCACCTGGCGCACCACCCTTCCCTGGTGGCTGCCTCGCGCTGGCTTGCCGGCGAACGCTTCGAGCACGAGCAGTTCCACCCCCAGGTGCAGCGCTCGCTGGACCAGGCCACGCGCCCGCTCATGCGTTATCGATGCGCTGCATGCGGCTTCGAGGCGCATCAATACTTCTGGCATTGCCCGGGCTGCCAGGCGTGGGACAGCTATCCCCCGCGCCGCGTCGAAGAACTCTGAAGATCAGTTTCGAACTCCCGCTATCATCGCGGCGCCGCACGCATTCGGCATGCGGCGGAGCGCCAAAGGCGTTTCACAAAAAAAGCAATGTCAGGGAGTTTTAAATGTTGAAGAAAATCTTGGCCGCTACGGCCATGCTGTTCGCGGTCGCCTCTTGGGCGGCAGTCGATGCCAACAAGGCAACGGAAGCGGACCTCGATGGATTGAAGGGCGTCGGCCCTGCACTTTCCAAACGCATCCTCGACGAGCGCAAGCAGGGCGAGTTCAAGGACTGGCCCGACTTCATGAGCCGCGTCAAAGGCGTGAAGGAAAAATCGGCAGCCAAGCTGTCGGCTGAAGGCCTCACGGTCAATGGCCAAGCCTACTCACATGCCGCAGAACCGGCAGTGAAACCCGACGCGAAGAAGGCCGAGCCGAAGAAGGCGGAAGCCGCAGCCGCTAAAGAACCGGCCAAGCAGTAAGAAGAACGCAAGGCGTCGCTGACGCCACAGCGCGGGCCGCCTCAAGCGGCCCTTTTTTCATTTGCCATCGCGGTAATACCGAACGATGCGCCAGTCTTTGAACTTATGCTTCGCGACACCTTTCAACGCCACCCACACCTTAGTCGCCATGCACCCCATCCACTTGATCGCCATCTGCATCGGTGCCTCTGTCGGCGCGCTCAGCCGATGGGGGCTCAACCTGTGGCTCAACTCAGGGGCTTCGCTGCCGTGGGGAACATTGGCGGCCAACTTGATCGGGGGCTACCTGATCGGAATCGCAGTCGCCATGTTCGACGGCATGCCGCAGCTCGATCCCGTCTGGCGGCTCGCGCTTATCACCGGGTTTCTTGGCGGCCTCACAACTTTCTCGAGCTTCTCCGCGGAAGTGGTCGGGATGCTCTTGACCGATCGCTTCGGCCTGGCAATGGGGACGGCAGCGCTGCACCTTGCCGGATCGCTTGTTCTTACCTGGCTCGGTATCCGAACGGTGCAGCACATGGTCGCTTGAGAGCGAATGGTCGCGCCGGGGTCGATCGATAGAATTGATCGCAATGCCCCTTGTCTTTCTCGTTGCTCTTCCCTTCATCGCGAGCGTCATCGCGGCTCTGCTGCCATCTGACGCGCGCAACCGGGAATCGACGCTCGCAGGCCTCGTTGCGTTAGGCTGCGCCATACAGGCAGCCTGGTTCTTCCCGACAGTCGCAAGCGGCCAAGTGATCCGGCAAGAAATCGAGTGGATGCCGGCACTCGGGTTGAATCTCATCCTCCGCATGGACGGCTTCGCATGGCTATTCTCCATGCTGGTCCTGGGCATCGGCGCGCTGGTGGTGCTCTATGCGCGCTACTACATGTCGCCGTCCGATCCGGTGCCGCGCTTCTTCTCGTTCTTTCTCGCGTTCATGGGCGCAATGATGGGCGTGGTGCTTTCAGGCAACCTCATCCAGATGGTGTTGTTCTGGGAACTCACCAGTCTCTTCTCATTCTTGCTGATCGGCTACTGGCATCACCGTCGTGATGCGCGACGTGGTGCGAGCATGGCGCTGACGGTCACCGGCGCGGGCGGCCTTTGTCTGCTGGCGGGCGTGCTGGTGCTGGGGCGCATCGTCGGCAGCTACGAACTCGACGCGGTTCTCGCCGCCGGCGACGAGATCCGCGCCAGTCGCCTCTATCCCGCCGCACTGGTGCTGGTGCTGCTGGGTTCCTTCACCAAGAGCGCGCAATTCCCCTTTCACTTCTGGCTGCCACGCGCCATGGCGGCACCGACACCCGTCTCGGCCTATCTGCATTCGGCGACGATGGTGAAGCTCGGCGTATTTCTGATGGCACGCCTCTGGCCTGTACTTTCCGGCACCGAGCAATGGTTCTGGCTCGTGGGCGGCGCAGGAGCGATCACCCTGCTGCTGGGAGGATACGTGGCGATGTTCCAGCGTGACCTCAAGGCGCTGCTCGCGTATTCGACCATCTCTCATCTCGGGCTGATCACGCTGCTGTTGGGGCTCAACAGCGATCTTGCGGCCGTCGCGGCGGTGTTCCACATCATGAATCACGCGACCTTCAAGGCGTCGCTCTTCATGGCGGCCGGCATCATCGACCACGAAAGCGGCACGCGCGACATTCGAAAGCTCAGTGGCCTGCTCAAGCTGATGCCGATCACGGGCACGCTGGCGATCATCTCGAGTGCAGCGATGGCTGGTGTGCCGCTGCTCAACGGCTTCCTGTCCAAGGAAATGTTCTTTGCCGAGACTGCGCTGGTCGAAGCAACGCCATGGGTCAGCAAGAGCTTGCCCGTCCTCGCGACTGTCGCCGGCATGTTCAGCGTCGCGTATTCGCTGCGTTTCGTGTTCGACGTGTTCTTCGGTCCGCCATGCGGGCCGCCCGAAGTGCCGAAAAAGCCGCACGAGCCGCCGCATTGGATGCGCGTACCCGTCGAGTTGCTGGTGTTGATCTGCCTGGTGGTGGGCATAGCGCCGGCATGGTCGGTGGGTGCCTTCCTGATCGCAGCCGCAACGCCAGTCGTGGGTGGCCAGTTGCCGGAGTACAGCCTGGCCGTGTGGCACGGTTTCAATCAACCGCTGGCGATGAGCCTGACCGCTTCGCTCGGAGGCGTGGTGATCTATCTGCTGCAACGCCGAGGGCGCGCACGCGGCGCCTTGGAGACGACGCCTCTCCTGAGCCGCTTCGATGGACAACGCATCTTCGAGAATCTGCTCGCGCGCCTGAGTGAAGCAGGCCGGCGTGGCCGGCGTCTCCTGGGCACCCGACGGCTGCAGACGCAATTGCTTCTTCTCGTCAGCGTAGCGGTTGCCGGTGCAGGCGCGGCGCTCTATTTCACGCCGGCCGAAAGCGGATCGCGCTCAATGCTTCCGTTCTCGCCCATGTTTGCGATGACTTGGCTCATTGGATGCACCTGCGCAGTAGCCGCTGCGTGGCAAGCCAAGTTTCACCGACTCGCATCGCTGATGCTCGCTTCGGGCGCCGGGCTGGTGTGCTGCATCACATACATCTGGTTCTCGGCACCGGATCTCGCGCTCACTCAGTTGGTGGTCGAAGTGGTGACGACGGTGCTGATCCTCCTCGGTCTGCGATGGCTTCCGATGCGCTCGGCCACACGGCAGGCGGCAGTCGGGCGATTGCGCCCCCGGGCACGGCGTGCACGCGACATAGCGGTGGCAATCGCAGCGGGCGCCGGACTCGGCTCGATCGCGTGGATGATGATGACGCGACCTTTCCCGCAAAGCATCTCGTCCTTCTTCCTGGAGCGCGCCCTCACCCGCGGCGGCGGCACGAACGTCGTGAACGTGATGCTCGTCGACTTTCGCGGCTTCGATACGTTCGGAGAAATTACGGTCCTCGGCGTGGTTGCGCTGACGGTCTATGCGCTGCTCCGCCGCTTCCGACCGGCTCCGGAATCCATGGCGCTGCCGCTGCAACAGCGGCTGCTGGCCGACGACACGAACACCGATCTGCTCAATCCACGCCGCGCCAAGGACACCGCCGTCGGCTACCTGATGGTCCCTGCCGTGCTGGTGCGCCTGCTGCTCCCGCTGTCGGTGCTCGTTTCGGTCTATTTCTTCATGCGCGGCCACAACCAGCCCGGCGGCGGCTTCGTGGCCGGGCTCGTGATGTCGGTCGCGCTGCTGCTCCAGTTCATCGTCTCGGGCACCGAATGGGTCGAAGAGCATCTGCGCATCTATCCCAGGCGGTGGATTGCCGTTGGCCTCCTGCTTGCACTGGCCACAGGTGGCGGCGCCATCGTGCTCGGCTATCCGTTCCTCACCACGCACACGGCGCACCTTCACTTGCCGATCCTCGGAGAGGTGCATGTGCCCAGCGCGCTGTTCTTCGACATGGGCGTGTTCGCGCTCGTGCTCGGTGCCACGATGCTGATCCTCACGGCACTCGCCCACCAATCGATTCGCAGCCATCGCTGGTCCGACGAACAGGCTGAAAAAGTCGCGGCTCGTACCGCCCTCGCTGCGAAGGAGGCGGTCGCCTGATGGAAATCGTTCTCGCCATCGCCATTGCCATCGTCTCCGGATCGGGCGTGTACCTGTTGCTGCGGCCGCGGACCTTCCAGGTGATCATGGGTCTCACGTTGATCTCCTATGCGGTCAATCTCTTCATCTTCAGCATGGGTCGGCTGAAGCTCGACAGCGAACCGGTGCTCGAGCCCGGCATTGCCGCCACCCTTGCCAACACTGCCGACCCGATGCCACAGGCGCTGGTGCTCACGGCGATCGTCATCGGCTTTGCGATGACAGCGCTGTTTCTCGTGGTGCTGCTGGCCTCGCGTGGGCTGACGGGCACCGACCACGTGGATGGCGAAGAACGCCGGGAGCCGCAGGAATGACCGGCTTCTTGAACCTGATCGACAGGCTGCTCGAATTCAGCATGCCGCACCTGATCGCCGTGCCGATCCTGGTGCCGATGCTTACCGCAGGTCTCATGCTGCTCCTGGGTGAACAGCGACGGCGGGCAAAGTCCGCCTTGAGCGTCGCATCCGGCCTGATCGGACTTCTCGCAGCGCTTGCCTTGCTGCGCTGGGTCAATGCGCCTGCGACCGGGGGCGGCCCAGGCTCGATCGGCGTCTATCTGCCGGGCAACTGGCATGCGCCCTTCGGCATCGTGCTCGTTGCGGATCGTCTCTCGACGATGATGGTGGCGCTCACCGGGGTGGTCGCGTTCGCCGCCTCCATCTATTCGACTTCGCGGTGGGATCGAGCCGGCGTTCATTTCCACCCGATGCTGCAATTGCAGCTCATGGGCCTCAATGGCGCCTTCCTGACGGGGGACCTGTTCAATCTCTTCGTCTTCTTCGAGGTGATGCTCGCAGCCTCTTATGGGTTGCTGCTGCACGGCTCGGGCCGGCTGCGCGTGCATGCGGGGCTTCACTACATTGCAATCAACCTGGCGGCTTCGTCGCTGTTCCTGATTGGCGCCGCATTGCTGTACGGCGTGACCGGTACGTTGAACATGGCGGACCTCGGCGTGCGCATCGCCCAGATCTCGCCGGCCGATCGCGGGCTGGTGCACGCGGCCGCGGCCATCCTTGCGACGGCCTTCTTCGCCAAGGCCGGTGCGTGGCCGCTGAACTTCTGGCTCGTGCCGGCGTACAGCTCCGCGGTTTCGCCCGTGGGTGCGGTGTTCGCTCTCCTTACCAAGCTTGGCATCTACACCTTGCTGCGCCTATGGACGGTCATGTTCGCGCCGGACACGGGTGCTTCCGCGGAGTTCGGGCAAGGAGCGCTGGTCACGACGGGGCTGGCGACCTTGTTCGTGGGCGCACTGGGGATCGTCGGCACGCAGCGGCTTTCCAATCTCGCTGGCTTCAGCGTGCTGGTTTCGGCAGGCACGCTGCTGGCGGCCATCGGGTTTGGCCAGCCGGCCATGTGGGCTGGCGCCCTCTACTACATGCTGAGCTCGACGCTCGCGGTGAGCGCCTTCTTCCTGCTGATCGACATGATCGAGCGCTGGCGCAATTCGGGAATGAGCATCGCGCCGCACGAGGCAGCCGGGGATGCGCCGTTTCTGTCCGAAGACTTGCGGAGGTCGGATGACGTGAATCTCGACGACCACGCGCAGGCGTTGTATGGGCGAGCCATTCCGGCGGGGGTCGCCTTCCTGGGCCTCAGTTTCGTCGGATGCACGATCTTGCTGGCTGGGCTGCCGCCGCTGTCCGGCTTCGTCGGCAAATTCGCCATGCTGTCTGGACTCTTCAGTGTCTCGAAGGTCGCTCCAGCGGCGTGGGCCTTCATGGCGCTGCTGCTCCTGTCGGGCTTCTTCACGCTGATCGCCTTGAGCCGCACCGGCATCCGGCATTTCTGGACCCAGGCTCATGCGACGCTGCCTGCGCTGCCGGCACTCGAAGTTCTGCCGGTGGCGGCGCTCCTCGCGGCGTGTTTTGCGCTCACGTTCTGGGCGGGACCGGTGATGCAACACGCCGTCGCCACGGCCGAAAGCCTCCGGACCCCGACTGCCTATCGGGCTGCCGTGCTCGGCGCGCGGGAGGTGCCAAGCCCGACCTCTGAAGCCGGAGCCGCCAAATGATCAAGCGCTGGATCCCATCGCCCCCGCTTTCGCTGGGCCTGTTTGTCGTCTGGCTGCTGCTCAACCAATCAATGGATGTCGCGACGCTGCTGCTTGCAGCGATCCTGGCATTCGCCGTGCCGTTGCTGACGCAGTCGCTCAGGCCTTCGACCGTCAGGATGCGACGCCCTGGCGTTGCGCTGCGGTTGAGTGGTCTGGTGCTCTACGACATGATCCGCTCCGCCTTGACGGTGGCGCGACTGCTGCTGACCCAGCGCAACGCCGGCATGAAGCCATGCTTCGTTCGAGTGCCACTCGATGTCCGGGACCCGAACGCGCTGGCGGTGCTCGCGATGATTATCTGCCTCACCCCCGGCACCGCTTGGGGCGAGGTTTCATTCGATCGATCCAGCCTGCTGATCCACTTGTTCGACGAACCCGACGAGGTGGCCTTCGTTGCCATGGTCAAGTCCCGCTATGAACGCCCGCTGATGGAGATCTTCGAATCATGACGCCGATCCTGTTCTGGGCACTCAAGCTTGCGCTGCTGTTGCTCGCCGTCGCCATGACCTGCGCCGTCGCTCGCCTGCTCATCGGGCCCACTGCGCAGGACCGTGTGATGGCGCTCGATTGCCTCTATATCAACGGAATGCTCATGATGCTGGTGCTGGGCATCGTCTATACGAGCAACGTCTATTTCGAGGCTGCGATGCTGATTGCGCTTTTCGGCTTCGTGAGTTCGACGGCGCTCGCGAAATTCCTGCTGCGCGGCGAGGTGATCGAATGACGAACGGAGATTGCGCATGAACGAATTCATCCAAGCCCCACTGCCAATGTGGGCAGAGATCCTGACCGCGGTGTTCGCTCTGACAGGCGCCGCTTTTGCTGCCATTGGTTCTTTCGGGCTGGTGCGGCTGCCGACGTTTTTCCGTCGAATCCATGCGCCGACGCTCGGCGCGACCTTGGGCGTGTGGAGCATGACCCTCGCGACGATCGTCTATTTTTCGGTCCAGGGCTTAAATCTTTTCCTGCACGCTTCGTTGATCGCGTTGTTCGTTGCACTCACCGCGCCGGTTACGACCATTTTCCTGATGCGCGCGGCGCTCTTCCGCGAAAGGCTCAAGAACGGAAACGTTCCGAAGGCCGACCCGAAAGCGCCTTGAGACGCCTTCCGCACGGCAGTCGACGCATACTTGCAATGATCTCGTGGAGTTTGAAATGAAGATTCTTGCCTCGACGGCGGCAGCGGCCGCCGGCCTGCTGCTGACGCTGAGCGCCAGCGCGCAGGTTTTCGGAACCGACAACAGTGCGGCCGCACGCGCCGAACGGAACAAGCAAGGGGCCGAGGCCGCAAGGGGCCCCCAGATGAGTGAAGGTGATCCCATCCCTGCGGCCGAGCCCCGCTTCTCGCCCGAGCAACGTGCAGCCGCACGCGCTCAGCGCCGCAGCATCGGCGAGGAAGCAGCGAGAGGTCCGCAATTGGGCGAAGGCAATCCCGTTCCAAAAGCACGGCCGCCCGTACAGAGCACCGATCGCTCGTCGGCCCGAAGGACGCGCGCCGGCGAAGCAACACGCGCGAACAAGGAAGGGGAGATCAAGTCGAAGGGCGAGACGAGCTACTGACACCATTCTTCCCGGCATCATTCGGGCATGCATCTGTCAGAACTGCTCCAGAACTACGGCTATCCCGTGGTGTTTTTCGCCGGGCTGTTCGAGGGCGAGACGATCCTGATGCTGGGCGCCTTTGCGGTGCATCAGGGCTATCTTTCGCTAGGTCCCTTGATTGCTTGCGGCGCAGCGTCGGCCTTCCTGACTGACCAGTTCTATTTCCACCTGAGCCGCCGCAAGGGGTTGGAACTGCTTGCAAACCGTCCCAAGCTGCGCGTTCACATTGAGCGGGTGAACGGGTTTGTCTCGCGCCATCCTGTGGCGACGATTTTCCTGATGCGTTTTGCATGGGGCTTGCGCATCGCGATGCCGGCGACGCTCGGTATGGGCCGGATGTCGGCCTTGCTTTACGCCGGCCTCTGCGCGGTGGCTGCAGTCGTCTGGTCCACGGTCGTGGTGCTGTTTGGCGTCAAGCTCATGGGCTGGGTGCATTCGTGGGTCGGGCACTTTCGACCCTACGAACACAAGCTGATTCTGGCGGCGCTCGTGATTACGCTGGCAGTAGCGCTCTTCAAGCAGTGGCGCGTCCGCCGTTGATCGGCTATTCGCGGATTTCGAGCGCCCGGTTGATGCGCAGGGCCACTAGCGTGCAGACGGCGCCTGAGAGCAGATAGACACTGACGTAGCCGAGTCCGAAGTGCGACGACAGGCCCAGCGCCACCAGCGGCGCGAAAGCGGCGCCGATCAGCCATGCCAGATCGGAAGTCAACGCAGCGCCCGTGTAGCGGTACTTCGCCTCGAAATTCGCGGTGACGGCACCCGCCGCCTGTCCGTACGACAAGCCCAGAATCACGAAGCCCACTAGGATGAACACGTCTTGGCCAAGGCGACCGCCATCCAGAAGCGTTGGCGCAAAACCGCTGAACACTGCAATGAGCACCGCAAGGCTGCCGAGCGTGTTACGCCGGCCCATCCGGTCGGCAATCAGGCCCGAAGCAACGATGCCGATGGCCCCGAGCACGGCGCCGACCATCTGCACCAAAAGGAACTCGGTGATCGACTGCGTCGAATACAGCGTGATCCACGAGAGCGGGAAAACGGTGATCAGGTGGAACAGCGCATAGCTTGCCAGAGCCGCAAAGGCGCCAATGACGATGTTGTAGCCCTGCGAGCGCGTCATCTCGACCACGTCGGTCGGCTGAAGTTCACGCGCCTCGAGCAAGCGATCGTATTCGTTGGTCGAGACCAGCCTGAGGCGCGCGAACAACGCGACCACGTTGATCGCAAAAGCCACGTAAAAGGTGTAACGCCATCCCCAGTCGAGAAAGTCCTCGAGCGAGAGGCTCGAATAGAGAAACGCAAACAGCGCGCTCGCCAGGAAGAAACCAACAGGGGCGCCCAGTTGACCAAGCATCGCGTACCACCCGCGGCGATTCGCGGGGGCATTGAGCGCCAGCAGCGAAGGGAGCCCATCCCACGAACCACCCAGCGCCAGCCCCTGCCCGACACGCAGGAGCGACAGCAGGATGATCGACGTGAAACCGATGCTCGCGTAGCCCGGAAGAAAGGCCATGCCCGCCGTCGATATGCCCAGCAGGAACAGCGCGATTGTCAGTTTGGCCTCGCGCCCGAAGCGGCGCTGGACAGTCATCGATATGACGGTGCCAAAGGGACGGGCAATGAACGCGAACGAAAAGATCGTGAAGGCGAAGAGAATCCCTTCGAGGCGATTTTCGAAAGGAAAGAACACCGCCGGAAAGACCAGGACCGAGGCGATCCCATAGACGAAGAAGTCGAAATACTCCGACGCGCGCCCAATCACCACGCCAACGGCGATCTCCGAAGGTGTGACGTGTGAGTGGTCCGAGTCGCCCCCATGAAGGGTCGAGTTCAGTTCGTGTTCGGTGCTACTGATGCCTGACATCGTCATTTCTGCTCTGGTTCGTGTGTCGTCAAGTGGACTTCGCGAGCGTCTCACCGAATCGGGATTGCCGCCATAGGACAAAACGTCCAATATCCGGCGCAGGCCAAACCAAGTAGATTCTGGACTCTTTGCCCAGCAAACGCACCATTCTCCGGCATGCCTCCCCTCAAGAACTTTCGCGGACTACTCTTGCTCCCGCTCGCCATGTTGGCGGGGTGCAACACGGTGGTTCTGAATTCGTCCGGCGATATCGCCCGTCAGCAAGGTCAGCTCATCGTCATCTCAACGGTGTTGATGCTGCTCATCATCGTGCCGGTCATCGGCCTGACCATCTTCTTCGCCTGGAAATACCGACAGTCGAACAAGGAAGCCAAGTACTCGCCGGAATGGGACCATTCCACCGAACTCGAACTGGCCATCTGGGCAGCCCCGCTGCTCATCATCATCGCGCTGGGTGCCATCACCTGGATCAGCACTCACACACTGGATCCCTATCGCCCATTGAGGCGGATCGAAGCCGGGCGGCCGGTGCCTGACGACGTCAAGCCACTCACGGTCGAAGTGGTCGCACTCGACTGGAAGTGGCTCTTCATCTATCCCGAGCAAGGCATCGCGAGCGTCAACGAGATGGCGGCGCCGGTCGATCGGCCGATCGTCTTCAAGATCACGGCCTCTTCGGTCATGAATTCGTTCTACATCCCGGCGCTGGCTGGCCAGATCTACGCGATGCCTTCCATGGAGACCAAGCTCAACGCGGTCATCAACCAGCCGGGCGAGTTCGAGGGCTTCTCCGCCAACTACAGCGGCGCTGGGTTCTCGAACATGCGCTTCAAGTTCCATGGCGTGAGCGAAGCCGATTTCGAACAGTGGGTCCAGAAGGCCAAGTCCAGCAACAGTGCCCTGACCCGCGCGGTGTACCAGGAACTGGAGCGCCCGAGCGAGCGCGACCCGATTCGTCATTTCGGCACGGTCGAAAGCGATCTCTACCAAGCGATCCTGAATCGCTGCGTGGACCGGAACAAGATGTGCATTCATCAAATGATGGCCATCGATGCAGGCGGCGGCGTGGCCGGGCCTGCCGGCACCTTCAACGTCACCTCGCGCCCCTGGCAACCTGACGGGAAGAATTCGCCTCTTCGCACCTACGTCGCAGCCATGTGCACTCCCAATGACCCGGTCGGCCTGTCGGTCCCGAGTACCAACCTTCGCATCCAAGAGTAACGATGCCTGAACATCTAGATTTGACGAGGCTCATCTTCGGCCGCCTCACCTGGGACGCGATTCCCTTTCACGAGCCGATTCTTCTTGCGACGTTCATCGGTGTTGCGATTGGCGGCCTGGCCATTCTCGGCGCGCTGACCTACTTCCGTCTCTGGGGCCCGTTGTGGCGCGACTGGTTCACCAGCATCGACCACAAGCGGATCGGCATCATGTACATCATTCTCGGCCTGGTGATGCTGCTGCGCGGTTTTGCCGACGCGATCATGATGCGCGCCCAGCAGGCGGTCGCATTCGGCGACCAGGCCGGATTCCTGCCGCCGCACCACTACGACCAGATCTTCACGGCCCACGGCGTGATCATGATCTTCTTCGTCGCCATGCCGCTCGTCACCGGCATGATGAACTACATCGTGCCGCTGCAGATCGGCGCGCGCGACGTGGCCTTTCCGTTCCTGAACAACTTCAGTTTTTGGATGACCACCTTCGGCGCGGCGCTCGTCATGGCGTCGCTGTTCGTCGGGGAATTCGCGCGCACCGGCTGGTTGGCGTATCCGCCGCTGTCGGGGCTGCAGTTCAGTCCCGACGTGGGCGTCGACTACTACATATGGTCGTTGCAGATCGCGGGGGTCGGTACCTTGCTGTCAGGGGTCAACCTGATCGCCACCATCGTGAAGATGCGCGCTCCGGGCATGACGCTGATGAAGATGCCGATCTTCACCTGGACCGCCCTTTGCACCAACATCCTGATCGTCGCTGCCTTCCCGGTGCTGACCGCCGTGCTCGCGCTGCTGTCGCTCGACCGCTACGTCGGAACGAACTTCTTCACGAACGACTTCGGCGGCAACCCGATGATGTACGTGAACCTGATCTGGATCTGGGGCCACCCAGAGGTCTACATCCTGATCCTTCCAGCGTTCGGCATCTTCTCCGAGATCGTCGCCACGTTCTGCGGCAAGCGACTCTTCGGTTATGCGTCGATGGTCTACGCGACGCTCGTGATCACGATTCTTTCGTACCTCGTCTGGCTGCACCACTTCTTCACGATGGGCTCCGGGGCGAGCGTCAACTCGTTCTTCGGCATCACGACGATGATCATCTCGATCCCCACCGGAGCGAAGATCTTCAATTGGCTGTTCACCATGTACAAGGGCCGCATTCGCTTCGAGCTGCCAATGATGTGGACGATCGCCTTCATGATCACCTTCGTCATCGGCGGCATGACGGGCGTGCTGCTTGCAGTGCCTCCGGCTGACTTCGTGCTGCACAACAGCCTCTTCCTGATCGCGCACTTCCACAACGTGATCATCGGTGGCGTGCTGTTCGGCATGCTGGCCGGTATCACCTACTGGTTCCCGAAGGCGTTCGGCTACAAGCTCGATCCCTTCTGGGGCAAGTGCTCGTTCTGGTTCTGGGTCGTCGGCTTCTATCTCGCCTTCATGCCGCTCTATGTCCTGGGTTTGATGGGCGTCACGCGCCGCTTGAACCATTTCGATGATCCTTCGCTGCAGATCTGGTTCCAGATCGCCGCGCTGGGCGCCGTGCTGATCGCAGTGGGCATTGCCTGCCTGATCATCCAGTTCGTGGTGAGCTACCTTCGCCGGGACCAGCTTCGCGACTTCACTGGTGATCCGTGGAATGGCCGTACGCTCGAATGGTCGACCTCGTCGCCCCCGCCTGCCTACAACTTCGCGTTCACGCCCCGCGTGCATGAAAACGACGCCTGGGACGACATGAAGAAGCACGGCTACACCCGGCCGCTCGAGGGATTCATTCCCATCCACATGCCGAAGAACACCGGCGCCGGTTTCATCATCGCCGCGCTCGCGGCGGTCTGCGGCTTCGCGCTCATCTGGCAAATGTGGCTGGTTGCGGGCATCGGCTTTTTCTCGATGCTTGCCGCAGTGATCATCCATACCTTCAACTACAAGCGCGACTATCACGTCCCGGCGGACGAAGTCGTCCGCACCGAAGGCGATCGCACTCGCCTCCTGGCCGCCCATGTCTGACGTTACTGCCCTCTCCCCTGCCGGCGCCCTGAGCGCCAACCCGAGTTCGCGCTTCTACCTGCGCGACGAACACCATCCCGAAAACGGGACGATGCTCGGCTTCTGGCTCTACCTGATGAGCGACTGCCTGGTGTTCGCGTGCCTGTTCGCGATCTACGGCGTCCTTGGCCGCAGCTTTGCGGCAGGCCCGTCGGGCGCCGACTTGTTCGATCTGCCGCTGGTGGCGCTGAACACCTCCTTGCTGCTGCTGTCGTCGATCACCTACGGGTTCGCGATGATCGAGATGCAGCGCAGCCGCGTGAAAGCCACAATGATCTGGCTGCTGGTGACCGGCCTGCTCGGCGCCGGCTTTATCGGCATCGAGCTCTACGAATTCGCGCACCTGATCCACGAAGGCAACGGTCCGCAGCGCAGCGCGTTCCTTTCGTCGTTCTTCGCGCTGGTGGCGACGCACGGTCTGCACGTGACCTTCGGCATCGTCTGGCTCATCACGCTCATGGTGCAGGTGGGCAAGCACGGCTTCATCGCCGCGAACCGTCGCCGGCTGATGTGCCTGTCGATGTTCTGGCACTTTCTGGACGTCGTCTGGATCGGCGTCTTCACCTTCGTGTACCTGATGGGAGTGCTGCCATGAGCGCGCATGACGAAATCTCCGCCCATGACGACCATCACGGCGATCACCACGGCCATGACGATGGCGCGCCCCATTCGACGTTCAAGGGCTACATGACTGGTTTCGTGCTGTCGGTGATCCTGACGGCAATTCCGTTCTGGCTTGTGATGGGCAACGTCTTCGAGAAGTCCAGTGTCACGGCCTTGGTGATTCTCGGTTTTGCCGCGGTGCAGATCGTGGTGCACATGGTGTACTTCCTGCACATGAACGCGAAGTCCGAGAACGGTTGGACGATGCTGGCGTTGATCTTCACTGTGGTGCTGGTCGTGATTACGCTGAGCGGGTCGTTGTGGGTGATGTACCACCTCAACCACAACATGATGCCGGGCATGACCGACATGCACAAGATGCCTTGAACGAGCGCGGTCCCCGTTCCGCGCCGGTCCTGGTTGCGCTCGCGCTCTGCGCAGCGCTGATGTTCGCGGGCTTCGTCGCGCTCGGGGTCTGGCAACTCGAGCGACGGGCCTGGAAGCTCGACCTTATCGAGCGTGTCGATCAGCGAGTGCATGCACCCGCCGTTATTGCGCCCAGCCCGGACGAATGGCCGCAGGTGAATGTAGCCGCCGACGAATATCGGCGCGTCACGGCGACGGGCACATTTCTCCACGACCGGGAAACATTGGTTCAAGCGACCACAGCGCTCGGCGGCGGCTATTGGGTACTGACGCCGCTGCGCGCCGCCGATGGCAGCGTATTGCTGGTCAATCGCGGCTTTGTTCCGCCCGAAAGCCGCGATCGCGCCACTCGCAGTGCCAACGAGCCAACGGGCGAGACGACCGTCGTCGGCCTCCTGCGAATGTCCGAACCTGGCGGCAGCTTCATGCGCAAGAACGACCCCGCCGCAAACCGCTGGTATTCGCGTGACGTCCAGGCCATCGCAACCGCCCGCGGCCTGACGCTCGTGGCGCCCTACTTCGTGGATGCCGAACCCGCTCAACGTGCCGGTGCCGCATCGGCCGGCAATGGGAATCAGCCTGTGGGCGGACTGACGGTGATCGAATTCCCGAACAGCCATCTGACGTACGCAGTCACGTGGTTTGCCCTGGCCCTGATGATCGCCTGCGCCGCCTGGTACGTGGGACGTGATGAACTTCGCCTGCGGCGAAATCCGATGGCCCGAACGAACGAAGATGCCATCCATGACTGACGGCAGGCGCACGGGGGACGCGACCGGGCTCAAGAACATGCAGCAGTTGATCCAGCTGCGCTGGATCGCGGTGGTCGGGCAGGTGGCCACCATCATGGTCGTGCATTTCGGGTTCGAAATCCACCTGCCGCTCGACCAGATGCTGGCGGTGTTGGCCTGCCTTGCAGCCTTCAATGCTGCCAGCCAACTGCGGTGGCGCATCCACAGGGACGTGACCAACACAGAGCTTTTCGTTGCGCTGCTGGTGGACGTCGCCATGTTGACGGCCCAGCTGTATCTCAGCGGCGGCGCGACGAATCCCTTCGTCTTCCTCTATTTGCTGCAGGTGATCCTGGGCGCGGTGTTGCTCGACGCGTGGTCGACCTGGACGATGGTCGGCATCACGACCGCCTGCTTCGCCGGTCTTGCACTCTTTTCGGAGCCGCTCGCACTTCCGCGCTCCTACAGCCAAGGCTTGTTCAGCCCCTTCGTCATCGGGATGTTGATCTGCTTTGCGCTCATAGCCGCGCTGCTGGTGATCTTCATCACCCGGATCAGCCGGATCTTGCGCGGACGCGACGCGCGGCTGGCAGACCTGCGCCAACGCGCCGCCGAGGAAGAGCACATCGTGCGCATGGGCCTGCTGGCGTCGGGTGCCGCGCACGAACTGGGCACGCCGCTTGCCACGCTGGCGGTGATCCTGGGCGATTGGCGACGACTGCCGCACTTCACTTCCGATCCCGAACTGCTCGATGAGGTCACTGAGATGCAGGCCCAGGTCCAGCGCTGTAAAACCATCCTGACGGGCATCCTGCTGTCGGCCGGCGAGGCGCGCGGGGAAAATTCGGAAGAGACGACGGTCAGCACCTTTCTCGACGACCTCGTCGAAGAATGGCGAACGACGCGCGCCGCCGCTTCCTTTGCTTACGAAAACCGGTTCGGCCACGACCTGCCCATGGTCTCGGATTCGGCACTCAAGCAGATGATCTACAACGTGCTGGACAATGCCCTGGAGGCTTCGCCGCACTGGCTCGGCCTCGTCGCCGCGCATGACGGCGACGCGTTGACACTGACGGTGATCGATGTCGGCCCCGGCTTCGCGCCCGAGATGCTCGCTCAATTCGGCAAGCCCTATCAGTCGAGCAAGGGTCGGCCCGGCGGCGGACTCGGTCTCTTCCTGGTGGTCAACGTGGCGCGCACGCTCGGCGGAAGCGTCACTGCACGCAACCGGCCCGAAGGCGGTGCGGTCGTGACGCTGACGCTGCCGCTCGCTTCAATCACTCTCGAAGAAGACGAAGAGAGCGACCAGAGCGAACAGAGCAAAGAGGACCACCCACATGGAAGCTGAAGCTGAACGCCTGCTCTTGATCGTGGAAGACGATGCCGCCTTTGCGCGCACGCTGGGCCGCTCGTTCGAACGCCGGGGCTATTCGGTCATGCTCGCGGCGAACCTCGAGCAGGTGACCGAGCTCCTGCGTGAGCACTCGCCCGGCTATGCCGTCGTCGATCTCAAGCTCAATGGCGACGCCTCGGGCCTTACCTGCGTGCAGACACTGAACACGCACGACCCTTCCATGCTGATCGTGGTCCTCACCGGTTTTGCCAGTATTGCGACCGCCGTCGAGGCGATCAAGCTCGGTGCCTGCCATTACCTGGCGAAGCCGTCGAATACCGACGACATCGAGGCGGCGTTCGGGCGGGCCGAGGGCAACGTCGAAGTCGAACTCACCAACCGCTCGACGTCTATCAAGACCCTGGAATGGGAGCGCATCCACGAGACGCTCGCCGAAACGGGTTTCAACATCTCGGAGACTGCGCGCAGGTTGGGGATGCACCGACGAACGCTGGCCCGCAAGCTCGGCAAGCAGCGCGTCAAATAGTTCGCTGCCGCGCTACTCGATACCTTCAGCCTGGGCCAACAGCCTTGCTGTGGCATTGGCAGCCATCTCCAGGCGCTTCACGTCGCGTTCGCCCAGGTCCGAGCGGGGCTCGAAGCTGAATCCGCACAGCACGCCATACAGCGTTCCGTCGGAGAACAGCACCGGCACACCGATATGCGCGCCCATGCCATGGTAGTAGTCCGGCAAACCGTTCGCGACACGCGCGCTCGTCACGTCCGGTATCAGACATGGCATCCGCCCGTCGACGATTCGTTGGCAGATGCTTTCAATGCGCGGGTGCGAATCACCCGGCCGAATGATCGCGTCAATACTCTTAGAGGAGATTTGACGGAATACGCGATTGCCGTCGACGAACTGGCCCACGAAGACGACCTCGAGATTGAGTTGCTCTCGAATCACGCGCAGAAGGCTCCCGATGCTCCGCTCGGTCAGGCTGCCATGGCCGCTGCCTTCCGCAGTGATCGCGGCTATCTCCC
Organism: Variovorax sp. 05N34; assembly: GCF_056397405.1. Classification (NCBI taxonomy): domain Bacteria; kingdom Pseudomonadati; phylum Pseudomonadota; class Betaproteobacteria; order Burkholderiales; family Comamonadaceae; genus Variovorax; species Variovorax sp. 05N34. Next base: position 273,542 of record NZ_JBFTNI010000006.1, read on the forward strand.
CGGCCCAGATGTCCAGTTCGCCAGGCTCGCCTCCGGATGTTGTGCTCATCGAGTCTCCTTTTGAGGAGCGATCCTACGTCACGGGCTCCACCGGATTGCGCTCACCGCAAAAGCCCGCGGCCTACCGCACCAGATATCTGAAAGCCACGACCGCCGCGATGCCGACCGCCACGAAGAAAAACAGCCGGCCCCACCGCACCACAGGCTCGCCATTGCCGGACATTTCGCTGCGGTGCAAACCTGAAAACGACGTGGTATCGGGCTTGTCTCGGTGCCAGTCGTGGAAGTTATCGCGGTCGGTGTTCATGTAATACATTTTAACTACCGTTACCTACAAACTTACAAGCCCCAGAGTGCCGTCGGGTGCAATGTTCGCGATCGGCAGATGTGGACCTTGCTCAACCTCTCTGATAAGGTTTGTGGATGCTGTACACAAACGCCGCGAAACCCCACCCCATGGACAACCGCAAACGCTGGCTCGCACTGATGGTGCTCTGCCTCGGCGTTCTCATGATCGTGCTGGACACCACGATCGTGAACGTCGCCCTGCCCTCGATCCGCGAGGACTTGGGCTTTTCTGAAACCGCCCTCGTCTGGGTCGTGAACGCCTACATGCTCACCTTCGGCGGATTCCTTCTGCTGGGCGGCCGCCTCGGCGATCTCTTCGGCCATCGGCGGCTGTTCCTGGCCGGAATCACGCTGTTCACCATTGCTTCATTGGCGTGCGGCCTCTCGAATTCCCAGTCCTTGCTCGTGGCGTCACGGGCCGTACAAGGGCTTGGCGGCGCAGTGGTTTCCGCCGTGGCGCTTTCGCTGATCATGAATCTCTTTACCGAGCCCTCGGAGCGTGCCAAGGCGATGGGCGTGTACGGATTCGTGTGCGCCGGCGGCGGCAGCATCGGCGTACTGCTGGGCGGCTTGCTGACGGGCGCTTTGAGCTGGCACTGGATCTTCCTGGTCAACCTGCCGATCGGGGTGGCCGTGTACGCGCTGTGCCTGATGCTCCTGCCAGACTCGCCCGGGCAGGCCGCCGGCGAACGGCTGGACGTCGGCGGTGCGGTCGCGATCACGGCGTCGTTGATGCTGGCCGTCTATGCGATCGTGAATGGCAACGAGGCCGGCTGGACTTCGGCGCAGACCCTTGTTCTGCTGGGCATCGCGGCGGCGCTGCTTGCGATCTTTCTCGTCATCGAGTCCCGGGTGCAGCACGCGCTGATGCCTCTGCGCCTTTTCCGCCTTCGCAATGTGTCGACCGCCAATGTGATCGGGGTGCTTTGGGCCGCCGCGATGTTCGCGTGGTTCTTCATTTCGGCGCTGTACTTGCAACTCGTGCTTGGTTGCAGCCCGATGCAGGTGGGTCTCGCCTTCCTTCCGGCCAACCTGATCATGGCGGCCTTCTCTCTGGGGCTTTCGGCCAAGCTGGTGATGCGGTTCGGCAATCGTGCCCCACTGGCCTTCGGACTGCTGCTCGCCTCGGCCGGACTGGCCTTGTTCGCTCGCGCGCCAGTCGATGGGAGCTTCGTCGCTGACGTCCTGCCCGGAATGATCCTGCTGGGGCTCGGCGCCGGCATGGCGCTGAATCCGCTGCTGCTCGTGGCCATGGGCGACGTGTCACCAAGCGAATCGGGTCTCGCTTCAGGCGTCGTCAACACGGCGTTCATGATGGGCGGTGCGTTGGGCCTGGCGGTGCTCGCAAGCGTCGCCGCCGCAAGAACCGAAAGACTGGTTGCGCTCGGACTCGATATGCCTTCGGCACTCACGGGCGGCTATCACGCAGCCTTTCTGGCTGGCGCTTTCTTCGCGGCGATCGCCGCGGTGCTGGGTGCGGTGCTACTTCGTGGTCCGCAGCCGCAGGCCAGCGCGTTCGCGGCTGAAAGGTAGGCTTTGGCCTACAGAAAATCCGCCCGCGCACGCCCAGCATTGAGTCATGAAGAATCCCATCAAACTCGTTATCGACGAGCCTGCGCCTGGGTCTTATATCTGGACGCTGCTCGAAACCGACGCCACCGGCGCGCCGCACAAAGTTTTGCGAGCTGCCGAGTACGGGGCGGACACCTACGAAGCCGCGCTGGCCGCTGGCACGCGAATCATGGACGCCGAAATCCGAAAGAACGTCGCGGCACATTCAGAGTCCGGGAACGCTTCAGGCTAAGCCAGGAGCGTCTTCAACGGCACTGCAGGATCACTTGCAACAGCCGGGTCCGGACTGCGCCCCGCCTCCAGCAACTTCCTGCTCATCAAATGGTCGACCGGCGCGTTCACCGACTCGACACACCGCAGTTGCGCATCGACGTAGTGCAGCAACGAAAACGAAGCAGTGTTGGCGCCGGGGCGGCGGTATGTGGCTGCGCCCGGCTGCCTTTCCGGCGGTACCAGCCCGGCCATTTGGAGCCGGAGGCTGCCCTGGTCGGACCAGAACCACGGCACGGCGTCGTGCGGGCGCGCGGCACCCGTGAGGGTGGCCACCGCCGTGCGGGCTTGATCGTTCGCGTTCTGCACGGACTCGAGCCGCAGTGCGGCGCCGGTGCGCCGGTCGGGAAAGCGCGTGCAGTCGCCCACCGCCAGAACGGCTTCATCGCTGGTCTGCATATAGGCGTCGACAACGATGCCGTCGGCACATTCGAGGCCCGCAGCTTGCGCCAGCGCCATTTCGGGCACTGCGCCAATGCCGAGAAGCAAAAGATCGATCGGCGCTTGATTTCCGTCGACTTCGATGGCCGTCAGGCGTTTGTCGGCGATGAAGGGTTGGCCGGACTGCACGCCCACGCGGATATCCATGCCGGCCGAGCGATGAGTCGCCATGACGTGCGCAGAAAGCTCGGGCGACACTGCTCGGCTCAGGAGGCGCGCGGCGCTTTCCAGCACCACCACCTGCTTGCCCAGCGCGAGCGCGGTGGCTGCGACTTCGAGGCCGATGAAGCCACCGCCGAGCACGGTCACGTGCTGCGCAGCCGACAATTTGGCACGCAGTTGAACGGCATCGTCGGCGGCTCGCAAAAGCAATACGTTGTCCAGCCCGTCCAACGCAGTCAATCGCCGCGCTCGCGTACCCGTGGCGAGCACCAGGCGCCCCCATTCAAGCACGGCGCCCGAGCGCATGGTGACGGTGCGTGCTGCGCGATCGATGGCCAATGCCGCATCGCCGAGATGCAGCGTGATGCCCGATTCGCCGTACCATGCCTGGGCGCGATGCAACTGGGGGGCCTCTTCGGGGCTTTTCAGGAAGGTTTTCGAAAGCGGCGGCCGGTGATAGGGGATCGCCGCCTCCTCGCAGACCAGATGCACTCGCGCTCCTTGCCCCGCCTCCACCAGACCGGCACAAAGTTGCGCAGCCGCGTGACCGCCGCCGATGATGACGATGTTCGAATTCATGGATGATTTCCGTGCTGTCAACGATCCGAGAAAGACGGATCCGACCCGACACTTTAGCCTCGCCATCAAACCAACCTGATGACCCACGAAGACATCGCTCACGCCGGAAAGTAGCCCAGTGAGCCGACGCCCCGAGTCAACTTCCTCCGTCCCCGGCGTGGATGCGCTTTGGCCTCTCTGCGTCGAAGTGGCGGCACGCCGCCGCGATGGGACAAAACCGGCTGACTTGGACGTCCCATTTGCCTGGGATGCATCGCGAGGCTTCAGGTTGCGTGGCCTGTGGCATGAGGACGCGATCGAATTGTTCGAGCTGTTCAAGCCGATGCTCGACCGCCCCCATGGAGGCGTCCCCTGGGTGATCGGGCAGTTGGGCCAGAGTCTTGACGGGTATGTCGCCACGCACAACGGTGATTCCAACTACGTGAATGGCCCGGAAGTCCTGACGCACCTGCATCGGCTGCGCGCGCTGTGCGACGCCGTCATCGTCGGCGCAGGCACGGCCGCCACCGACAACCCGCAGCTCACGACACGCCTGGTAGCCGGCCAGCACCCCGTGCGTGTGCTGCTCGACCCGACTCTGCGTCTTCCGCCCACGCTGCGAGCGCTGACCGACGCACAGGCGCCGACCCTGCTCGCATGCGATGCCCGGCGCGTTGCCGAAGCCGTGGAACGCGTCGGTGCCGATCAGGTACTCGCCTTGGAAAATCTGGTCGACAGCTCAGGAGGCGTGAACCTGAAGGCCCTGCTGAACGGGCTTGCCGAGCGAGGGCTCAGGGTCTTGTTTGTCGAAGGCGGCGGCGTCACGGTTTCGCGCTTTGTTGCGCAGGGCTGCATGGACCGGCTCCACCTGAGCGTTGCTCCCGTGCTCATCGGCACGGGGCGACCCGGTCTAAGGCTTCCGCCCAGCACGGCGATGCGCGATTGTCCAAGGCCGCCCAGTCGCGTGTTTCGCATGGGTGACGATGTGCTTTGGGATTTGAATTTACGCGCAGCTCAGAAGTAGACCTGTAGATCTCTCCGGCTTGGGGAATTGAAATCTGCAATTTCGGAGGACAGATTGGCCCAATGGCTGGAATTGTTTATCCGATCGTCGGAATGCGTCTGCGGAATTCCTCGCTCCGCAGACGCACGACCGGCAGCATTGGCAACCGAGCCGAGTGGCTCGCAATGCAATTCAATAGTTTTTTGCAGTCGCGGATGCAATATCTTTGCGATTTCTCCCGATCCGGCGACTCTATTGAATACCTCTTGCTGTGACAGCAAAAAGGATTCTATGAGCGGCACTGCGCCCAATCACGTGATCGCGGCGGAAATCAGATATTTCTCAAGGGCGAGGAATTGAGCTGCTCGAGTAAATCAAACGCTATTGCGACTAATCAGAATTTCTGAATATAAGTTCACGGAATGGCAAGAAGGTCCAGGTGGCCCACGGTCAGGCGGCTGCGACCTGTCAGGCGCATCCGCTGCGCCCTCCATTTGCTGACCAGCGCGTGGGCCGCAGGCGCCTGCTCGATTGCGGCATCATTCATTCCGTCCACCATGGCAGTGACCATTGCCGCAGCCTCGCCGTTGGCTCCCTCGATGCACCAGTCCGATGTTCTTTGAGCGACATTGAAACCGGCGGCGGTGAAGCGCTCCGCAGACAGCCGCGCGGCTTCGGCACCCATTGCAGGGCCGAAGCCCTTGGCTCCGCGCTGATGCGACATGAAAAACCCATGCACCTCTTCGTCCCCTTCGATGCCGGGGTCCCACGCCACGCGCCCATCCACAGTCAGGGCGAACAAAGCCGCCGCGTTCGCCGATTTCAGATGTCCTATCAATGCATCAAGCCATTCGATCGACACGAGATCGAGTAGCGCTGAAGCGGTGACGAGATGGGCCTTCGCAAAAGGGACGGCGTCCAACGCACCCGCGAGATCGATGCGCAAGGGTTGCACCTCTGCCGACCAGTCGACCCCCTCGATGCACAGGCCGCCCCCCGTTGCTTCAATCCCGAAGCCATGCACCCGCGCCCACGCACCCAATACGCCAGGCAGCATGCTCAACAGCAGTGGATCGTGGTCTACGAGCAGCCAGCGCTGCGAACCGCGTAATCGCGGTGCGAGTTCGCGGAAATTGGCGCCGGTGCCGCAAGCCAGGTCCACGACCGTGAGTGCCGGACTGTCAGCACGCAGACGGCTTGCGAGTGCCGGCAAGTCGAAAGAAGCCGCCGCGGCCCGACGCGCCGCATGATCGAAGGGTTCGCGCATGGCGAGCCAATCGGCGCTGAAGCCGGTCATTCGTGGGCCGCCGACTGAAAGCGCGCGAGCGCTGCTGCAAATCGAACGGCGCTTTGCCGCCAACTGGGCAGCAGGCGGCCGGCAGCGCGGGCGCCCTCAGCCAATCCGGCCCGCCAGTCAGCGTCATCCATCAGGCGCCGCAAGGCCTCTCGCAATTCACCGCCGTCTCCGGGCCGTATCAGGACACCCGCTTCAGAGGGCACTGTGTCGGGAATGGCGCCGGCCCGCGAACTGATCACCGGTAGTCCCCGTGCAAGCGCCTCGGCCAGCGCCATGCCGTAGCCTTCGTGGAACGACGGCAGTACAAATACGTCTGCGGATTCGTACAGCGCATTCAGGCCGTTCTCGTCCTTCTCGCCATGGAGAATGACGCGCTCGCCCATTCCATGGTTTTGGATGGCGGACGAAAGCGCAGTGGCGCATTCCGGGTCCATGGTCAGGCTGCCGACGCAATTCAGCGACCAGCGCCGATCCATCAACCCTGCGAGCGCTTCGATCAAAAGACGGTGGCCCTTGCGCGGCGTCACGGTCGCGACGCAAAGAAGGTTCAATGCTTCGGAGCCGGAGCCGGAGCCGGAGCCGGTGGCCATCGCGGCCGGATCGGTCCCGGGCTCGACCACCGCGATGCGGGGCGATGAGACTCCATAGACTTCGAGCGCGCGTCCGGTCGAGGGACTGGTGACGATCACGCCTCGGGCCATTGCCAACGCCTTGCGCTCGCTTTCGAACACCGCGCGCCGCATCTCGTCAGACAGGCCCGTCTCCAACGCCAAGGGGTGATGCACCAGCGCGATCCATCGAATGCGCTGCGCATGCTCGGCCGCCAGGTCGGGCATGGCACCGAAAGCCAAGCCATCCACCACAGCCAAGGTGTCGTCCGGCAACGCCTCGACCCTGCGCCGTGCCAAGGCCAGCGCTTCGGCGCCGGGCGTAGGCCATCTTTCGCCGAGCGACACAACGTCGACCTTCCATCCTTCGGCACGCAAACCATCGACGATTCGGCGGTCATAGATATAGCCGCCGGTGCGAGTGCCAAGATCGCCCGGCACCAGAAAGCTGCAATGGGTGCTCAACGCGAGTGCGCTGGCAGCGCGCCCTCATAGGCCGCCCATGCGACGTGTGATTCATGCAGCTTCACTCGCAGTGACGACAAGCCGCTGGCGTGAGGCCCCAGTTCGCCCTTTTCGATGCGCGCCGCAACGCGATCGAAGATCACGCGGGCCATGAATTCCGTGGTCGTGTTCAGGCCCTCGAAGGCCGGATCGTCGTCGAGATTGCGCAGATTGAGCTCACTCACCACCGCGCGCAGCACCTCCGTTGCCAGGGCGATATCGACCACCACGCCGTCCGCATCCAGTTCGGCGCGGTGCAGTTCGAGATCGACGACATAGGTCGCCCCGTGCAGCCGTTGCGCGGGCCCGAATACATCGCCGCGGAAGCTGTGGGCAATCATGAAGTGATCTCGGACGTTGACGCTGTACATGCAGGCCTCCAGGTAGTGCGAAGTTTCAGGCGTAGTCAATGCGCTGGCACAGGGTGTCCGGCGCGCCGGCCGCCAAGCGGGCCAGCACTGCGGGCAGTTCGTCGAACGCGGCAGTGTCGGTGATGAGTGCATCCAAAGCCGGTTCGCGCAAGAGCGACAACGCCAATGCGAGCCGCCGCTTGTGGCTCCAGCGTGCCCGCTGCGCCGGCGCCACATGCCCCACCTGCGAACTCTTGAGAACCAGGCGCCGCGAATGGAATCCCTCACCGAGCGGAAGCGCGACTTCACGCCGCCCATACCAGCTCAGTTCGACGACGGTCGCTTCGAATGCCGCCAAGCGCAAGGCGGTCACCAAACCTTGCGCGCGACCGCTCGCATGGACGACGAGGTCTGCATCGGGTGTTGCGTCGGTGGGACTCGCAAACGCGAGACCGAGCGCTTCGGCGATGGGGCGGCGCGATAGCAGTGTGTCGATCAGTTCCACCGTGCAGCCGGGCATCCGGCCCGCAAGCCACGCGACGAGCAGGCCGACCACACCTCCACCGACGACGGCAATGCGGTCGCCGACGCGCGGGGCAGCGTCCCACAGCGCATTGACCGCGGTTTCCATGCATGCGGCGAGCACCGCTCGGCCGGGAGGCACGTCATGCGGAAGCGGATGAACGGCCTCGGCTGGCACCACGTAATGAGTCTGATGCGGATAGAGGCAAAAGACATTTCGACCCTGCAACGCGTCGGGGCCGTCCTCCACGATGCCAACGCTGGCGTAGCCGTACTTCACCGGCGCCGGAAAGTCGCCCTCCTGGAACGGAGCGCGCATCCGGTCGAACTCGGACTCAGGCACCTCGCCGCGAAACACCAGCATCTCGGTGCCGCGACTGATGCCGCTGTGCAATGCGCGAATGCGCACCTCGTCGACGCCCGCCGCGTCACACGAGGTGGCTCGAATACCGGCGCGACCCGGCGCTTCGATCCAGCAGGCCCGAGCGTCGTTCGATTTCACACGTGACGGATAGGCTGGCATGAAGCGGATCTTAGGGCGATGCCTGTACAGCCGGTGTTTGCCCTGAGGTGATCTTCGCCCCTTGCCACCGGAAAATTTCTGAATCTCTGATAGGCTGCACAGCCATGCGTGCTCTTGTCATCATTGCAAACATCGGACTCATTGCCGCCGCTTTCTATTTCGGCTCATGGGCGGGACTGCTGATCGCTCTTGCGGTTTGCATTGCGCTCATCGGCGCGTTCCTGGCGTTCTCCACTGACAAGGTGGAAGCCAGGGAATCGCGCGAAATGCGCAAGGCCATGGGGCGGAACACAACCTTCCTGGCCGGCCTCTTCGAACACACCAAGCGCTGAAGCGGCCTCTTCGATCTATTCGGCCGCGGCCTTCGCCACGGCGACCGCCGCTTCGCGCGGCAACGACACCGCATTCTTCACCGCCAGGATTTCCGCCATCACGCTGACCGCAATCTCGGGAGGCGTCTTGCTGCCGATGTAGATGCCGATCGGGCCGCGCAGCCGCGCCAGCGATTCGGCCGTCTGGTCGAAGTGCTCGATCATGCGATCTCTGCGCGCTTCGGCATTGCGGCGCGAGCCGATCGCGCCGACGTAGAACGCTTCGCTCTGCAGAGCCTCGAGCAGCGCCAAGTCGTCCAGCTTGGGGTCGTGCGTGAGTGCGACGACACAGGTGCGGCGATCGGGTTTGAAGGCGGTCACCGCATCGTCCGGCATTTCGGTCGTGATCGTCACGCCGGGCAAAGTCCAGCCGGTCCGGTATTCAGTGCGGGGGTCGCACAGCGTGACCGCGAAGCCGCAGAACTTCGCCATGGTCGCGAGGTATTCGGCGAGTTGACCGGCGCCAATCAGCAGCATGCGGTATTCGGGGCCGAAGGTATTGACCAGTTCCGTGTCGTCGACCGAAAGCTCCGCCGGCGATTCGGCTTCTGCCAGCTTGACCGAGCCGTCGGCGAGCCGCACGGTGCGCTGCATCAGGCGGCCCTCTTCAAGCGAGGCCACGAGCGTTTGGAGCGAGCCGGGGTCCGGGTCGTATTCGAGCAGCAGTTCCAGCGTGCCGCCACAAGGCAAGCCGAAACGATGCGCTTCGTCGGCGGTGATGCCGTACTTGACCAGCGCCGGCGCGCCCGTGGGCATGACGCCGTCCCCATGCGCGCGGCTGTAGCGCGCGATCAAATCGTCTTCGATGCAACCGCCCGATACCGATCCCACGACCGCACCATCTTCGGCAAGCGCCATGATCGATCCGATCGGGCGAGGCGAGGAGCCCCACGTGCGGACCACCGTCGAAAGCATTGCGCGGCGGCCGGCCAAGCGCCAGTCGCGCAGCGCGCGCAGCACCATGACATCCAGGTTTTCCATCTTCGTGTCTCGCTTTCCGGACCGCCTCAGTCGGCCGGCTTTTCTTCTGTGTCGGCGTCTCCATCTGACTTCTTGCCGAAGCCAAGCTTCTGCATGAATCCGGCCATCGCGCCCTTCTTTTCTTCTGCCGGGGGTGCGTCCGCCGCCACAGCTTCAGGAGGTGGGCCATAACGGCTTTGCATCTCAGCCTCGAAGCGCTTGAAGAAATCGTCGGCGGTCGACTTGGCGGCACCGTCGATCAGGCGCTGGCCCAGTTGCGCGATCTTGCCGCCCACCTGCGCTTGCACCGTGTAGTCGAGTTCGCAGCCTTCGCCGTTGTCGGCGACGGGCCTGAGCGAAACGCTCGACGATCCTTTGGCGAAACCGGCTACGCCGCCCTGCCCTTCAAAAGAAAGCTTGTAGCTGTCCGGCGGGGTGATGTCGGCCAGCGTGACCTTGCCGTTGAACTTGGCCGACACCGGACCCACCTTGACGGCCAACGAAACGCTGTATTGGTTGTCGCCGGTCAGCTCGAACTTGTCGCAGCCGGGGATGCATTTCCTCAGCGTCTCGGGATCGTTGAGCGCCTCCCAGGCTTGTTGCTGCGTGATGCCGAGCTTGCGGTTGCCGAGCATTTCCATGGTGGTTCTTCCTTAGAGTTAGAAGCGGGGCGGTGGCGACTGTTACCGGCCGGACCGCATGAGAGCGGCGAGGCTCGTCGCCAGTTGTTCGAGGGCACTGAGATTGTGGACCGCGAGCATTGCGTCCGCATGGCGATGCAACATGGCCGCACCGCGCGCAAGGGGAGCGTAGCCCTCATAGCGCATCAGCGGGTTCAGCCACAGCACGCGCCGCGAATGGCGCTTGAGCCAGAGCAGTTCGCTCTCCAGCGTCTCGGGCTCGCCGGTGTCCAGGCCGTCGCTGATCACGAGCACCAGCGTGCGACGTCCGGTCAGCCGGCGCGCGTGCCGGCGCCGCAGTTCTGCAAGCGATTCACCCAGGCGCGTGCCGCCCGCGAAGTCGTCGATGGCGTCGCTCGCTGCCGCGAGCATCGAATCGGTATCGGCAATGCGGAAGGCCGGCGTCAGGTCGGTCAGGTGGGTGCCGAAAGCGAAGACATCGCGCCGTCCCGAACGCCGGGTCGCAGCGTGGAGAAAGGCGAGGAGCAATCTGGCGTAGCGCTCCATCGAGCCCGACACATCCACCAGGACCAGCAACGGCAACGGCTGCTTGCGCCGCGCCCATCTCGGCAGTCGAAGGATTTCTCCGCCGGTGCGCGCAGCCTCGTGCAGCACGCCAGGCCAATGCATGCGCGAATGGGCGCCTGCATCGCCGGTAGCGCGCAAGCGACGGGCGGGCAGCGTCGGAATCGGCAGGGCAACGTCGCGCGCCAGGCGCTCCACCAGCCGGTACTCCGCAGCGCCGAGTGCGTTGAAGTCGGCATGGTGGACGCGCGATCGATCGCTCGCCGTCATCGCCGCGTCGAAATCAACCTCGCGATCGTTCTGCACAGGACGCACGGTATCGCGCGGCGCGGCGAGCGCCTCGCGAACGCGCGGGCGGCGCTTCGAAGGCTCCGCCTTGCCTTCCGCGGTCGGCAGCATCTGGGCCAGCAGCTTGTTGGCCAGTTCGGGATCGCGAAACCACGCGTCGAACAGCTCGCGGAACACCAGCCGATCTTCCTCACGGCTGATCATCACGGATTCGATCGCGGCAGCAAGATCGAAGCGGCTTTCCACACCGACGAGCGTGGCCGCTTCGGCGGCGAGCGCGATGCGCATCGAATCAGTGCGCACGCCAGCGCGCCGCAATGCCCGGCCAAAGCCCAGCATGTTGCCTGCAAGCTTGCCCTTTCGAGCATCGCCGAGCTGGTGAACCACACCGTCGGTCAAGGTGCCGCCTCCTCCTGGGGCTTGAGAAGGTCCGATGCCAATTCATGCGTCAGCGCCGCCACGTCGTCACGCTGCTTGAAGAGGATGCCCGCCGTGTCGACGACGATCTCGGGATCGAGTTCGATGGTGTCCAGCGCGACGAGCGCCTTGGCCCACTCAACGCTTTCGGCGATGCCGGGACCACGCTGGAATGCGCTCGCGAACGGCGCACTGCGCAAGCGGCCGACGAAGGCGGCCACCTGCTCTGAAAGCACGCTGCTGGCCTGCGGCACCTGAGCCCGCACGATTGCCAGCTCACGCTCTCGCTCGGGATAGTCGAGCCAGTGATAGAGGCAGCGCCGCTTGACCGCATCGTTGAGCTCGCGCGTGCGGTTGCTGGTCAGGATGGTGACCGGCGAAACCAGGGCTCGCACGGTTCCGAGTTCGGGAATGCTGACCTGATACTCGCCCAGATATTCGAGCAGAAAGGCCTCAAAGGGCTCGTCCGCGCGATCGACCTCGTCCACGAGCAGGACCGCTCCGGGTGCGGGCGCCTGCAGCGCCTGCAGCAGTGGCCGTCGGATGAGATAGCGCGGCTGGTAGACCTCGGATTCGACATCGGTCGAGATACCTTGCGCTTCCGCCGCACGCATGTGCAGCAGTTGCGCCGCGTAGTTCCATTCGTAGAGCGCCTCGCGCTGCTCGAGCCCGTCATAGCACTGCAGGCGCAGCAGTTCGCGCTGCAGCGCGGTCGACAAGGCCTTCGCCAGTTCGGTCTTGCCCACGCCGGGCTCGCCTTCCAGCAGAAGCGGTCGCTGCAGCCGCAGCGCCAGGAACACCGCCGTCGCAAGACGCCTGTCAGCGTAGTACCCGGCGCCCTGGAGCGCCTGCACGACCGCGTCAATGGTGGAGAAGGGTGCGGTCGCTGCAGGCGTGATGTCGGTCATCGCGAAAGCTTATCCGAGCGCCTTCGCGACTGCTCGCTGCGTGAGAACACCAATGAGATTCGCGCGGTAGGCGGCCGAAGCGTGCAGATCGCTGTTGAGATCGCTCGCGTCGATCTTCACGCCGGCTGCGGCTTCCGGCGTGAAGCTCTTGGTCAGAGCCTGCTCGAGCCCCGTGTGGCGGAACACGCCGTTGCCGGCACCGGTCACCGCGACGCGCACGCCGGCGTCGTACTGCGCGACGAAGATGCCGACGAGCGGGAAGTTCGATGCCTTCTGGCGGATCTTTTCATAGGCCGCGCGCTTCGGGATCGGAAAACGGATCGCCTTGATCAGCTCGCCGTCCGTCAGTGCAGTGGTGAAGAGGCCCTGGAAGAAGTCGTCCGCCGCAATCTCGCGCTGCGTGGTGACGACAGTGGCGCCCGTCGCCAGCACCGCCGCGGGATAACACGCGGCCGGATCGTTGTTGGCGACCGAGCCGCCGATGGTGCCCATGGCACGCACCTGCCGGTCGCCGATGTGCGCGGCCAGCCAAGCCAGCGCCGGGAAGGAAGCCCGGACGTCGGCGTTGTTCGCCACATCCAGGTGACGTGACATCGCACCGATCACCAGGGCATCGCCAGCCTTGCTGATGCCGGTGAGTTCCTGGACGCCGCTCAGGTCGGCGAGTTGCTCCGGCGCCGAAAGGCGCAGCTTCATCGAAGCAAGCAGAGTCTGCCCGCCGGCCAGCGGCTTGGCACCCGCGGCTGCGAGCTTGACCGCATCCGCCAGAGTCGTGGGGCGTTCGAGTGTGAAGGCATACATGGTGTTTTTTTCCTTCTGTGATCAGGGGGCCGGACGGCCTTGCGTGCTGGCGGCGAGCGAGGGTTGCTGAGGCTGCTGGGTCGGGCTCACGCTGCCCTTCTGCATTGCTTCCCAGACTCGATGGGGCGAAGCCGGCATGTCGAAGTCCTTGACGCCGAGCGGCGCCAGCGCGTCGAGCACCGCATTGATCACCGCCGGTGGCGAGCCGATCGCGCCGGCCTCGCCGCAGCCTTTGGTGCCCAACGGGTTGTGCGTGCAAGGCGTGCACACGGTGTCGAGCTTGAAAGTCGGAAAGTCTTCCGCACGGGGCATGGCGTAGTCCATGAAGCTGCCCGTCAGCAACTGGCCCGTCTCGTTGTCGTAGACGCAGTTTTCCATCAGCGCCTGCCCGATGCCCTGTACGAGTCCGCCGAGCACCTGCCCTTCGACAATCATCGGATTGATGATGGTGCCGAAATCGTCCACGGCCGTGAAGCGGTCGACCTTGACCTCGCCGGTCTGCTTGTCGATCTCGACTTCGCAGATGTAGGTGCCTCCGGGGAAGGTGAAGTTGGTCGGGTCGTAGAACGCGGTTTCGTTGAGGCCGGGCTCGAGCTTGTCCAGCGGATAGTTGTGCGGCACGTAGGCGGTCAGCGCCACTTGCCCGAAGGGGATCTTCTTGTCGGTGCCCTTGACGGTGAACTCACCGTTGGCGAACTCGATGTCGGCGTCGCTCGCTTCCATGAGGTGCGCCGCGATCTTCTTGGCCTTGGTTTCGATCTTGTCGAGCGCCTTCATGATCGCGGCGCCGCCGACCGAGATCGAGCGCGAGCCGTAGGTGCCCATGCCGAAGGGCACGCGGCCCGTGTCGCCGTGCACCACATCGACCGCATCGACCGCGATGCCCAGGCGAGCCGCGACCACCTGGGCGAACGTGGTCTCATGGCCCTGCCCGTGGCTGTGCGAGCCGGTGAAGACCGTCACGCTGCCGGTGGGATGCACGCGGATCTCGCCACACTCGAACAGCCCCGCGCGTGCGCCGAGCGCACCGGCGATGTTCGAAGGCGCGATGCCGCAAGCTTCGATGTAGCTTGAATAGCCGATGCCCCGCAGCTTGCCCTTCGCCTCGCTGGCGGACTTGCGCTGCGCGAAACCGGCGACGTCGGCCAGCGTCTTCGCCTTGTCCATGCAGGCATGGAAGTCGCCCGTGTCGTACTGAAGCGCCACTGGCGTCTGGTAGGGAAAGCTCGTGATGAAGTTGCGCTTGCGGATCTCGTCCTGTCCCAGGTTCATTTCCCAGGCGCAGCGCGACACCAATCGTTCGAGCAGGTAGGTGGCCTCGGGCCGGCCCGCTCCGCGATAGGCATCGACCGGCGCCGTGTTGGTGAACCACGCATCGACTTCGACGTAAATCTGCGGCGTCGTGTATTGGCCCGCGAGCAGCGTCGCGTAAAGGATGGTGGGCACGGCCGTCGAGAACGTCGACAGGTAGGCACCCAGGTTGGCATCCGTGTGCACCCGCATCGCCAGGAATTTGCCTTGCGCGTCCATTGCCATTTCGGCGTGGCTGACATGGTCGCGACCATGCGCGTCGGACAGGAAGCATTCCGAACGCTCACCCGTCCACTTGATGCTGCGATTGAGTTGCTTCGCGGCCCAGGTGAGGCACACGTCCTCGGCATACAGATAGATCTTGGAGCCGAAGCCTCCGCCCACGTCCGGCGCAATCACGCGCACCTTGTGCTCGGGCAAGCCCAGCACGAAAGCCGTCATCAGCAGCCGCTCGACATGTGGATTCTGGTTGGAGACGTATAGCGTGTATTCCTCGTTCGCGCGGCTGTAATTGCCGATGGCGACGCGCGGCTCGATCGGATTGGGCACGAGCCGGTTGTTGATGAGATCAAGCTTGGTGACGTGCGCTGCATTCGCAAATGCCGCGTCGACGCCCGCCTTGTCACCGATCGCCCACTTGTAGCACTGGTTGTCGGGCGCCTGTTCATGAATGGTCACGCCACTCTGCTTTTTGGCGGCGTCGCCCACGCTCACGAGTGCCGGCAACTCCTCGTACTCGACCACGATCGCCTCGGCGGCATTCTTGGCCTGCTCGACCGTCTCGGCCACGATCATCGCAACGTGGTCGCCGACGTAGCGCACCTTGCCGATCGCGAGGATCGGATGCGGTGGCTCCTTCATCGGCGTGCCGTCGGGGTTGTTGATGAGCCAACCGCAGGGCAGTCCGCCCATCTTTCCGTCAATGTCCTTGCCGCTGAAGATGCCGACCACACCGGGCATCTTCGAAGCGGCATCGATGTCGATGGACGTGATCTTCGCGTGCGCATGCGGCGAACGCAGGAACACGGCGTGGGCCTGGTTGGCCATGGTCACGTCATCGGTGTATTGGCCGGCGCCGGTCAGAAAGCGATAGTCTTCCTTGCGCCGAAGTGCCTCGCCGATGTGCGGCAGGTTGGAGAAGTCGGATGCACCCATGTCGTTCTCCTCAGGCGGTGACCGTTGCCTTGGCGGGTGCGGCCGCCATGGCCTCGCCGCCCATCTGCACCGCCTTGACGATGTTCTGGTAGCCCGTACAGCGGCAGAGATTGCCGTCGAGCAGTTCGCGGATTTCCGCCTCGCTGGAGTTGGGGTGGTAAGTGCACAGGTCGATGGCGCTCATCACCATGCCGGGGGTGCAGAAGCCGCATTGCAGGCCGTGGCACTCCTTGAAGGCGGCCTGCATGGGATGCATCGTGCCATCGGGCTGGGCAATCCCTTCGATGGTCGTGAGTTGGGCGCCCGCCACCTGGGCAACCAGCACGTTGCACGACTTGACGGCCCGGCCGTTCACGTGGATCGTGCATGCGCCGCATTGGGCCGTGTCGCAACCGACATGCGTGCCGGTCAGATGAAGGTGCTCGCGGATCGCCTGGACGAGGAACGTGTTGGGGGGAGCGTCGACCGTGACCTCGCGCCCGTTGACCGTGAATGAAACCTGCATTTGGCTGTCTCCGTTGGAAGGTGATGGCTGTTTTCAGCCACCGAATCTTGGACGTCGGACCTGACCGCAACCCTAGGCAAAACCCTATGCGCTTGCACGATCTCCCTGAAATTCTCAAAATGAAACAGCTCGCCCCTCTCGCCTCTCCGGCGAATCCGCAACCTGGGCCGATTCAGCCCGCCCCACACGATGACCGTCCAAGCCGCTTCGCCCGCACCCGAGCGTTCCCTTTCCATCGCCCAGGCGAGACGCGAATGGATCGATCGTGAGCCGATGCCGAGTTCCAGCTCGCCCGCAACGCGCATCGAGCCGTGGCTTTTGCGATCATGGCAGCGCTGCCTGGACGCCGGGCACCAGCCGCGGCAACGTGTGAGTTTCGATCCCGTCTCCGCACCGGCAGCGCGTCGAGTGGCAGAACGCAATTGCGCCCTGGTCGCCGCGGCACGGCCGGTACTCGATCGGCTGTCGCGCGCCATTGCGGACACGCGGTATTTCGCGATCCTCACCGATGCGGATGGCATCGTTGTCGACGTCGGCGATCTTCCCGGCGGCAGCGACGAATCCGCCCGCCGCGCCCGTGACATCGCCCGCATCGGGGTCGATCTTTCTGAACGCGCCGTGGGCACCACAGCCATCGGCGCCGCGTTGGCCGAGCATGAGTCTGTCTGGCTGCATCGCGGCGAACACTTCTTCGAAGACACCAGCATCTACAGCTGCGCGGGTGCGCCGCTGTTCGGGCCACAGGGCGAATGCATCGGCATGTTGGATCTGACAGGCGTGCAGGTCGTCGAGCGGCCGGAGCTTCGGCATTTGGCGGCGCTGTCGGCGCGCAGCATTGAGAACGGGCTGCTGCAGCATCATCCTTGCGAGCTGCTGCTTCATATCGGCTGGCCGGGGTGTCCCACGGGCGCCGACACCGAAGGGCTCTTGTGCATCGATGCCGACGGAAACGTGACCGGCGCCAATGCTGCCGCCCGCCACATGCTGCATCGGCCACTGGCGGCCGGGCCGCTCTTGAACTGCCACGATCTCTTCGCGCTGCCGCCGCAAATGCTTTTTGACGCGGCACGACGTGGCGAAGCGATGCTTGAAGTGCCGCTCTGGTCGGGTTTGCGCGTGCAGGCTCGGGCTCAGCTGACGAGCGCGCGCACGCTTCATGCGCCGGGCGGAACGAGCCGACCGCGGCTGCGCGACGTCGAAACCGCGCTGATCCGCAAGGCAGTGGACGAGGCGCGCGGCAACGTCGCCGAAGCGGCCCGTGCACTGGGCATCAGTCGCGCGACCGTCTACCGCAAGCTGACACGCAGCCGCCGCTTGAGCTGAAAAGGCAGCCGCTGAAACACGCTCAGCCCACCTGGGCAGACTTCGTGTTGTTTGCCACACCGGCGCAGGTTCAACCTACCCGAGGTAGTGACCGCTTTACATTTAGTTGCTATTGTCAGCAGTTGTTAAAAACAATTGCACGCCTTCCGGCGGCACGACTGGGAAGTTGACCATGAGCGCATCCGAGGCCCGTACCTTTTCCGTGTCGCCAAAGTCCACGCGACGCCAAGTGCTTGGCCGCCTGAGTGGCGCTGCGGTTGCAGTCGGGCTCGGCTTTCCCGCATTTGCACAGGCGAAGGCCATCCGTGTCGGAGCGACTTTCGACAACAGCAGCGTCGAAAAGGCGAACGGAACAGGACTTTTCCTCGGGTCGAGCGCCTACTTCAATGCACTGAACCGCGCTGGCGGGATCAACGGCACGAAGGTGGAACTGGTGATGGCCGACGACCAGTTCAAGCCCGAGAACGCGAAGGCCAACGCCCTCGCCTTCGCGGCGGACAGCTCGGTGCTCGCGATGGTGCATCCGCTCGGCACGCGCCAGACGGCCGAAGTGAGCGACGCCGTCCCCGGCATGGCCGTTGTCGGCCCCAACACAGGCACCGTCTCGCTGCGCAAGAAAGCGGCGCCGAACACCTTCTGGGTCCGCGCGAACTATGACCAGGAGATCGATAAGCTCGTGGCCACCGCGGCCGTGCTCGGGCAGTCACGCATCGGCCTCGTGTATTCGAACGATCCGCTGGGCCAGTCGCTGCTCGCGGGCTTCAAGGCGGCGCTCGCCAAGGCCAAGATCGAACCTGCCGTGATCGCCAGCACGCCGAGCACGACCAGCATGGAAGTCGACCCCGCCGCCAAGCAGATCGCCGAAGCGGCGCCGCAGATCGTCATCATCGGCCTCGCAGGCACCGCGCCCGCCTTTGTCCGCGCCCTGCGCGCCGCCGGCGGCAAGAGCAGCGCCTATGGCCTATCGATCACCGCAGGCTCGCTCGGCGCCATGGGCGAACTTGCGCACGGCTTGGGCTTTGCCATGGTGGTGCCCTCGCCCTTCGCGACCAAGTTCGAAATCGTCCGCCGCTATCAGGCGGACATGCTGGCCAACGGCTCCAAAGAGTTTTCGCTGCCAAGCCTCGAAGGCTACATGGACGCTGCCGTACTGGCCGAAGGCCTGCGCCGTGCCGGTCCTTCGCCCACGCGCGCAGCCGTGATCGCGGGGCTGGAGCACATCGAGAGCTACGACCTCGGCGGCGTGAAGATCAACTTCGGACGCAGCAACCGAGAAGGCAATCAGTTCGTGGACGTTGCCGTGATCAGCGCCAACGGAAGACTGCTGAGCTGATCCTTGCCCGCCAGCGATGCCGTGAGCGCGGTTTTTGCCGGTCAAGCAGAATCACACGAATGAACCAAAGCTATGCGACCGTTGCACCTTCACGCGCTGAAGTCGACGCACTCCCTGGCCTGACCTTGGTCGAATTCGGCACCGATTGGTGCGGCTTCTGCAAGGCAGCGCAGCCTCTGATTTCGGAAGCCCTCACCGGGGCGCCACCGCTGCGCCACCTCAAGATCGAAGACGGCAGCGGGCGACCCCTGGGGCGCTCGTTCCGGGTCAAGCTCTGGCCCACGCTGATCTTCATGCGCGAAGGCAAGGAACTCGCCAGACTCGTGCGCCCCGAAAGCGCAGCGGCGATCCGGCGAGAACTCGAGCAGGCGACCTCGGCCGGCGTCTAGCGACTCAAGCGGCCGCGGGCACCTTGTCCAGGAAGCCGGTGACCGCTTGCAGCCTGCCTGCTTCGAGTTGCACGAAGTCAGTGCCTTCGATCAGGTCGTCCGCGCCGCTCGGGCCGAGCGTCCACGAAAAACGCATTTGATCGCCGTGGCCATCGGGCCGGCCCTTGAGCGCAAAACGAAAGCCCGGATAGCGCTGATGTACCACGCCGATCAAGGCGCTGATCTGCGCGAGTCCGCTCCCTCGTGCGACAGGGTCAACGTAACGCGCATCGTCGTTCCAATGCGTCTCGAGCAGATTCAGGCGACGTGATTCGTCCGTTTCGTTCCATACGGCGATGTAGTTCTCGGCCACATGTTGGGCATCAGGGATGGCGGTGTTCATGGCGATTCCTTTCGGTGTTCAACACCCGCAACGTCGCGGGGTGAAGGAATGGTCGCCGTGACAGCGCAGGCGGTCGATGACCTGGGAGGTCATGTGCGCGGCGGCGCGCTCCGATGCTCGGTCGAGCAGGATTCCATGTGACGAACGAAGTGCGCCAACGAAGGCGCTTCGGCATCTGCCGACTTGGCAGCGTCGTCCCACTGCCTCAGGCGCACGGCGTCGCCGGCATACGGCAGTGCCTCGAAGGCTCGCGCTTGAGCATCATCGAAGACGCCACCCTGCAGCACCAGGCTGCGCCGGGAGTCGGCAGACAGCGACGCGTGATAGCCCTCGAACCTTGCGCACAGGAATCGCTTGGCGTCCACGTGCAACCGGATCGGCTCGAGCGTTGCAGGACTGAACAGCGAGCGGAGAAAGGGCAAGCAACGGTATTGATGCAGATCGTCCAACCCTTGTCGCGTGGGTGTGCCGCCGAAGTCGTGCAGAAGATGCCCCAGATCGTGAAGCAGCGCCCCGGTGATCAAGGCGCTGTCCGACCCCGCCTGCTCGGCCAGATGGGCTGTCTGCAACGCATGCTGGAGCTGTGTCACGGGCTCGCCGTCATATTGGGCATGGCCCTTGGATTCGAACAGGGCGACGATGTCTGGAACGGTGAGGCTCATGCGACTGGTTGTACTTCAATCCTGTCACGGCGTGATGTCAGGCAGGCAAGCCCGCAGGATGCGCAATACGCCCGCCGCGCGAATGAGGCGCCAGGTAGCGATCGACCGACAGACCATCCGTGCGGATGTCCGGGCGGCGGCCCATCACCTGGTCGGCCACGAGCTTGCCGGAGCCGCAGGCCATGGTCCAGCCCAGCGTGCCGTGGCCCGTATTGAGAAACAGGTTCATGTACGGCGTGCCGCCGATGATGGGCGTGCTGTCGGGCGTCATTGGCCGGAGCCCTGTCCAGAAGGTGGCGCGGGGCAGATCGCCACAAGGGAAGAGATCAGTGATCACGCGCTCCAGCGTCTCGCGGCGGTTTGGATTCAGCCGCAAGTCGAACCCGCCCAGCTCGGCCATTCCGCCGACGCGAATTCGATCGTCGAAACGTGTGACCGCGACCTTGTAGGTCTCGTCGAGCACGGTGGATTGCGGCGCCAGCGCGGGATCGACCAGTGGCACTGTCAGCGAATAACCTTTGACCGGGTAAACGGGAAGGTCCAGGCCGAGCGGCGCGATGAAGTCACGCGAATAGCTGCCGAAGGCGAGCACATAGCGGTCGGCCGTGAGGACTTCCGGGTTCGCGCCAGCAAGGCGTACGCCAGTGATGCGCCCGCTTTCGGTGGCGAGCCCTTCAACCGACTGGCCGAAGCGAAAATTCACGCCCAGCCCGCGCGCAACCGCAGCCAGTCCTTGCGTGAAGAGATTGCAGTCGCCAGTTTCATCGTTCGGCAGGCGCAGGCCACCCGCGAGCAGATCGCCCGTGCGCGCCAGCGCTGGTTCGACGCTGGTCAGTTGGCTTCGGTCGAGCAATTGATAAGGCACGCCGCATTCCTCGAGCACTGCCAGGTCGCGCTGCACGGCATCGAGTTGCGCCTGGGTGCGGAATAGCTGAAGGGTGCCCTGCGTGCGGTGCTCGTAACTCACGCCCGTCTCCGCGCGCAGCTCACGCAGGCAATCGCGGCTGTATTCGGCCACGCGCATCATGCGTTCCTTGTTGACGGCATAGCGCTCGGGCGAGCAGTTCTTCAGCATCGCGGCCATCCAGCGGAGTTGAAACAGCGAGCCATCGGGCCGAATCGACAGCGGTGCGTGCTTCTGGAACATCCACTTCAGCGCCTTGAGGGGAATGCCCGGCGCCGCCCAAGGTGTCGAGTAGCCGGGGGATACCTGGCCGGCGTTGGCAAAGCTGGTTTCCTGCGCCGGGCCGTCCTGGCGATCGACGAGCGTCACCTCGGCGCCGGAGCGCGCAAGGTAATAGGCTGTCGTGACGCCAATCACGCCACCGCCGAGAACGATCACTTTCATTGCGAGACCTCATTCATGCAGGATAGGCTGAAAGCTTATTGCTTCATTTGCCATAAACTTCGCTGAAATTTGGCACCAACGCAGCGATTTTTGCCGCCGAAGATCGTCCAGGGGCCTGCAAGGAGTGAATGATGGAACTCGACCGTACCGACAGGAAAATTCTGGACGTGCTGCAGCGGCAGGGCCGAATCTCCATGACGGATCTGGCGGAGCAGATCGGCCTCTCCACCTCCCCTTGCTCCGAGCGCGTTCGCCGCCTGGAGCGCGGAGGCGTGATCACCGGCTACTACGCCCGCGTGAATCCTCAAGCGATCGGAAAGACGCTTCTGGTGTTCGTCGAAGTCACGCTTTCTTCAAAGTCAGGCGACGTGTTCGACAAGGTCAGGCAGGAGCTGCTGCTGGTGCCGGAGGTCATGGAATGCCATCTGGTGTCGGGTGGCTTCGACTACCTCATCAAGGCGCGCCTTCGGGCCATGAGCGACTATCGCGACCTGCTCGGCAGCCTGCTGAAGAAACTGCCGGTGACTGCCGAATCACGCAGCTACGTCGTGATGGAAGAAGTGAAGGAAAGCCTTTACTTGCCCATGGACCGTTGAGTGCGGGCGCTTTAGCTCTAGCTTCGTGGGTCCAGCACGACGCGACCCGCAATGCTGCCGCTGCGCATGGCGTCAAAGACTTCATTGACCCTCGAAAGCGGGCTCGTTTCCACGCGGCAATGCAATTCGCCCCGGGCTGCGAGATCAAGCACCGCGCGCAGATCTTCGCGCGTGCCGACAGCCGACCCGACGATGTGCGCTTCGCTGCCGACAAGCGCCAGAGCGTGGAATCGCAGAGGATCCGACGGCAGGCCGATGACGCAAACAGTGCCGCCCGGGCGAAGGATCGTCATCGCCGCGTCATAAGCCGGATGAGCGGCCGAGGTGACGGCAGCCACATGCGCCCCGCCCTTTTTGCGGATCATCGCCAGCGCTTCGGGATCCGCTGCGTTCAGCGCATGGTCCGCGCCCAGTTCGCGAGCCAGGTCGAGCTTGGCGTCGCTCACATTGAGCGCGAAGACCTCGGCGCCCATCGAACGCGCGATCTGAACGGCCAAATGCCCGAGCCCCCCAATACCGAACACCGCCACGCGCTGCTTCGGAGCGATATTTGCTTTCTTGAGCGCGCGATAGCTCGTCACGCCGGCGCAGAGCAGCGGCGCTGCCTGCTCGTCGCTCAATGCATCGGGGATGCGGACCGCGTAGGCCGCATTCGCGCACATGAATTGCGCAAAGCCGCCGTCGACGGACATGCCGGTCACTGCCGATCCCTTGCGACACAGGTTCTCATTGCCTTCCAGGCATTGCTCGCATTTGCCGCAAGCGCGGTAGAGCCATGGAACGCCGATGCGATCGCCTTCGCGAAGCTCCGTCACTCCGTCCCCGATGCGCACGACCCTTCCGACGACCTCATGCCCGGGCACGACGCGCGGCTTGGTGTGCGCACGGAATCCGGGCTGGTCGCCTTCGACGATGTGCAGATCGGAATGGCACACGCCGCAGGCAAGCACTTCAATAAGCACCTCACCGGCCTGCGGCTCGGGCACGGGAATGTCCTCGATGACGAGGGGCTTGCCGAATTCGCCGAGCACGGCTGCTTTCATGGTTGGAGACTCCTGTGAGTGGGTCAGATGGCGCAAGTCCTGAAACCGAAAAATCCATCGTCGCGGTCCGGCAGCGCGAAGCCCCTTCGCTTCGGCGATCGCATTCGCGCCCGGGTCGCGAACGAAGCGCCGCGCAGCACTCTGGCCTTGCCGAATGCAGGCCGCGGATCGAACGGACCGCCTTCGCTCCAAGGATCGACGTGAAAGCCGGGCCATGGCTGGAGCGTGCCCGCGGTCCACTCGTGCACGTCCGACCAGCGGAAGCCGCGGCGCGTCGCAGTGTGAGCGGCAATCTCCCATTCGACTTCGGTCGCGATCCTCCGACCCGCCCATCGCGCATAGGCGTCGGCCTCCCACCAACTCACATGCACCACGCTGTGGCTGCCTGCCGCACGCATGGTCCTGCCGAAATGCTGCCGCAGCACAGAGCCACCGCTGCCGTGGTGCGCGGCGCCGATCTGCTCGACGTGCCGCGGGCCGCGCCGGCCTTCGGTCTGGGCTGCGAGCCATTGCAGGCCCTCCGGGCGCCAGAACTCCGGCCGGTCGTAGCCGCCGTCATCGACGAACTCGACGTACTGGCTCCACGTCAATGGCTGGGCGTCAATCTCGAATTCAGGAACGTCGACGCGCTGCATGCCGCCTTCCTGCGCGAAGATGAAGCCCGCATCCGGTTGTCCGAGTTCCCACGAAGTCGCCGGAACGAGCAGCGGTTCACGAGTCACGGCAGAGGCCGGAAATTCGACGCCCAGGGGCAGCCCGAGCGTCTGCGCCATCACCACGAGTTGCTCGCCGCGAAGATCCTCATGGAACAATGCGAGCCGATAAAAATAAAGACCCGCATCCGTCTCAGCCGCGTGCTCGAGCAACTCCAGAGTGCTTTCGAGCGTTTCGAGCAGATAGGACTTGGTCTGCGCCAAGTCGGGCATGTCGGCGGACCAACGCTCCGACCCATCGATCTGCGAAGGATTCCACCACGCGTCGGCGTTCGGTTCGATGGCCGCGAGCCGCGTGGGACGCACCGGACACTGGAGGCCGAAAGCGCGCTGCGTATTGCGCGCGATCCACCATTCCGCGAACCAGCCGATGTGACCCGCGAGCCAGACGGGCGGATCGATGCCCTCTTCCTGCGGCACCACGAGCGCCGCGGAGCCGAGCGCCTGTTCGTACAGCGACAGGAGATGCAGCGTATGGTTTCGCGCGTCGATCAGCGCAAGGGATAGCAATTCACGGCCCGCACTGCGCATGGCCGGGGAGTCGATCGAATGCGGCACGCCCGAGGCGCTGAATGGCGTACTTGGCGGCAGGCTCGAAGGCATCTGCCATTATGGCGACACCGTGCTTCGACCTACAGCTTCGCGGATTGCATATAGGTGTCGAACGGTGACGCGAGGAAGCGGTCTCCGAAGAGTTGCTCCTTCTGGAATGCGCGGTAGTCGCCGTGGATCTTCTTCCAGAAGGCATCCGAGCCACTGAGTTCGCTGCAGACATCCATCGATGCCTTGAATGCTGCGTCGATCACGCGCCGCGGAAAGGGCTTGAACAATGCCCCGGCCCCGGTCAACTGCCGGATCGCCGCCGGGTTTCGCGCATCGTACTTGGCGAGGACCTCGGAATTTACCGATGCGCTCGCCGCCTGCACGATGGCTTTGTGATCGGCAGACAGCGCATCGAATGCCTTCTGATTGACCAGCAGGTCGAGCTGCAAGGCGCCAGCCCACCAGCCGGGGAAATAGGCATGGCGCACCCCCTTGGCAACGCCGCTTTTCTGGTCGTCATAAGGGCTCGTTCCTATGGCCGCGCCGACGGCGGCGCCGGCCTGCTCCTGAGGGCTGGCTCCAAGCCGCGCGAAGATTCGCCCGGCCAAACCGCCCGCGCGGACCTTCAGGCCCCTGAAGTCCTGCACATCCCTGATCTCCTTGCGAAACCAGCCGAGCTGCTGCGCGCCGGCACTCCCGCATGGAAAGTTGATCGCGTTGAACCCGGCATGAAATTCACGTGTGAGCTTCAGACCGTTGCCTTCATTCATCCAGGCAGCGAGCTGCCGTACGTTCATGCCGAACGGGATCGCCGCGCCGAATGCAAACGCCGGGTTTTTTGCGAAGAAATTGGCTCCCGACGTATGGCAAGCCTCGATCGCTCCTCGCTCCACGCCATCGAGCACGCCCAGCGGCGACATCAGTTCGCCTGCGGCATGAACGTCGATCTGGAATCTGCCGCCGCTCATTTCGCCGACCTTGCGGGCAAAGCTCTGGGCCGCACCCAGGAGGATGTCGAAGGGCGGCGCGAAGCTCGACGCAAGGCGCCAACGTGTCACGGCCTGCGCATGCACCGCTGGCGCGATGCCGGCTGCCAGCACACCGGCGATCCCTCCACGTTGAATCAGAAAACGACGCCGCATCGAACGAGACTCCAGGAAAACGAGAGACAAACAAGGGGGCCAATTGTAGGAACTGGTTACCAGCGGCCTTTAAAATGGCCGCCCCCGTTCCACCCGTTCCCTGAAAGAACCATCTGATGAGACAACTCTCGTTCAAGACTTCGCTGCTCGCAGGCGCCGCGCTTGCTGCCTTTGCCGCTTTTGGCACGGCCGCCCAGGCCGCCGACCTGAAGATCGGCGTGGCCGAAGCCCTGTCGGGCGGCGCAGCCCAGTACGGCGTCGCCATTCGCAACGGCTTCGAACTCGCTGCCGCAGAAATCAACGCTGCCGGTGGCATCAATGGCAACAAGATCGATCTCGTCGTCGCCGACGAGCAGGGCAAGAAAGAAGAGGCCATCAACGTCTTCAAGAAGCTGATCTTCCAGGACCAGGTCCTGATGGTCTTCGGCCCGACGCTGTCGAACTCCGCGCAAGCCGCCGACCCGATCGCCCAGGCTGGAAAGACGGTGGCTTTCGGCACGTCCAACACGGCTGACGGCATTACCTCCATCGGCGACTACGTCTTCCGCAACTCGGTAACCGAAGCCGACGTGCTGCCCGAGACCATCAAGACCGCCGTGAAGAACGCCGGCATCAAGAAGGTCGCCGTGCTCTATGGCAACGACGACGTGTTCACCAAGAGCGGCTATGACAACTTCAAGAAGGCGCTCGATGACCTGAAGATCCCCGTCACAACGACCGAAACCTTCGCCAAGGGCGACGTCGACTTCAAGGCACAGCTGACGAAGATCAAGGCCAGCGGCGCCGATGCGATCGTGCTGTCCGCACTGCTCGCCGAGGGCGCGCCGATCATGGTGCAGGCCCGCCAACTGGGGCTCAACGTGCCGATCATCGGCGGCAACGGCATGAATTCGGTCAAGGTCTTCGAACTGGCCAAGGGCCAATCCGACAACCTGTACGTGGGCAGCCCATGGTCGGCCAGCAATGCGACGCCGGAGAACACCAAGTTCATCAAGGCTTACACCGAGAAGTACAAGACGGCGCCGGACCAGTTCGCCGCCCAAGCGTACGACGCGATGTACATCGCCGCCCAGGCGCTCAAGAACGTCAAGGTCACGGGCAACCTCCCGGCCGACCGTGCCGCCGTGCGCGACGCACTGCCTGCCGTGAAGTGGACCGGTGCGACTGGCGCATTCCAGTTCCGCCGTGCCAACGACAAGAGCGGCAAGCCCGCAGGCTATGACGCGCAGCAGTTGCCGATCGTCAGCGTGACGAAGGGCAACGAGTTCGTCATCACGAAGTAGAGCTCGCCCCCAGGCTTCGCGCACTTCGTGTCGCTTCGCCTACCCCCTGCCGGGGGCAACACCAGCGGCCCGGCATAGCCGGTTCCGCGGTGTTTCACGAATAGCGGGGATCTCCGCCTTTGGGCGGCCCCGCTTTCTTCTGGATAGAAATTCCATGCTTGAACAGCAACTTGTCAATGCACTTTCCCTGGGGTGTGTCTATGCGCTTTTTGCGCTGGGCTTCACGCTGATTTTCGGGGTGCTTGGCGTCATCAATCTTTCGCACGGCGCGGTTTTCATGGTGGGCGCTTATGCGGCCGTGCAGGCCATGGCGCGATTCGATTTGCCTCTTTGGGCCGGGCTGCTGTTTGCGTTCGTGTTTTGCGGGCTTCTCGGGCTGCTGATCGACTTCCTGGTGCTCAGGCCGCTTCGGGCTCGCAACGCACCTCACCTGATTCCCATGATCGCGACGATTGGGGTGGCCATCATTCTCAACAACGGCACACAGGGCCTGTTCGGTGCGCAGAACGTGCGCTTTCCGGCAGGTGTGGTGTCGGGTGAATCGCTGGATCTCGCCGGCATCCATCTCACCGCGCTGGAGCTCGGCATCATCCTGCTGTCCTTCGTGCTGATGGCGGTGCTCATGGTCGCGCTCAAGCGCACGCAGCTCGGCCGCGCCCTGCGCGCCATCGCCGAATCGCCCAAGGCGGCCCACCTACTCGGCATCAATGTCGAAGGGCTGTTCTATCTGACCTCGTTCGCGGCGGCCGCGCTCGGCGGACTTGCTGGCGTGCTGATTGGCCTCTATTCAAATGCCGTGTTTCCGCTCATGGGGCAGCCGATGCTGCACAAGGGCATTGCAGTGATCATCCTGGGCGGCATGGGCGATATTCGAGGCGCAATGCTCGGCGGGCTCTTCCTCGGCTTCGCAGAAGTGCTGTCGGTGGCCTACATCGGTTCGACCATGCGCGACGCGGTCGCTTTCGGCCTGCTTTTCCTGGTGCTGCTCGTGCGGCCGAAGGGCCTCTTCGGCACCGTGCAGGAGCGCAAGGTATGAGCGCCGCGCCGAACCGCTTCAAGCAAGCTCGCTCCGCAGCGCGCAGCGCGGAGGTTTCCAAATGAGCGCTTTGGACAATCTCTGGTCGGTCTACAGCAATCTGGTTCTCACGCTGGGCACGAACGCGCTGCTGGCATTGTCGATCTGGCTCACGCTTTCGTGCGGCATGCTCGCGATGGCCAATGCCGCATTCATGGGAATCGGCGCCTACACCTCGGCGATCCTCACCATGACCTACGGCGTGCCCTTCCCCGTTGCTATCGCAGCAGGCATGGCGGCGCCAGCCCTCACGGCGTTCGTCATCGGCAAGCCGACGCTGCGGCTGTCTGGCGTCTACCTCGCCATGGCCACGCTGGCCTTCGGCGAAGTGGTGCGCATCATCGTGCTCAATGCTGAATCGCTCACGGGCGGTGCGCTGGGCCTGAATGGCATCCCTCAATCCACGCAATGGTGGCATGTCGGCTTGGCGGTGGTGCTCGTGCTGCTGGGCCTATGGCGCATGCGCCGCTCAAGAATCGGCCGCGCCTTCGAAGCCATCAAGGAAGACGAAACCGCCGCCGGCCTGATGGGCATCGACGTCGGCGGGCACAAGATGCTGGCCTTCGTGCTGGGCGCCGCGATCGCCGGCCTGGCGGGCGTGCTCAACGCGCACCTCACCTTCTTCATCGGACCGAACGAATACGGCTTCGACCGCGGAGTCGACATCCTGACGATGACGGTGCTGGGCGGCATCAACGGCCTGACCGGGCCCGTGCTCGGCGGCGTGATCCTGACGATCTTGCCCGAAGCGCTGCGTGCATTCGGCGATTTCCGGCTCGTGCTGAACGGCGTGATCCTGGTGCTGATCGTGCTGTTCCTGCCCAAGGGCATCTGGGACCCCGCGCGCTTCCGCCAATGGTTTGGACGCAAGGGGGTTACAGCATGACGGCGCCGCTGCTTACGCTCGATGGCGTTTCACGTCACTTCGGGGGACTCAAGGTTCTGCAGGACGTGAACCTCGAAATCCCAGAAGGCGGCGTGTTCGGACTCATCGGTCCCAACGGCGCCGGCAAGACCACCGTGTTCAATCTCACGACGGGACTGCTGCCCACCACGGGCGGCACGATCCGGTTCGAAGGACGCGATCTCGCCGGGCTCAAGCCCTACCAGATCACGCGCGGCGGCATCGCTCGYACTTTTCAGAACATCCGCATCTTCAAGGAGATGTCGCTGCTCGAAAACGTGATGGTTGGGATGCATGCGAACTTGCGCTATGGGCCCTTCGGCCTGCTCGCATCGTCGGGCCTCTTCCGCAGCGAAGAACGGCGCGCGCGCGACAGAGCTCGCGAATTGCTCTCATGGGTCAAGCTCGACCACAAGGGCGAAGACGTGGCCGACAACCTTTCGTACGGCGACCAGCGCAAGCTCGAACTCGCACGCGCGCTTGCGACGGACCCCAAGCTGCTGCTGCTGGACGAGCCTGTCGCCGGCATGAACAGCACCGAGAAAACCGACCTGATGCACGAGATCCGCAATATCTCGGCCCGCGGCTACACCATCTTCATGATCGAACACGACATGCGTTTCGTGATGGGACTTTGCGAGCACATCGCCGTGCTGAACTTCGGCCGCATCATTTCGCGTGGCGACCCCGACCACATCCGCAACGACCCCCAGGTGATCGAGGCCTACCTCGGACGCGAAGAGGACGAAGCGACGAACGAGGGAGTCTCTCCATGAGCGCGACACCTCTGCTGAAGGTCGAAGGGCTCAATGTCGCGTACGGCCACATCGAGGCCGTCAAGGGCATCGACTTCGAGTTGCATGAAGGCCAGATCACAACGCTGGTCGGCGCCAATGGCGCGGGCAAGTCGACGACGCTGCTGGCGCTGTCGGGCCTCGTGAAGAAGGCCGCGGGACGCGTCGTGCTCGATGGGCAGGACCTCACCAATCTCTCGCCTCACAAGATCGTCGGCGCGGGCATGGTGCAGGTGGCCGAAGGGCGCGCCACGCTCACGACGCTGACGGTGCGCGAAAACCTCGAACTCGGGGCCTATACGCGGCGCGATGGCCGCGCGCAACGCGCTGACGATCTGGACCACATCTACTCGCTCTTTCCTCGGCTGAAGGAGCGGGCCGACGGCCTGGCGGGCAATCTGTCGGGAGGTGAACAGCAGATGCTCGCGATCGGCCGCGCGCTGATGGCCAAGCCACGCGTGCTGCTGCTCGATGAACCATCGATGGGCCTTGCGCCGATCATCGTGCAGGACATCTTCCGTACGCTGCGCGAGATCAACAAGGCGGGACTGACGATCTTCCTGGTCGAGCAGAACGTGCGGCAAGCACTCAAGATCGCCGAACGCGCCTATGTCATCGAAACGGGAAAGATCGTGCTGGCAGGCAGCGGCCGCGAACTGCTCGGCAACCCAAAGGTGCAGGACGCCTACCTGGGCGGTTGAGCCAAGTCAGGGCGCAGGCTCGAAGCGCGCGCGGATCGACTGCTCGATGCCCGCCGCATCGAGTCCGATGCCGGCGAGCAGCTTGGCCGGGTCGCCGTGTTCGATGAAGCGGTCGGGCAAGCCGAGCTGAAGCACCGGCTTTTGCAGTTGCGCCGCCTGCAGCGCCTCGAGCACGGCACTGCCGGCGCCGCCCATGATGGCGCCTTCCTCGACAGTCACGACGGCATCGTGCGAGCCCGCGACTTTCAGCAGCAGTTCGACATCGAGCGGCTTGGCCCAGCGCATGTTGACGACGGTGGCATCGAGCGCTTCAGCCGCCTGCAGGGCCGGATAGAGCAAGGTGCCGAAAGCGAGGATCGCGATGCGTTTGCCTTCGCGGCGGATTTCACCTTTGCCGTACGGCAGCGCTTCCAGCGTTTGGTGCGGCACGACACCGGCGCCCGAACCGCGCGGATATCGCACCGCCACCGGATGGCTCTGCTGGTAGGCAGTGGTCAGCAGTTGTCGGCATTCGGCCTCGTCGGCCGGGCAAGCCACGCTCATGTTCGGAATGCAGCGCAAGAACGAGATGTCGTAGGCACCCGCATGCGTCGCCCCGTCGGCACCCACGAGGCCTGCGCGATCGAGTGCGAACACGACGGGAAGATTTTGAATCGCCACGTCGTGAATGAGCTGGTCGTAGGCGCGCTGCAGAAACGTGGAATAGATCGCGACCACAGGCTTGAGGCCCTCGCAGGCGAGCCCGGCGGCGAAAGTGACCGAATGCTGCTCGGCAATGCCCACGTCGTAGTAGCGCTCAGGAAAGCGTTTTTCGAATTCGACCAGCCCCGAGCCCTCGCGCATCGCCGGTGTGATTCCGACCAGCCGCCCGTCCTGGGCAGCCATGTCGCAAAGCCAGTTGCCGAAGACCTGCGTAAACGTCTGCTTGGGCGCGGTCGCAGGTTTGACCAGGCCAACGGCCGGGTCGAACTTGGAAGGGCCGTGATAAGCAACAGGGTCGGCCTCGGCCAGCTTGTAGCCCTGCCCCTTCTTGGTGACCACGTGCAGGAATTGCGGCCCGCGCAAGTGCTTGAGATTCTCGAGCGTGGGCACGAGCGAATCAAGGTCGTGTCCGTCGATCGGTCCGACATAGTTGAAGCCGAACTGCTCGAAGAGCGTGGCGGGCACCACCATGCCTTTGGCATGCTGCTCGAATCGCTTGGCCAGCTCGAACAGAGGCGGGGCCGCGCGCAGCACGCTCTTGCCGACGTTCTTGGCGGCGGCGTAGAAGTTGCCGCTCATCAACTGCGCAAGGTAGCGATTGAGCGCACCGACCGGCGGGCTGATCGACATGTCGTTGTCGTTCAGGATGACGAGCAGCTTGCAGTCGTCGCACACGCCGGCGTTGTTGAGCGCTTCGAAGGCCATTCCGGCCGTCAGCGCGCCATCGCCGATGATCGCGACGGAATGGCGGTCCTCGCCTTTTTGCCGGGCGGCCATCGCCATGCCGAGCGCGGCCGAAATGCTGGTCGAAGAATGCGCGGTGCCGAAGGTGTCGTACTCGCTCTCGGTACGTTGCGGAAAGCCCGAAATGCCGC
Organism: Variovorax sp. 05N34; assembly: GCF_056397405.1. Lineage (NCBI taxonomy): Bacteria > Pseudomonadati > Pseudomonadota > Betaproteobacteria > Burkholderiales > Comamonadaceae > Variovorax > Variovorax sp. 05N34. Next base: position 305,429 of record NZ_JBFTNI010000006.1, read on the forward strand.
CGAGCTGACGCAGCGTCGGCATGCGTTCGCGCCGGCCCGTCAGGATCTTGTGCGGATAGGTTTGATGACCCACGTCCCACACCAGCCGGTCGTGCGGCGTGTTGAAGACGTGGTGCAGCGCGACCGTGAGTTCGACCGTGCCGAGATTCGAACTCAGGTGTCCGCCTGTGCGCGACACGTTGTCGAGCACGCAGCTGCGTACCTCGTCGGCCAATTGCTTGAGTTGAGCGCGGTCCAACTGCCGCAGCAGGGAGGGGTCGTTGATGGTAGGAAGCAGCGGAGCCATTGAGTATTCTTGTCGTTATCGATCGCGGTCGACGACCATGTAGGCCAGAGCGCGGAGCGCTGCGGTGTCAGCCAGTGCGCTGCGATCCAGCGCGTCAAGAGCCTGAGTCAACAGTTGACGCGCCTCTGCACGGGCGCTGTCGAGGCCGAGCAATGAAACATAGGTGGGCTTGTCGCTCGCGGCGTCCTTGCCGGCGGTCTTGCCCAGCGTCTCTGAATCGGCGACGACGTCGAGGATGTCGTCGATCACCTGAAAAGCCAGACCCACCGCGGCGCCGTAGTCGCGCAATGCTGCGAGGCTTTCAGGTGCGATGACCTCGCCGCACGCGGCGCCCATTTCCACGCTGCCTTGCAGCAACGCGCCGGTCTTCAGGCGATGCATGTTGCGCAACTGCGCTTCGTCGAGCGCCACGCCGACGCTCGCAAGATCGATCGCCTGGCCTCCCGCCATGCCCTGGCTGCCTGCGGCGCGCGCCAGCAAGCGGCAAAGGTTGGCCTGCACTTCGGCAGGGATCCGATTTCCTTCTGGCGTCAGCAATTCGAAGGCCAGCGCCTGCAAGGCATCGCCGGCCAGCAGCGCATCGGCCTCGCCGTACTTGACGTGCACGGTCGGCTTGCCGCGACGAAGGACGTCGTTGTCCATGCACGGAAGATCGTCGTGCACGAGCGAATAGGCGTGGATCAATTCAACTGAACAGGCGGCTCGGAGTGCGGCCTCGGGGCTGCCGCCGACGGATTCGCTCGCAGCGAGGACGAGCAGCGGGCGCAGACGCTTGCCACCGTCGAGCACGGCATAGCGCATCGCGTCGCCCAACTGAACCGGCGCGTCGACGCCGACCCATTCAGACAGTGCGGATTCAACGCGCGCGAGTAGAGGTTCGCTCCACGCTGCAAGCCGAACGGCGTCCCACCGGAGGGTTTCGGCCACCTTCATTCGGACGCCCAGACCTTCAGGCTGCCCGCATCGAGCACCTTGATCTGGTCTTCGACGGCCTGCAGCTTGTCGCGGCAGAAGGCGAGCAGCGCGGCACCTCTCTGGTAGCTGCCGAGCAACTGGTCGAGCGGCAACTGCCCCGATTCGAGCTCGGTGACGAGTTGTTCGAGTTCCTGGAGACCCGCCTCGTAAGACGCCGGCAGTGCTCCGGTATCGGGCGCGGTCGGCGACGCCGGCTCAGACGAAGAAGGCGAAGAAGGCGAAGAAGGCACCTTGGGCATGCGGCGTTCGTGGATGAAACCCGCCATTTTAGGGCGGGGGGCTGATTTGAATCTCGAGGGGTACAATCCCCGACACTTTGAGGGCCGGCAATTGCCGGCCCATTTCTTCGGGCCGTCGCAAGCTTTAGCATTACCAGACGGCAGCCTTCCGTTCCTTTTTTCTTCTCTCCCTGTGGGGAGCTTGGTCAGGTCACCCATGTCTGATTTAAGTCTTCAACTGCAGCAGGCTTCAAGCCAACTTCCGGTTTCCGCGTACTTCGACGAGGCGCTCTACGCCCGCGAGCTGCAAACGCTTTTCGCCGCTGGTCCGCGCTATGTCGGTCACCRGCTCGCGGTGCCCGAACCGGGCAACTTCCACACCTTGCCCCAGGAACATCAGGGCCGCGCGCTCGTTCATACGCCGAAGGGCGTCGAGCTGATTTCGAACGTGTGCCGCCATCGCCAGGCGCTGATCCTCCAGGATCGCGGCCAACTCGACGCACAGAGCGGCGGAAACATCGTCTGCCCCTTGCACCGCTGGACCTATGCCGCGGCGGACCCGCGCACGACCGGCACATTGATCGGTGCTCCGCACTTCCAGCACGACCCCTGCCTCAATCTCCAGAACTACCCGTTGACGGAATGGAACGGCCTTTTGTTCGAGAAGAGCGGAATCGCCGAAAGCCGCGATGTCGCATCGGACCTGGCAAACCTCGGCGCCCGCGCGGACCTCGACTTCGAGGGCTACGCGCTCGATCGCGTGGAACTGCACGAGTGCAACTACAACTGGAAGACCTTCATCGAGGTCTACCTCGAGGACTACCACGTCGGCCCCTTCCACCCAGGCCTCGGCAGCTTCGTCACCTGCGAAGACTTACGCTGGGAATTCGGCCGGCATTACTCGGTGCAAACGGTCGGCGTTGCCAACCGGCTCGGCCGCGCCGGCAGTCCGGTCTACCAGCGCTGGCAGGAACAACTGCTGAAGTACCGCGAAGGCAAGCCACCGAGGCACGGCGCGATCTGGCTCACCTACTACCCGCACGTGATGGTCGAGTGGTATCCGCACGTGCTCACCGTCTCGACGCTGCACCCGATCGGGCCGCAGAAGACGCTCAACATGGTCGAGTTCTTCTATCCCGAAGAGATCGTCGCCTTCGAGCGCGAATTCGTCGAAGCACAACAGGCCGCCTACATGGAAACCTGCGCCGAGGACGATGAAATCGCCGAGCGCATGGACGCCGGCCGCCGCGCGCTGATGCTCCGCGGCGACGATGAGAGCGGTCCGTATCAGAGCCCCATGGAAGATGGCATGCAGCAATTCCACGAGTGGTACCGCCGCGAGATGGCCTAGTGCAAGCGCTCTGGATGGTGCTGGGCGCGCTGATCTTCGCCACGATGGGCGTGTGCGTGAAGTTTGCGTCGGCGTGGTTCTCCAGCGCCGAGCTGGTGTTCTACCGGGGCCTGATCGGCATCCTGTTTCTCTGGGTGCTCGCGCGCAGTCGCGGCGTCACCTTGGGCACCCGCTACCCGGGCATGCACGCATGGCGCAGCTTGGTCGGGGTGGTTTCGCTCGGCGCGTGGTTTTTCGCGATTGCGCACATGCCGCTGGCCACGGCGATGACACTCAACTACATGAGCAGCGTCTGGATCGCAGCATTCCTGGTCGGCGGGTCGCTGCTCGCGTGGGTGCCGGTGCCGCGCCGCGACGGCAGCGTACCGCGTCCGCCACTGCAGGGCCCCTTGGTGCTCACGGTGCTCGCGGGCTTCGGCGGCGTCGTGCTGATGCTCAAGCCCACTGTCAACGACAACGAGGGCTTTGCAGGTCTGCTGGGCCTTTTGTCGGGGCTCACTGCCGCATTCGCCTACATGCAGGTGGTCGCACTGTCGCGGCTCGGCGAGCCAGAGGCACGCACCGTCTTCTACTTCGCCGTGGGGTCCGCAGTGGCAGGCGGCCTCGGCACGTTGCTAGGCCCGTTCACCCCCCTGAGCGAATGGACCTGGAGCCATGCGATCTGGCTCTTGCCCGTCGGCGTGCTCGCGGCCTTGGGCCAGTTGTGCATGACGCGCGCCTATGCCACGGCCAAGACGCAAAGCGGTACGCTCCTGGTTGCCAATCTCCAGTATTCGGGCATCGTCTTCGCAGCGATGTACAGCGTGCTGCTTTTCGGCGATCGGATCGATGCGACGGGCTGGTACGGCATGGGCCTGATCGTCGCGAGCGGAATTGCGGCCACGGCGCTTCGCCAGCGCCAACTGCCGAAGGCGCCCGCTGAGGAACATTGAAGGAGTTCGCATGTACACCACCCTCATCACTGTTGAACAACTGATCGGGCTGCAATCAAACGATGCGCGCATGATGGTGTTCGACTGCAGTTTCGACCTGATGAACCCCGAGTCCGGGGCGCTGCAATATCGCGCTGCGCACATCCCGGGCGCCGTGTACGCGAACCTCGACTCCGATCTCAGCGCCAAGCACGGCGTGCCGGGCGCACACGGCATATTGGTGGCGCAGGACGAAGGCCCGCCAGCCTCGGGGGGCCGCCATCCCTTGCCGAGCCGCGAAAAGTTCGCTGCGTGGCTGTCGAGCGTCGGATTTGCCAACGACATGCAAGCGGTGGTCTATGACCGCAACGGCGCCAACTACTGCGGCAGGCTCTGGTGGATGCTCAAGTGGATGGGTCACGATGCGGCGGCGGTGCTCGACGGCGGGCTGCAGGCTTGGCAGGCGGCGGGGGGCGCGGTCACCAACCGCGAGGAACCTTCGCACTTCCAGTCGAATTTCGTCGCCGGCCGGCCGCTGCTCGCGCTGGTCGATACAAAGAAGGTGGCAAGCCGGCTCGAGCAATCTGACCAGACGGTGATCGATGCACGCGCGGCGCAACGCTATCGCGGAGAGGTGGAACCACTGGACCCGATCGCCGGTCACATCCCCGGGGCCTTGAACCGGCCCTTTGCCGAGAACCTCGGTCCTGACGGGAAGTTCAAGCCGGCCGCGCAATTGCGCGCCGAGTTCGAATCATTGCTGGCGGGCCGGGACCCCTCGACGGTCGTCCACCAATGCGGCAGCGGCGTCAGTGCGGTGCCCAACCTGCTCGCGATGCAGATCGCGGGACTCGGTCCGACCGCGCTCTATGCCGGCAGCTGGAGCGAGTGGAGCAACACGCCGGGGCTGCCGACCCGGCAAGGCGCGCAACCATGACATCGATGAGCCGGCCAACTGTTTCGGCGCTTTTTTCGCGACTGCTTTCGCTCACCCTGGCCGCTTTCCTCGCGACTCCATTCGCCGCCCTCGCCCAGGCGCAACGTGCGCACGTGCATGGGCAGGTCAAGCTTGACGTCGTGATCGACGGCCCCACCGTCGTCATCAACATGGATTCGCCGCTCGACAACTTCGTCGGCTTCGAGCGTGCCCCCCGATCCGACGTCGAAAAGCTGGCCGCCAACAGTGCGATCGCCCAATTGCGCGCCGCCGATCAGCTCTTCAAGATCGACCCCACCGCCAATTGCAAGCTCGGTCCCGTGACGCTGCGATCCGCTGCCCTCGGCCTGGGCAAGACGGAGGGCGACGCAGCCGAGGGCCACGCGGATCTCGACGGCACCTTCGCCTTCAATTGCACCAACGCCTCAGCGGCGAAATTCATCGACATCGGCCTCTTCGATGCCTTCAAGGGCCCACGACAGATCGAAGCCCAGATCGCATCGCCGCAGGGCCAGTTCAAGCGAACGCTGAAGCGCCCAGCCGAACGCCTGGTCTGGAGCAAGTGACCGAGCCCGTGAGCTTCATCCTCTCGGCAGAATCGCTGCGCTTCGGCTGGCCAGGGGCCAAGTCCAAGTCTCCCTGCATCGACATCGAGCGGCTCGACATTGCCGCGGGCGAAGCCGTGTTCCTCCATGGCCCGAGCGGTTGCGGCAAAAGCACGCTGCTGTCCTTGCTGGCGGGCGTGCTGGTGGCCGATGCAGGGCGGGTCACGCTGCTCGGGCACGACTGGTCCGCCTTGTCGGGCGCCACGCGCGATCGCCTGCGGGTGGCGCATGTCGGCTACGTCTTTCAGCAGTTCAATCTGCTGCCCTATCTCAGCGTCCTGGACAACGTACTGCTGCCGTGCCGGTTTTCGGCGCGGCGCATGGCGCAAGCCACGCGCGACGGCGCCGCGCGGGCGCAGGCAGAAGATTTGCTCACGCAGATGGGCCTGGATGCCAGCCTGTGGCGTCGGCAAGCCGTGCAGTTGTCGGTCGGGCAACAGCAGCGCGTGGCCGCCGCGCGGGCGTTGATCGGCCACCCTGAGATCGTGATCGCCGACGAGCCGACCTCCGCGCTCGACGAAGACCGGCGCGAAGCCTTTCTCGACGTCTTGCTGGCAGCTTGCAAGACGAACCACAGCGCGCTCGTTTTCGTGAGCCACGACCAGCGCATCGCAGACCGCTTCTCGCGCCACGTGCTGCTGCCCGACATCAACCGGGCCGCATCCACGGAGGCCGCATGACCGGCCAGCGGCCATGACGGCACTCTTCGGCATCGCCTGGCACAGCGCCTGGAACCGCCGCTTCACGCTGGCGCTCACCGTGCTCTCGATCGCGTTGTCGACGTTTCTGCTGCTGGGCGTCGAACGCATTCGAACGGAGATGCGAGAGAACTTTTCCTCGTCGGTGTCCGGCACCGACCTGATCGTCGGGGCACGCACGGGCTCCACGCAGTTGCTGCTGTACTCGGTCTTCCGCATCGGCACGGCCACCAACAACGTGCAATGGAAGAGCGTGCAAGCGCTCGTCGCGCAACCCGCGGTGGATTGGGTGGTTCCGTTGTCGCTCGGCGACTCGCACCGCGGCTTCGCGGTGCTGGCGACCACGCCTGGATATTTCGAACACTTTCACTATGGCAATCGGCAACCGCTGCGCATGCGCGAAGGCAAGCCATTCGGTGATCTGTTCGATGCCGTGGTCGGTGCCGAAGTGGCCGACAAGCTCGGCTACCACATTGGCCAGAAGATCACGCTCGCGCATGGCGGCGGTGAACTCGACCTGTCCGATCATGCGGACAAGCCTTTCACGGTAGTCGGTGTCCTCGAACGCACCGGAACCTCGGTCGACCGCACGGTGCACATCGGCCTTCCGGCGATGGAAGCGATCCATCTCGAATGGATCGGTGGCGCGCCCATGCCGGGTGTGAAGATCCCGGCGGAGCAGGTGCGCAAGTTCGATCTCACGCCCAAGAACGTGACCGCTGCACTGGTGGGCCTGAAGAATCGTGCCGCCGTCTTCTCGGTGCAGCGCTGGGTCTCGACCTATGCCGGCGAACCCCTGATGGCCATCTTGCCCGGCGTTGCGCTGGACGAGTTGTGGAGCGTGATCGGCATCGGAGAAAACGCGCTGCTGCTGATGTCGGCGCTCGTGGCGCTGGTGAGCCTCGCAGGCCTGGTTTCAGTGGTGATGGCAAGCCTGAACGAGCGCCGCAGAGAGCTGGCCGTGCTGCGCGCGGTCGGCGCGAGCCTTTGGCATGTGATGGCGCTGCTCGCACTCGAAGGCGCTCTGGTCACCCTGCTGGGCGTGGCGATCGGCGTCGTGTTCACCGCATTCGGCATTGCCCTTCTCTCACCCTGGTTGCAGTCGCAGTTCGGACTTGCCCTGCACTTGTCCGAACCTACACTGAACGAATGGACATTGCTCGCGAGCCTGATCGCGGCCGGCTGGATCGCCAGTCTGCTGCCGGGCATTCGCGCCTACCGTCTGTCGCTTGCCGACGGACTGTCTCCAAGGATCTGAACATGACACTGCGTCTTCCTGTCTCCTTTCTTCTGGCGGTCATTGTTGCCAGCGGCGCACTGGCGGCAGAGCCTTCGCCGCAGGCCACCTCGCCCACGAAGCCGCTCGGCGGCAAGCCTGCCGATGCCAAGACTTTGCCGGGCCAGCCGCGAATCATCTCGTGGGAAGAACTGGTGCCCAAGGATTGGGATCCCATGAAGGATCTCAAGGGCATGGACCTGAGCAAGCTCGACGACAGCGACCCGCGCGCCAACGAGATGCTGATGAAGCTCCAGGAAGCATCGAACAACGCGCCGACCAACGCCGCCATGAACGGCGTCGACGTGAAGATCCCGGGCTTCATCGTGCCGCTCGAAGAAAACAAGGGCGAGGTCACCGAGTTCCTGCTGGTGCCGTACTTCGGGGCCTGCATCCACACACCGCCGCCGCCGGCCAACCAGATCCTGCATGTTCGCCCCAAGCAAGGAGCCAAGTTCCGCGCCATGGACACCGTGTGGGTCAGCGGCAAGCTGCAGACCGTGCGCAACGATTCGATGATGGGCGTGAGCGGCTATCACATCACCGCTGACGACGTCAGCAAATACACCGGCGGCGCGAAGTAGCGGCGACCGGGATTTCGACTGCGGCGGCGACTACAGAGGCATCGTCATGAAGACGCTGTGCGGGTCATCGACGTAATCCGCGAACGGACCACAGCGCGTGAACCCGAACGATTCGTACAGCTTGTGCGCTGGCGCGAAAGCCTTCGATCCGCCGGTTTCGAGGCTCAAGCGGGCATAGCCGCGCGCTTTCGCCTCTTCGATGATGCGGTGAACAACGGCGCGGGCGACCCCACGCTCGCGATGTGCCTCCGCCGTTCGCATCGACTTGATTTCACCGTGCTCCGGCGAAAGCTCCCGAAGCGCGCCGCAACCAAGAAGCTGGTCGCCGTCCCACGCCGTCCAGAAGGTGACGTCCGGATGTCGCAGCTTCTCGATGTCCAGCGCGTGCACGCTGCCCGGCGGCGAAACCTCATGCATGCTGCGGAGGTGCTCGCCGAGCAATGCGTGGATCTGCGGACCTGAGAGATCGTCAACTCTGACTTGCATGACCAGAGAGGATATTCCAGCCCGAACGCCCCTGATGTGCCACCATGACGCAATCCATCGCCAAGGAAAACGCCATGTCCAACCACGTCTACAAGCTCATCGAGCTCACCGGCTCCTCCCCCACCAGCAGCGACGACGCCGTCAAGGCCGCCATCGCCAAGGCCAGCGAATCCGTCCGCAACATCCAGTGGTTCCAAGTCACAGAAACCCGTGGCCACGTAGTCAACGGCGAAGTCGCCCACTGGCAAGTAACCATCAAAGTAGGCTTCACCCTGGAAGCGTAAGGAAAACAGGGCCGCGCGAAGCGCGCCCGTTCCCCTTGGGGGCGAGCACCAGAAACACCGCGGAACTGGCTTTGCCAGGCCGCCGGTGTTGCCCCCGGTAGGGGGTAGGCGAAGCGACACGAAGTGCGCGCAGCCTGGGGGCGAGCCCAGTCAATCAGGCGCCTGAATCACCCGATCGAATTCCTCGTCAGCCGGCACGTTGTCGGCATCCAGTTCGCTCGCATCCGTAAGGTCGATGCCCGTTTCTTCCGAAAGGTCGTCAGGTCCTTCGGCCTCCAGTTCGGAGTCCTCGAATTCGCCGTCTTCCGCGTCCTCCGGCAAGGTGTCTTCGGTTTCGTCGATCTCAGGTTCATCTGCGGCTTCTCCGGGACGCAGAAGGGGGTCGGCGCTGCTCATGATCTGACTCCTGGCTGACTGATATTGCGCATGATGCACCCCAAGTGTGAGCCCCGGTCGAACCAGCCGCTTGAACAAAGCGGCAACAAGCGTTTCAGAACGTGCGTTATGTGTCCATTCACTGCTGATGGTCATGCGCCTCGTGCGCGGCGCCCGCACCGTCGCTGCCGTGTTCATGGCCGTGCTCGCCGTGCGCGAGGCGACTCACCAGCGTCACGAGCGCGATACCGATGGCCAGCCACACGATCTGCATGGCCGTCTGGCGGGATGGCAAGCGCTTCTGCAGTTGGGGARTGAGGTCCGCGAGCGCGACGTACACGAAACTGCTGGCAGCCAGAACGAGGAAATAAGGCAGCCATGCGTGAAGTCGGTCGACCAACCACCACCCGACCACACCGCCGAGCGCGGTCATCGTGCCGGCCAGCGACACTTTCACCAGCGCGGCCCGCTGATTCGCCGAACTCTGGCGAAGGACGATCAGGTCGCCGATGTGATGAGGCACCTCGTGCGCCAGCACCGCGACGGCGGCGACCAAGCCCAGGCGAAGGTCGGCGATGAATGCGGAAGCGATCAGGATTCCGTCGCCGAAGCAATGAACGCTGTCCCCCGTCAAGACGGCCCAGCCACCGCCCTTGCCGCTGCCGGCTTGCGCATGATGGTCCGCATGACCGTGCGAATGATCGTGTGCATGGGAATGGCCGTGACCATGGTGATGTTCATGCCCGTGGTGCCAGAGTTCCGCCTTGTCGAGCAGGAAGAAGAAAACCAGTCCGAACAGCAGCACGCCGAACAGCACGCCGGGCTCGATCCGGCTTTCAAAGGCTTCCGGCAGCAAGTGCATGAACGCAGTGGCCAGCAGCGCGCCCGCAGCCAGGCTCAACAGGTGCTGCGGATTCACGCCACCCGCGCCGCTTCTTCCCCTGACCCCGACGCGCAGCAACAGGGCAGCGATCCACACACTTCCGATGCCGGAAACCAGGGTCGCGGCGATGATGGCTAGCAAATTCATGACTACTTGCGCGTTGTTGTCAAAACAAAAGCCGTCCATCGGACGGCTCGGAGCGGGTTCATCTTATCAATCGTGTCGAGCCTGTCGGCGCGGCTCCTGCGCGTCACGTTCATTTGCAGTCGCTGCGTCATAGGCCCGCACGGCCAGCGCCGACGCCAGCACCCATGCAGGATCCACGAGCCGCAAGCCTTCAACCGCGGCCGAGCCATGCAGCCCCAGCGGGATCTCGGTGCAGCCCATGACGATGGCGACCTGTCCATGACGCTTCGCCAACTGCACGGCCACATCGGCAAAACACGATTCCGCCAGCGCCATGTTGCCGGCCTTCACGCCGTCATAAATACCCCGCATCAGGATCTGGCGCTCGTCCGTCGTCGGCAGATGACACGCCATCCCCGCATCGGCCATCGCCTTTTCATAGAGCCCCACCCGATAGGTCCCTTCGGTCGCCATAAGCGCCACGTCTCTCACGCCCTGCGCAGCAAGATGGCCCGACACTTCGCGCGCCACGTGCAGGATCTCGACGTTCGGAAAGCGTGTCTGCAAAGCGCCGTGCCAGGCATGTGCCGTGTTGCACGCAATCGCCACTGCGCGACTGCCCAGCGCAGCAAGACGCCCCAGCGCCTGGAGCATCGGTTCGAGCGGCTGATGCGCGCCCAGATCGGACGAGTCCAGCGCACCGCTGCGATCCGGCACCGGCACCTGCGCCAGCCAGTGCTCCGGAAAGCCCTGGTCACTCACGGCCACGCCTCGCGCCCGCATCAGCCGCGCACAGGCCTCCACAAACAGCCGAACAAAGTCCGCCCCAGCCGCAGGCCCCATCCCGCCAAGAATGCCCACAGTCCGTGTCACTTCACACCTTCCAATAGTCAGTCACCCGCGCCCCGCCCCTTCCAGCCGAATTCCAGGAACACCGCGGACCGGCTTAGCCGGGCCGCCGGTGTTGCCCCCGGCAGGGGGTAGGAGGCCACACGAAGTGGGCAAGCCTGGGGGCGAACTCAAGTGGCGGGCTTGTCGCTGGGCGTCTTGATGTTTTCGCGCAGCTGAGGGCTCATCGGCAGGCCCAGCGCCGTACCGCGCGGCGGGATCGGCTGCATGAACCACTTGTCGTACAGTTTTTCGAACGCACCGCTCTTCATGAGACCGATGATGGTGTCGTCGACCACCTTCTTGAAAGCAGGATCGTCCTTCGGCAGCATGCAACCGTAGGGCTCGACCTGCAGCGCATCGCCCACGACTTCGAAGTCGCCCGGGTTCTTGGCGTTGGCGATCTGCCCGAAGAGAAGGATGTCGTCCATGGCAAATGCCGCCGCGCGATCGGATTCCACCAGCAGGAAGGCATCGGCATGGTCCTTCGCAAGCACGATGTCCATGTCGAGGTTCTTCTCGGTGTTGTACTTGCGCATGACCATCGCGTTGGTGGTGCCGGTGGTGGTGGCCACGTTCTTCTTCGCCAGGTCCGGGTAGTTCTTGATCTTCGAGGACTTCTTCACCAGCAGTCGCGTGCCCGTGTAGAAGTGATTGATCGCAAACGCGACATCCTTGCCGCGCGCAGTGTTGTTGGTGGTCGATCCGCATTCGAGATCGATCGTGCCGTTCTGCAGCAAAGGAATGCGATTGGCCGACGTGACCGGCATCATCGCGACTTCGAGATTGGGTTTATTGAGCTTCTTCTTGACCGCCTCGACGACCGCATTCGAAAGCTCGACCGAGAAGCCGATCGGCTTGTTGCCGTCGAGATAGCTGAAAGGCACGGAGGACTCGCGGTATGCCAGCGTGATCTTGCCGGTTTCGCCGATCTTCGCGAGAGTGTCGGCAGCTTGCGCGCCGGTCGCGATGCCAGCGAGCAAGACGGTGGCCATCAAGGCGGAAACTTTCATGCGAGCCCTTTCAGTGACTAGAACGATGAGGAAGATGCAACGGAGTGTAGGAAGCATTCCTGCGAGCGTCACAATTCCTTTTGCACGCATGCCCATGTCCAAATGTTATGGATGCCGCATCCCATGAGCTTTGGCTATGGCCCGCGGCGCTTTCGGCATTTCCCGGCCACGCTGCATGGCCCTAGAGTCGACCGCTCCAAACAACAAGAGGAATGACGTGATGCACGTGTGCGTGTTGGGCGCCGGCGTCGTGGGGCTGGCCACCGCATGGCAGTTGAACCGCCAGGGCTTCGAAGTCAGCGTGATCGACCGCGCAATACCCGGCGCCGGCGCGAGTGGCGGCAATGGCGCGCAGCTGAGCTATTCGTACGTGCAACCGCTGGCCGATCCATCGATCTGGCGGCAGTTGCCAAAGCTGCTGCTGTCACCCGCCTCCCCGCTCAAACTGAAGCCGAAACTCGATCCGCTGCAGTGGCGTTGGGGCTTGGCTTTTCTCGCGGCTTGCAATGCGCAGACCTCGCGCGAGACGACGGCCCACCTTCTCGCGCTGGCCGCCGAGAGTCGCGATGCGTTCGAGCAGATGCGCGCCGACATCGATCCCGACTGCGATTTCTCGGCCACCGGCAAGCTCGTGCTGTATTCAAGCGAAACGTCGCTCGAAGGCGCACGCCGGCAACTCGAGCTCCAACGCACGATGGGAAGCGAGCAGCGTCTGGTCACGCCCGACGAATGCATCGCGATCGAACCTGCGTTGGCGGACTACCGCGACCAGATGGTGGGCGCGATCCACACGCCCAGCGAGTGCGCGGCGGACTGTCTCAAGGTCTGCTCTGAGCTCGTGCGCGCCCTGCAGGCGCGCGGGGTGCGGTTTCTCCTGAACACCGAGATCAACGGCTTCGACATTCGCAGCGGCAAGGTCGTCGCCGTCCAAACGGGGAGCGGCGATGTCGCGGCCGATGCGTTCGTGATGGCGCTCGGGACCGCGTCGAACCGGCTAGGTCGGCAGTTGGGCGCTTATTTGCCCGTCTACCCGCTCAAGGGCTACAGCATCACGGTCGACGTCGATTCATCGCCCGGCGCGGCGCCCCGTGTGAACGTGACCGACAGTGCCCGCAAAGTGGTGTTCGCGCGCATCGGTTCTCGGCTGCGCGTGGCCGGCATGGCCGAGCTCGTGGGCCATGACGCCAGCATTCCTGCCACGCGCATCGAAACGCTCGCAGAAGCGACCCGCTCGGTGTTTCCGCGGGCGGGCCGGTTCGATTCACTGCATCCGTGGACTGGCATGCGCCCGGCAACGCCTACCGGCGTGCCGATGGTCGGCCGGCTGGCAAGCGCTCCGCGGAACATGCTCTTCAATACGGGCCACGGTGCGTTGGGGTTCACCCTGGCCTTCGGTTCCGCCCGGCAAATCGGCCGGGATCTGGGCGGCTGATCACCGCGCCATGAGGCTCAGGTGCGCGTGAACAGAAGCACCGAGTTCGTGCCGCCGAACGCAAATGAATTGCTGATCGCAGCTTGGAGCCCGGGCGCCGCCATGCCTGATGCCGGTGTCAGGTTCAGCCTGCAGTCCGGATCCTGCGCGGCGCAATGGGCGTTGGGAGGCAGTTCGCGCGCTTGCAAGGCCAGCACGGTCACAGCCGCCTCCAGCGCACCGGCAGCTCCAAGCAAGTGGCCGTGCAAGGCCTTGGTCGAGCTGACACTCAACTGGTCGAGGTCGTCACCCCACACTTCGGCCAGGGCTGCGCTCTCGACCAAGTCGCCGATGCGCGTGGCCGTGCCGTGCGCGTTGCAGTAACCGACGTCACGCGCTTGCAATCCAGCCTGCCGCAAGGCTTGCCGAACGGCCCGTGCCTGGCCGTGCGAATCGGGCTTGGTCAGGTGCGAGGCATCGCAGCTCTGACCCCAGCCGGCGAGCATGGCGCGAATGCGCGCGCCACGTGCGCGAGCGCGTTCGGCGGATTCAAGGACTAGAAAAGCGGCGCCCTCGCCCAGCGCGAAACCCTTGCGATCGCTCGCGAACGGTCGAATGGCCGTCGCCTCTTCGCCAGGCGCGAAGCTGGCGAGTGTCTGCATGGCCTGCCACGCCATGATGACGCCGGGCACGATGAGAGCCTCGCTGCCGCYGGCGATCGCCAGGTCCACGTCTCCGCGCTGGATCGCCTTCGCGGCTTCGGCGATGGCGATGCTCGATGACGCGCAAGCAACCGAATAGGTCAACACCGGCCCATGAACTCGATGGCGCATCGCGATATGCGAGGCCGGCGCATTGGGCATATAGGCGGGAATGGTCAAGGGCGGCACGCGGCCGTTGCCACGGTAGGCAGCATCCAGGGACGCCGCGCCGCCCATTCCGCAGCCAGCGAACACGCCGACACGCTCAGGATCGAGTCCGGCGGCCGCGCCCGCAATGCCAGCGTCGCTCATTGCCATGTCCGCTGCTGCAACCGCAAGTTGGCTGACGCGGTCGACCCCGGCAAGCTGAAGCTTCGTAAACCAACGGGATTCGTCGAACGCCACGGTGGCTGCCGCGGCGGCTTTTGGCAGGTCCGGGAAAACAGGCCTGAGCGCGGACTCGCCTCGCAGCAGCGCCAAGAACATCGCATCAGGATCTTCGCCGTGCGGCGCCACGACGCCCAGGCCGGTGACCGCTATCGGGTTCACGTCGTCTGCGACGCTCGCGCCTTGTCGACCACGGCGGCCAGCTCGGCCAAGGTGTCGATGTTCGGGTCGTCGTCCGGCATCGTGATGCCGAAGTGGTCTTCGATCGCGAAAACGAATTCGACCAAAGCCAACGAATCGAAGCCTTTCTCGCGCATGGAGGCGTTGGGGTCGAGTCCCGACGCTTCGATGCCGTACTTCTCGTGGATGAGATCCTGCAGTTCCTTGAGCGAACTCTGTGATGCGGTGTCTGTCGTCATACTCTGGCCGTCGACCGGCCGACGGCAATGTTGGTTGTGCCTGCCCGCAACTCAACCCCTCCTGGGCAGTGAAATTCCATGATATCCGCTCCGCCTTTGCGCCCATTCGCCTCGTCCCGGGCGCCAATGCAATGACGGAAGCGCGAAGGCAACCCCAAGCAGCGCGCCGGCAACGGCATCGAGCACGACGTGTTGCCTCACGGCCAGGGTCGAATACGCAATCGCGGCAAACCACGCCCAGTTGATCAGCCGAAGCCAAACCGGCGCCTGCGCTCCACGCAGAATGTGTTCGACCCAGATGGCGGTAAAGATCGCGATCGCCACGTGCATCGATGGGCAGGCGTTGCCCGCAGCGTCGACGCCCTGGAGGATGGCAAAGCCCGGGAAGTCGGAGGTGTCGGTGGAGATCGGCGGGATCTGGGTCGGCCAGAGATAGAAGAGGCCCAGGCCGGTCAGGCAGAGGGCGCCCACCCACAGGCCATACGAGACCAACTCCTTGAAAGTGAGTTGAAGCCCCGGTGCCACGCCCACGTAGACCCACAACGAAAAATAGGCAATGAGCGCTTGCGGCTGGAATGGGATCAGATGGTCGAGCGCCGTCAAAGGCATCACCGTGACCGGATTGACTGGCTCGCGCAGGAGATGAAAGTATCCGAGAAAGAAGACCCAGGTAAAGGCCGTGGTTCCGGCCACTTTCAAGAGCAGATGCCGACGAATCCGCAGGCCGATGTCGGCGGTCCAGCGATGGGCTGGATAGGACACGAGGCCCAGATGGCTTTGATTCATGCAGTCGGTGTTTTCGGTTTTCCCGGGGGCGAAGCATGCCTGTTGCCCGCTCGAACCGCAAACCTGATTACAGAATCAACAATGCCCGAAAGTCATTGACGTTGGTGTGTGTCGGTCCAGTGACCAGCAAATCGCCGATCGCGTCGAAGTAGCCGTAGGCGTCGTTGCGGTCGAGGTGATCGTTGAGCTTTCGGCCCGCGGCCTCGGCGCGGCCGAGCGTGTCGGGCGTGACGAAGGCACCGGCGTTGTCTTCGACGCCGTCGATGCCGTCGGTGTCGGCGGCGAGTGCCCAGATGTTGTCGCGGGCCGCGAGCGCACCAGCCAGGCCCATGCAGAACTCGCCCGCGCGGCCGCCTCGGCCTTTGGCTTGCCCGGGCTGGCGCGGGCGGATCGTGACGGTGGTTTCTCCGCCCGAGAGAATGACGCATGGCCGGGCAAAGGGCTCTCCGCGCAAGGACACCGAGCGTGCCAGCGCGCCATGCACCTTGCCGACTTCGCGTGATTCGCCTTCCATTTCGTCGCTGAGGATGTGCGCCGCGACGCCCGCCGCGCGTGCCGCCGCCGCAGCGGCTTCCAGCGATTGCTGGGGCGTGGCGATCAGGTGCGTCACGTGGTTCTTGAACACGGCGTCGTCGGGCTTGGGCGTTTCGAGGGCCCCGCTTTCGAGCCGGGCGCGCACGGGCGCCGGCACTTCGATGCGGTAGCGGTCGAGAATTGCCAGCGCTTCCGCGCACGTGCTTGCATCGGGCACCGTCGGACCGCTGGCGATGACGGCAGTGTCATCGCCGGGAACATCGCTGATCGTGAGCGTCACGACCTGCGCCGATCCGCAGGCAGCCGCCAGGCGCCCGCCCTTGATGCGCGACAGGTGCTTGCGCACGCAGTTCATTTCGCCGATGTGAGCGCCCGATTCGAGCAACTGCGTGTTGATGCGCTGCTTGTCCGCCAAGGTCAGTCCTTCGGCCGGCAACGTCAGCAACGACGAGCCGCCGCCCGAAATCAGGCACAGCACCAGGTCATCGGCCGTGAGCCCCTGGGTCAGGGCCAGGATGCGCTCGGCCGCCTTCATCCCTGCTTCGTCGGGCACGGGATGCGCTGCCTCGACAACCTCGACGCGCTGCGCCAACCCTTCGGGACGCGGCGGAACATGACCGTAGCGCGTCACCACCAGCCCCGACAGCGGCGCCTCGGCCGGCCAGAGTGCCTCCAGCGCCTGCGCCATCGATGCGCCGGCCTTGCCCGCGCCAAGGACCAGAGTGCGCCCCTTCGGCGGCTCCGGAAGACAAGGGCCCATGCTCGCAAGCGGCAGCGCGCGTTCGACCGCCACCCGATAGAGATGTTCAAGAAATTGACGCGGCGCGCCCTGAGCGTCGGGAATGGGCGAAGTGTTCAAAGAGCTCATGATCTTTCCTTGTCTCCCCACATTGTCTCAACCCACTGCCAGCCACCGCCCGCCACCACCTGCCAGAGGGCCGCCGCGCTCGGCTGGGCGAAGCGACACGCAGTGCGCGCAGCCTGGGGGCTACTTGGTACTTGCTCCGCCCTCGAACCACTTGGCGATCAGCCCACGCTCGGCATCGGTGATGCCGGTCGCATTGTTCATCGGCATGATCTTCGTCACGACCACCTGCTGATAGACCGCCTGGGCGTGCGCCGCGACCTGATCGGGCGCGTCGAGCCGCACGTTTTTCATCTGCACCTGCGCGCCGTGGCACATGTAGCAACGTTGCTCGAGCACCTTCTGGATTTGGGCGAACGACACCTTTTGCGACGCTGCGCCAGCCACCGGCTCAGCAGCGGGCTCCGGCTTCATCCACACAATGCTCAGGCCGAGCACCGCAACACCGAAGAGCGCATACGGAGCGGGATTGCGCGCGTTGCCCAGCTTGAACCGATGGCGCACCACGAAGAACTGCCGGATCCCCGCGCCACCGAGCATGATCAGCAGCAGCACGATCCAGTTGTACTTGTGCGTGTACGTAAAGCTGTAGTGGTTGCTCAGCATCGCGAACAGCACCGGCAGCGTGAAGTAGGTGTTGTGCACGCTGCGCTGCTTGCCGCGCTGCCCGTGGATCGGATCGACAGGCCTGCCTTCGCGCAGTGCCGCGACGTTTTTGCGCTGGCCAGGGATGATCCAGAAGAAGACATTGCCGCTCATGGTGGTCGCCATCATGGCGCCGACCAGCAGGAACGCAGCGCGGCCGGCGAACCAGTGGCATGCGAGCCATGCGGCAAACGCGATGAAGATCGCCACCAGCACACCAACGATGGTGTCGCCGTTCTTGCGTTGACCAAAGACCTGGCAGATGCTGTCGTACACCATCCAGAAAACCACGAAGAAGGCCACTGCCACGGCGATGGCGGCGCCGGGCTGCCAGTCCATCTTCGATTTGTCGATGAGGTAGGTGCTGGCATTCCACAGGTAGGACATCGTGAAGAGCCCGAAGCCCGTGAGCCACGTCGAATAGCTCTCCCAGTACGACCAGTGCAGATGGTCCGGCAGCCGCTTGGGCGCCAGCGCGTACTTCTGCATGTTGTAGAAGCCGCCGCCATGCACCGCCCATTGCTCGCCGCCGACCCCCTTGTCCAGCGATTCCTGGTCTTCCGGCTTTTCGAGGCTGTTGTCCAGCATCACGAAGTAGAAGGAAGCGCCGATCCATGCGATGGCGGTGATGACGTGGACCCAGCGCAGCAGCAGATTGGCCCAGTCGAGGTAATAGCTTTCCATTGACTCTCAACCTTGTCGGCGTGTGAGGACGCCGTGGTGTTCAGGCCTGCTCACCACTGCGGGCGCTGTAAGCAGAAATAGTGCCGCGAACGCAGGCCATCGAATGGGCCTCGCTCCGCTGCGGCTTGTGGACTGAAGTGTATACACTCTTGCGAGGGAAGTTTCGGGTTTTGCGCGACGCGACGTGCTGGAAAACCCTGAGCGCCTCATGCGGACGGAAGCGATTGCAACAACTGTGCCGCCACGGCCACCGCGATCACTTCGGGCTCTTTGCCCGTGATGCCGGGCACGCCGATCGGGCAAGTCACGCGGTCCATCTCTTCGGCCGTAAAACCGCGCGCCTCGAGACGATGACGAAAGGTCGCCCATTTCGTCTTGCTGCCGATCAAGCCGATGTAAGGGAGATCGTCGCGCTCGCGAAGGCGCTTCAAGCAGGCGATCACGATATCCAGATCTTCGGCATGGCTGAAGCTCATGATCAGCACGCGCGAGCCCGGCGCGAGCTGCGCCACCGCTTGCTGCACGGGTTCGGAATATTCGGTGTCGATCTGCGCCGGAAGGTCTTCGGGGAAGATGCCGTCGCGGCTGTCGATCCAGCGCACGGCAAACGGCAAGGTCGCGAGCAGCCGCGCCAGTGCCGCGCCGACGTGACCGCCCCCGAACAAGGCCACCGGCTCGAGATGGGCCAGCAGGTCGGATTGCAGCGCCTTCGCGCCGGATGCGTCGATGCGGCGGTACGACAGAAACACGACACCGCCGCAACACTGGCCGAGACTCGGGCCCAGCGGATAGCGCCGCACGCCTTCGATGGGCGGGCCGCCCGCGAGCCAGGCGCGCGCTTCATCGGCCGCCTGGAATTCGAGTTGGCCGCCGCCGATGGTGGCGGTCAGGCCATCAGCCCACACAGCCATCCACGTGCCCGCCTCGCGCGGCACGGATCCCTGGGTTGATTCGACGCGCACAAGAATGCCGGATTCACCCTGCAAGCGCGCAAGCAGTTCGTCCACGGCGCCGGTCATGGACGAAACCTCACGTTGCGGAAGCCAGACCTAGTCACGGTATAACCGCGCCGATGAAAATGCAGATCACGTCGCGCCGCCTCGCACTGGCGGCCGCCCTTGCCTCCAGCCTGTGGCTGGTCGGTTGCGGTACCGCCCCGCTGACTGGGGCCGTCCCAGGCCAGCTCAGCAACGCCAAGCCCGACCCGGGCGACAGCAGCCGCCCCCGGCCGCGCGCATCGACCGCGGCGACCGCCCGCGACTACCGGCGCGATGCCGCACGCCACGTCTATGACATCAACAAGCGCCGCATCTATGAAGGCCAGTTGCCGCCGCTGCTCTATGCGGTCGGCACGTTGCAGGTCGATCTCGACGCGAGCGGCAACGTCGTTTCGATGCACTGGATGCGCGCACCGCAGCATGCGCCCGAGGTGATTGCCGAGATCGAGCGCACCGTGCTTTCGGCAGCGCCCTTTCCGGCCCCGACCCGAATGGGCAAGGTGACGTGGACCGATACCTGGCTGTGGGACGAAGGGGGTCATTTCCAGCTCGACACCTTGACCGAAGGGCAATTGCAGGGCTTTCAAGACTCTCACGGCTCCGGTCAAGAGCCTCTGTAAGTCGAGTAGCTCCAGGGGCTCACCAGCAGTGGCACGTGATAGTGCTGGTCGGTACGCGCAACACCAAAATCGAGCGCCACGCGATTCAGGAAATTCGGCTCCGGCAGATCCACGCCGCGCGCCTTGAAATAACCGGCGACATCGAAAACAAGGCGGTAAGTGCCGGCCTTCAACGAGTTGTTGTCGTAGAGCGGGCCATCGCTGCGCCCATCGGCATTCAGCGTGAAGCGCCTGACGAGCGTGGCACGCGCGTCTTCGCCGGTGCCGTCGGTGGTGAACAAGGCGACCTCCATGCCGGCGGCTGGCGTGCCGTGCATCGTGTCCAGTACGTGGGTGCTCAGGCCCATGGATGTGCTCCTTAGTGCATTGGGGAAACTGCGGTCGACAAAAGTGTATACAGTTCCTGGCTTTGGGTCTATCATGAAAAACATGGACTCGACCACGACCCGCGCCATCGTCGACGCACTCACCAAGGCCATTGTGGAACACCGGCTTCAACCCGGCAGCAAGCTCGCCGAACAGAAGCTGGCGGACCACTTCGGCGTGTCGCGGACGCTGGTGCGCCAGGCGCTCTTTCAGCTTTCGCAGAACAAGCTGATCCGCCTCGAACCGGCGCGTGGCGCATTCGTCGCCGCACCCGAGGTCGACGAGGCCAAGCAGGTGTTCGCAGTGCGCCGCATGCTCGAAGCCGAAATGACGCGCGCCTTCGTCCGCAGCGTGACGCCGGCCAAGATCAAGGCGCTCAAGGAGCACGTGGCGCTCGAAAAGGCCGCAGTTTCCGGCGAGGATATTTCCGGCCGCACCGAACTGCTCGGCGATTTTCACGTTCGCATGGCCGAGCTCATGGGCAACGCGGTGTTGGCGCAGATCCTCGGTGAACTGATCTCGCGCTGCGCGCTGATCACGCTCATGTACCAAAGCGCGAGCGCCGCCGAGCATTCGAACGACGAGCACGCCGACATCGTGAAGGCGCTGGCCGCCAAGGACGAAGAACGCGCCGTGCGCTTGATGACTGAACACCTCGAGCACGTCGAAGCCAACCTCACCTTCGACCGCAAGGTCCCCACCCACGACATCAGCCTGGCATTGGCATGAAAAACACCCCCGTTGCTTGCTCAGTTCGTGTTTCACCAACGAGCCTGGCTGTGCCGGCTGCGCGAAGCGCGCCGGTTCGGAGGCAGCCATGGAACCGGCTTCGCCGGGCCATCGGCGGCGCCCCCGGCAGGGGGTGGGCGCCCGACACGAAGTGCGGGCAACCTGGGGGCGAGCAATGATTTACGACACCACCCTGCCCTATCCGCGCGATCTCGTCGGCTACGGCCGCAATCCGCCGCATGCGCAATGGCCCGGCAACGCGCGCATTGCCGTGCAGTTCGTGCTGAACTATGAAGAAGGCGGCGAGAACTGCGTGCTGCATGGCGACGCGGGCTCCGAGCAATTCCTCTCGGAGATGTTCAATCCCGCGAGCTTTCCGGACCGCCACATCAGCATGGAAGGCATCTACGAGTACGGTTCGCGCGCCGGCGTGTGGCGCATCCTGCGCGAATTCGAGAAGCGAAGCTTGCCGCTGACGGTCTTCGGCGTCGGCATGGCCCTGGAGCGCTATCCCGAACTGGCCGTTGCCTTCAAGGAACTGGGCCACGAGATCGCCTGCCACGGCTGGCGCTGGATTCACTACCAGGGCCTGGACGAAGCCACCGAGCGCGAGCACATGCGCCTGGGCATGCAGGCCATCGAACAGCTCACCGGCGAGCGTGCGCTCGGCTGGTATACGGGCCGCGACAGCCCGCGCACCCGCCGTCTGGTGGCCGACTACGGCGGCTTCGAGTACGACAGCGACTACTACGGCGACGATCTCCCTTTCTGGATGAAGGTGCGCAAGACCGATGGCAATGTCGTGCCCCAGCTGATCGTGCCTTACACGCTCGATTGCAATGACATGCGCTTTGCACTGCCGCAGGGCTACTCGCACGCCGACCCCTTCTTCCAGTACATGAAGGACAGCTTCGACGCGCTGTATGCCGAAGGCGACGAGGCGCCGAAGATGATGAGCATCGGCATGCACTGCCGCCTGCTCGGACGACCTGGCCGCATCACCGCGCTGCAACGCTTTCTCGACCACATCGCTGCGCACGACCGCGTCTGGGTGTGCCGCCGACTCGACATCGCGCGGCACTGGAAGGCGACGCATCCCTATGTCGCCACGAACGGAGACTGATTCCATGGCCACCACCGCACCCGCAACTCTCGGCACTCTCACCATTGACCAGCTCAATGCCGCATCCACCGAAGCGTTGGTTTCGCTGCTCGACGGCGTCTACGAGCACTCGCCATGGATCGCCGAACGCGCAGCCAAGGCGCGCCCCTTTCGTTCGCTGGCGCACCTGAAACATGCGTTGGTCCAAGTCGTCACCGCGGCATCGCGCGACGAACAACTGGGCCTCATCCGTGCCCACCCTGAACTCGCCGGCAAGGCGATGGTCAGCAAGAGCCTCACCGCTGAATCGACGAACGAGCAGAACAAGGCGGGCCTCACCAACTGCACGCCTGAAGAGTTCGCCAAGATCCAGCAGCTCAATGCCGACTACAACGCCAAATTCGGTTTTCCGTTCATCCTTGCCGTGCGCGGGCCGCGCGGCACCGGCCTTCTCAAGCGGGAAATCATCGACACCTTCGAGCGCCGGCTGCATCACCATCCCGACTTCGAAATCGGCGAGGCGCTGCGCAACATCCATCGCATCGCCGAGATCCGGCTCGACGATAAATTCGGCGTCGAACCCACATTGGGCAATGACGTGTGGGACTGGCATGAAAAGCTCGCGGTACACACCGATCCCGGCTATGCGGAAAAGGGACAACTCACCGTCACCTATCTCACTGATGCGCACCGCGCCTGCGCGCAGCAGATCGCGCAGAACATGCGCGATGCCGGCTTCGACAGCGTGAACATCGATGCGGTCGGCAATGTGGTCGGCCGCTACGAAGGCAGCACACCCGGCGCCAAGACCCTGCTGACCGGCTCCCACTACGACACCGTTCGCAACGGGGGCAAGTACGACGGCCGGCTCGGCATCTTCGTGCCCATGGCCTGCGTTCGCGAACTCAAGCGCCAAAACCGCCGGCTGCCCTTCGGCTTCGAAGTGGTCGGGTTTGCCGAAGAAGAAGGCCAGCGCTACAAGGCGACCTTTCTCGGTTCTGGTGCGCTGATCGGGCATTTCGATCCGAGCTGGCTCGACCAGAAGGACGCCGACGGCATCACCATGCGCGAAGCGCGCCAGCATGCCGGGCTTAAGGACGAGGACATCCTGAAGATCCAGCGCGATCCGTCGAAGTACCTCGGTTTCGTCGAAGTGCATATCGAGCAAGGCCCCGTGCTGACCGAACTGGATCTGCCACTGGGTATCGTCACCTCGATCAACGGCAGTGTGCGCTATGTCGGCGAGGTGATCGGCATGGCGAGCCACGCCGGCACGACGCCCATGGACCGCCGGCGCGATGCTGCTGCGGCGGTGGCGGAACTCATTCTGTTCGCGGAAAAGCGGGCGGCAAAGGATGGCGATTCTGTCGCAACCGTCGGCATGCTCGAAGTGCCGAACGGCTCCATCAACGTGGTACCGGGCCGTTGCAAGTTCAGTCTGGACCTGCGTGCGCCGAACAACGCGCAGCGCGACGCATTGGCTGAAGACGTGCTGAATGCGCTGAAGGAAATCTGCGAGCGCCGCGGCGTGCGCCACACGCTCGAGGAGACCATGCGCGCCGCAGCGGCGCCGAGCGCCCCCGAGTGGCAGAAGCTCTGGGAAAAGGCCGTGGACGCATTGGGCGTGCCGCTCTTTCGCATGCCCAGCGGCGCGGGCCACGACGCGATGAAGCTGCACGAGGTCATGCCGCAGGCCATGCTCTTCGTGCGCGGCATCAATTCGGGCATCAGCCACAACCCGCTCGAATCGAGCACCAACGACGACATCCAGCTGGCGGTGCAAGCCTTTCAGCTGCTGCTCGATGACCTCGCCACCGCACAAGCCACCTGAACATCATGACCGACTACAACAAACTCGACGCCTGGATCGATGCCCACTTCGACGAGGAAGTGCGCTTTCTGCAGGAACTCGTGCGCGTGCCCACCGACACGCCGCCCGGCAACAACGCGCCGCACGCAGATAGA
The DNA here is from genome assembly GCF_056397405.1 of Variovorax sp. 05N34. Classification (NCBI taxonomy): domain Bacteria; kingdom Pseudomonadati; phylum Pseudomonadota; class Betaproteobacteria; order Burkholderiales; family Comamonadaceae; genus Variovorax; species Variovorax sp. 05N34. The sequence goes on from NZ_JBFTNI010000006.1 coordinate 329,537, forward strand.
ACCGCGGAGCTGATCCAGGCCTTCGGCTTTGAGGCTGAAAAGCACGCAGTGCCAGCGCAGGAGGTGAAGGACTACGGTCTCGAATCGATCACCAACCTGATCGTGCGACGCAAGTACGGCAATGCTGGCGGTGGCGGCATCACCGTGGCACTGAACGCCCACGGCGATGTGGTCCCGCCCGGCGAAGGATGGACACACGACCCCTATGGCGGCGAAATCGACAACGACAGCCTCTATGGCCGTGCCGCGGCAGTGAGCAAGAGCGATTTCGCGAGCTTCACCTTTGCGCTGCGCGCGCTCGAAGCCGTCGCCAAGCCGACCCGAGGCAGCGTCGAACTGCACTTCACGTATGACGAGGAGTTCGGCGGCATCCTTGGTCCCGGCTGGTTGCTCAAGCAGGGGCTGACCAAGCCTGACTTGATGATCGCCGCCGGATTCAGCTATGAAGTGGTCACCGCGCACAACGGCTGCCTGCAGATGGAAATCACCGTGCACGGCAAGATGGCCCACGCCGCCATCCCGACCACCGGCGTCGACGCACTACAGGGCGCGGTGCACATCCTCAATGCGCTCTATGCGCAGAACACGCTCTATCAGCAAGTGACTTCGAAGGTCGAAGGCATCACGCATCCGTACCTCAACGTCGGCCGCATCGAAGGTGGCACCAACACCAACGTGGTCCCCGGCAAGGTGGTGTTCAAGCTCGACCGCCGCATGATCCCCGAGGAGAACCCCGTCGAAGTCGAAGCCACCATCCGCAAGGTGATCACCGACAGCGCGGCGCAGATGCCGGGCATCAGCGTCGACATCAAGCGACTGCTCCTGGCCAATTCGATGAAGCCGATGCCAGGCAACAAGCCGCTGGTGGACGCGATCCAGAAGCACGGCGAGGCGATTTTCGGGGAGCCGATCAAGGCGATGGGAACGCCGCTCTACACCGATGTACGGCTGTACGGTGAAGCCGGCATTCCGGGCGTGATCTACGGCGCCGGCCCGCGCACCGTGCTCGAATCGCACGCCAAGCGCAACGACGAGCGGGTGGTACTCGAAGACTTGCGGCGCGCAACCAAGGTGATCGCGCGGACCTTGAGCGACCTGCTCGCCTGAGGCTGAATCGAGCCGCCATGGCGAGCGGCTTCGAGCGGCTTGGTCGAAGGCCTGCGTCGCTGCTCAGGCAGCGCGTTGGCCGCTCGGCAGCAGATAGCCGTTGCGGTAGATGCCGATCACGAGGCCGCTGACGGAGTCCGTCGGGCGGGCCGTGACGTATTTGCCGGCACCGGCCTGATACACGACGATCGTGCAGGCCGAGGTCTTGCTGAGAGTGCGCGCGACGCCGGTTGCCTGGGAAGCGGTCTGGTAGCTGTTCATCTTTTCACTCCTCGACAGTTCGACTCAGGCACGGGCGACGGACAGAAGGCTGTCGATCGCGAGAACCACACCTTCCTGGGCGTCCTTGGTCGGCGTGCCTTCGGTCAGCAGCTTGCGGATGAGGCCGAGCGTGTTGAGCAACTCCGCTTCCATGTCGGTCAGCAGAGGGATCACCTCGAACTCCGGGTACTTGCCGCGCGCGCCCAAGGGCCTGCCTGGGCCCGACAAGTCGACGTTGTAGCCTTCACGAATCGCTTCGGTCTGGGTTTTCATGGCGTTGAAAGTAGATTGAAGATGCCAATACCCCGTCTGCATCGCCGGGCAACGCATTCGGGCCTTGCGGGCAAGGCGCCGCAGGACGCGGCGAGCTTGCAGACAACTCAAGACAACCTCATCAGGTCTGACAGGCGCTTGCCCATTTCCTGAATCCGTTTCTGCTTTCCGGCGGCGCGGTTCATTGCCACCAGTTCGAGCGCCTGCGCCACGGATTCGGCGCCGGCGTCGCCTTCGCAGGTTCGGTCACGCCATTCGTCGGCGATGTCGATGAGCTGGCGGTTGCTGAGCGGCGCCGGCGGGGGGCAGGCATCCTGCGACGCGGTCAGCGCCCGCCTCCTGTCTGCAGGAGGCAGGGTCGAGCGCAACAGGCCGAGCAGACCAGCGGTGGTCCATTGCGGTTTGGAGGGGTGTTGCGAATGCATGTAATACATTGTGCCTAGTGATTCTCAAGGTAACAAGATATTTCCTTAACTTTCTTCTTACTTTTGCAAAAGCGTCACGGTAACCACTCAGCGCCCGATCAGTCCGAAGGGATGAGGCGCCTTGAACTTGCGCCCACCTCCCTCTTGCTGCGGCTTGGACTTGGTGCCCTGTCCGCCTGTTGACGACGGCAAGCCGCAATCCTTGGCAGTGCCCGCGTGACCGAAGAGCGCTGGCGCCAGCAGCGAAATCCCGCCGGTCGCCGCCGCAACGCCGAACGTCGCTGCCTGACGTACGGTGCCTTTCGGGTCGATGGTGAACTCGGGGTTTTCGAGCGAGCCCTTCAGCAACAGCAGCTGAACCAGGCTCCCCGGGTTGAGATCCAGCCCCTTCTTCACCCTCGGCAAGAAAGCCAACTGGATCGTCTGCTTCGCCAGGTTGATCTCGCCGCTTGCAGCGACAGCGATCTGCGGGGTTTCCATGACGATCGATCGGTCGATCGCCGCCACGCCGTTGCGCAGCGGGAGCCGTGCGACGAGGCACTGCACGACCAGGTCCTTGCTGGATGCCTGCTTGGGGAGCAGCGTATCGAGCAGGCGCGCGAGGATGTCCTGGTCCAGCGTTGCCGCGCGCCCAGTCAACCCGACATCTCGCACCGACAACTGCACGTCTCCATGGGACGTCCCCGCCAGACTCCTTGGCGTGCGACCCGTCATCCCCAGCTTGAGGTCGAGGTTCGCGCGCCCTCCCTTGAAATGCTTGCCGCCCCGTTGGGCGTCCAGGTCCTCCACGGAAAGCGACCGCGCAGTCAGTTGCAAGTCGGTGCGCGGCGCCTCGCCCATTCGGAGCGTGAGCCCGACCCGTCCATGCACGGAGCCGCCGACGGCAGCAAAAGACAGAGGCTCGATCGTCAGCCGGCCCTGGTCTGATATCAAACGGGCCTGCAGTCCGGACACCGCGGGCATTCCGGGCACGTTCAGGCGATCGACGTTGACCTGGATCTGCAGCGGGATCTCCGGCAAGGCATCGAAGGTGAACAGCGGCTTGTCGCCGAACAGCGGCGCCCGGGGCGTCTTTGCCGCTGCCGCAGGCTCGGCCGTGAGCCACTTCTTCAGATCGATCGCCGCGGACGACAACTCCGCGTCCACGCGCGGTCTGGGCGGACGGGTCTGCAGGGTGACGCGACCGTTCAGCGCCTGCCCCGCGATGGACAGCTTCAGTTCGTCGAAGCGCCACTCGTCCGGCGCACGCCGCAGCGTCGCTGTGGCTTCAACAGGCATCGGCAGCGCACTCGCCGCCGCCGAGATATTTCGCAATACCTTTGCATCGCTCACCTGAAGCTTCAGCGCGGCTTCCAGGCTCCCTGCACGCGGACCCGTTCCCAAGTTGCCTGCCGCAGAGACTGTCGCGCCATCGGTGCTCAAGGCAATATCGAACGGCCAGTCCTCGGCCCCGGCGAGCATGCGCGCCACACGGCCGACCTCGCCTTCCGCCTTCCACTCTTGCGGGCCCAGCTTGAAGACGCCCGAGAGTTGATCCCGATCGCCGTTGGCGTGCAATCCGATGGAGTCGATCGCTACTTCGACGTCGCGCGAAGCCCCCTTGCGCGCATCGCGGTACGTGACGTGGGCGCCTGACAGCAGGAAGCGGTCCATCTCCAATGACGGTGCAGCCTTTGCCCCATCGCGAGGATGCGGCGCGAATTGCCAGTTGTAGCGGCCGGCGCCGTCGCCTTCGAGCAGGATCTCGGCGTCTTCCACTTCAACGCTCAGGATGCGAATCCGCCGGTCGAGCAGATCCCGTAGCGAAATCTCGAAAGCCGCCTTGCGAAACCGCAGCATGTCGGGCTGCGAACCCCAGTCCGCATTGGCAAGCGCCACATCGTTCGCGCGCACGGCAATGGTCGGAAACAGATGAATCGACAGATCACCGTCGATGCGAAAAGCGCGCCCCGTCGCAGTGCTGATCTGCTCGGCGAGCATCGCCGAAATGCGCGCCGGCGGGTACGCCTGCCTGAGCGCGAAAGCCGCCGCGGCCAGCAACACGGCGACAACCGCAAGCAAGATGGCTGCGATGCGCCAGCCGCCGCGCAGACGGCTTCGGGACGGATTGGGCTGTGCAGCCGAAGACAACTGCCGTCCTCCTACTTTTGGGCGACCGCCATGGGCATCCTGATTTCAGTGAGCTTCCAGTCGACAAACCCACTGCGCTCGAACACAAGTCCGAGCCGTTCGGCATTCGGTTGGTCGCGCTTGCCGGGATCCACCGCATAGGCGGTCATCTTGTTCGCGCCTTCGCGGTCGATGATCCAGTTGGGCTTGCTTTCTGCTTTTTCCGGCGCGCCGCCTCCAGCCGGCGGAGCCGGGGCACTCTCTGGTGCCCGCGCAGGACCGGGTGCAGGTTGGGCCAGCTTGCCGTGGCTCATCGCCGCCATGACCGTCTCCGGCCGGACCATTGCATCCACCAGTTGATTGACGACACCAAGGCCGATGAGGCTCCCCAGTGCGGCAAACGGATTGTCCGAATCCTTCTGCGCACCCATCTTCCGGGCCAGCAGCGCAGAAAACTGGCCTTTGAGGCTCTCCCTGACTTTCGGGTAGTCGACGTGCCGATTGAAGGTCTCCGCGTCACCTTTCTGCGCCGCGCTCTGGAGCTCGCGAACAGCCAGGAACGGCGACCAATACCAGTACGCCGCAAGCGCCAACATGACGACGACAAGAACCGCAACGAGACTTTTGAGTTTCATGCGGGCCATTCTGCAACGCCCCCGTTCAACCCCTGACCCGCGCAATCAAGGATGGAGCAATGCCGTAGCCACGCCCGCAGCGCCCGACGCGACGAGCCCCAGCGACCACGCCACGTCCAGATCGAGCCAGGTGGCCCTCAGTGCCCGCAGCCCCAGATAGCGATAGACGATCCACGCGGCGCCCAGGCCCGCGCCGATCATCGCTGCGGTGTGAACCAGCGACACCATGACCGCCGTCCCCACGCTGGAGCGCATCAGCGCCATCACTGTCCCTTCATCGATCGGCGCGGACTGCACGTTGCCCGCCGCGGCAGGCGACTCGCAGAGCCCCAGCAGAATCGGCAACAGCATCAACGCAGCTCCATGCGCGGTGGCCATCAGGAAAGACCACAGCACCACCTGCGAGGGCCGAATACGCGCCAACCACCGATGGCGATGGCGCAAGACCAGCCGTGACAGCCCGAAGGCCATCACGAGCAGCCCGGCGCCAAGACGGATCTGCTGGCCCCACTGCAGCATCCACGTCAGCACTGCGAAAGGCACGAGCACAAGCGCCATCGCCAGCAGATGGCCCGTGCCCAACGGCAACCAGGTCGCAAAGACGGCCGTGTCGCGCTTTTCGCCGAGGCCGTTCGCCACTGCAAGCGGCCATCCCATCGCCGGGTTCAGCCCGTGGAAGATACCGAACGCCACCACGCCGAACCACAAGGACGCGGTGGCGGCGGAATTCACGGTAAACCTTAAACGGCCGACTTCACGCCGACGGATAGCAGAACGAATCCGTGGAGCAGTCGCCGCCCTGCAGCCGGACCTGGTGAGCGCCGTAGTCCGCGCCGAAGTCGACGACGAACTTCTTGTCGAGTTCGATGCCGCCGTTCGCACCGACGTGGCACATCACCTGTCGTCCGGGGATGCCATGGGGATAGAACTGCTGGTCCCATCGGCTGTAGAGCGAGTTGGTGAAATACACGCGCTTGCCATCGCGGCTGATCTCGGTCATTTGTGGGCCGCCGCCGAAGCTCGATCCATTGGGATGCGGCGTGCGATTGGCAACGCCGCCAATGCGCACGCTGCCCGACAGGCGCAGGTTCATCGGATCGGTCACGTCGTACTGCCGCAGTTCGCCGGTACCCCAGCACGCGACATAGAGAAAGCGGTCGTCCATTGAAAGATCGATGTCCGTGATCAACGGCGGCACTGCGCCGAAGCCCTTCAGCAGGTCGGGCAAGAGCGAGGCGTCGGCCGGCTCTGGAGGCACGACGGCGGTCTTCTTCGCGTGGAACTTGCCGCCTTCGCGCCACCACGTCCAGATCGACCCTTCGAGGTTGGTGGTGTCGACCACCACGCCAACAAAACCATATTCGCGAGTTGGATCGTGCGCGGGCCGAATCTCCAGCGCCATCTGATGGTTCGCGCCGAGATCGATGCTCTGCACATGCCGGCGCGCGCGCAAATCCCAGAAATGAAGCTGGTGCCCGTAGCGATTGCCGAGCAGGTCTTCGGGCACGATGCCGTTCTCGAACTGCGGCGGCAGGCCCCATTCGCTGGACACCATGTAGTCGCGCGGCAGATTCCACCAGAAGTCATAGTGCAGCTTCTGCGGTCCGCGCTCGATTTCCCACTTGCCGAGCACCTCGAAGCTCTCGCAATCCATCAGGAAGATGCCGGGCGGACCTTCGGTGCCGTCCGGTCCAGCCCCGCCGAGCGTGCTGATGTAGAGCCCCTCGGGGCCGCAATGCACCGTATGCGGGCGTGAATATCCCGTCTTGCGCATGACCTCTTCGGGTTCGATAACATGGCTGATGGTCGGCCGCGCCGGGTCGGGTTGCGTATCGACGACATAGATGCGCGACGATCGAATGCCCGGAATGACGAGATAGCGCCGCTTCAGGAAGGCATGGCCCGACATCGGCGCCAGCGCCGAACTGCAGGCATTCCAGCCGAAGTGATGAAACTCATCGCCGCGGTTCGGCATATCGAGCCGATGCAGCACCGTGCCGTACGTGGCGGAGCCCGGATCGACATCCACGACCGCCAGCGCATCAGGGCGCGAAGCATCGGTCGACAGCAAGGCGGTGTAGGCAATGCGCTCCGGTTCGGCCTCCATCGCCAGGCGCGGCGACGGATAGAAGGTCGGATCGGTACGAAGTGATTCGAGCATGGCGGGCTCCTGCAGAGCAGCGGTCGTGCAAGATACCTCCGCGCGCGGCACCGGAAAAGACCGTGTGTCGGAACCCGGGTTTTCCGCCATACGGATGGGCGGTCAGACTGTATACAGTTTCGCGTACATACCCGTGAACCGCAGTCGCGGCACGATTCCTGAAACTGTCCTATCTTCATCCCCCGCGCCCCAGGAGACCCTGCAATGACGGCTGTCGCCACTTCCATCCACCCCGTCGATCAGCGCCTGCCAGCGGGCAAACTCACCGCCCTGGGCCTGCAGCATGTGCTCGTGATGTATGCCGGCGCCGTCGCGGTCCCGCTCATCGTGGGACGTGCGCTCAAGCTCAGTCCGCAAGAGGTCGCGTTGCTGATTTCGGCCGACCTCTTCTGCTGCGGCGTTGCGACGCTCATCCAGTCGCTGGGCGCCACGCAATGGTTCGGCATCAAGCTGCCCGTGATGATGGGCGTGACCTTCGCGTCGGTCGCGCCGATGGTCTCCATGGCCAACACGAACCCCGGACAGGCCGGCGCGCAACTGCTCTTCGGCTCCATCATCGGCGCCGGTATCGTTTCGATACTGATCGCGCCGCTGGTCTCGCGCATGCTGCGCTTCTTTCCGCCTGTGGTGACCGGCACCATCATTGCCGTCATCGGCATCAGCCTGATGCGCGTGGGCATCAACTGGATCTTCGGCAACCCTGTGGGCCCGACGGCGCCGGCGCTGGTCGATCCGGTCTATGCGAAGTGGCTGGCCGACGTGACATCGCCTGGCTCCGCCGTGCCGCCCCTGCCCAAGGGCCTCTCCATCGTGCCTTCGATGCCCAACCCGAGATACGCCGATCTCGGCGGCCTCGGTATCGCAGCACTGGTGCTGGTGTCGATCCTCTTGATCGTGAAGTACGCCACCGGCTTCATTGCCAATATCTCGGTGCTGCTCGGCATCACGATCGGCGCGGTTGTCGCGGCTTTGTTCGGCTTCATGACTTTCGAGAAAGTCGGCCAAGCGGCTTGGTTCGACATCGTGCTGCCCTTTCACTTCGGCATGCCGCAGTTCGATCCGATCCTGATCCTCACCATGTCGCTGATCATGGTGGTGGTGATGATTGAATCGACCGGCATGTTCCTGGCGCTCGGCGAGATGACCGACCGCAAGATCACGCAGCAGGACCTGGCGCGCGGTTTGCGCACGGACGGCCTCGGCACACTCATCGGCGGCATCTTCAACACCTTCCCGTACACCAGCTTTTCGCAGAACGTGGGTCTCGTGGCCGTCACCGGCATCAAGAGCCGCTTCGTCTGCGTGGCCGGCGGGGTGATCTTGATCGTGCTCGGCTTGCTGCCGAAGATGGCGGCGCTGGTCGAGTCCTTGCCGACGGTCGTGCTCGGCGGGGCCGGGCTGGTGATGTTCGGGATGGTGGCCGCCACGGGCATCCGCATCCTCGCGGGAGTGGACTTCAAGACCAATCGCCACAACGCGATGATCGTCGCGGTGTCGATCGGCATCGGCATGATCCCGCTGATTGCGCCCAACTTCAAGCAGTGGATGCCGCATGCGATTCACTCGCTGGTGGAGTCGGGCATTCTGCTGGCGTCCGTGAGCGCGGTGCTCTTGAACCTGTTCCTCAATGGTGCGAAGCACGACGAATCGGCAATCATCGCGGCGGCCAAGCAAGCCGAAGCAGGCTAGCTGAGCTCGCCCCCAGGCTCGCGCACTTCGTGTCGCTCTCCACCCCCTACCGGGGGCAACACCGGCGGCCCGGCAAAGCCGGTTCCGCGGTGTTTCGCGAAGGGGCCTGGCTGCGCCGGCCTTGCTGCGCTGGCCTTTGCTTAGATCATTGCCAGGGGTTTCTTGCGTTGGGGGGGTGGGTGTAGGTGGTCGATTTCTGTGAGGACTTCGGGGGGCAGTTTCAGGGCTGCGGCTGCGAGGTTTTCGCGCTGGTGGGACTCGCTGACTGCTTTGGGGATGACGGCCACGCCTTGGCGGGAGAGCAGCCACGCCAGTGCGAGTTGGGCGGGGGTGGCGTTGAGGCGCTGCGCGAGTTGGGCCAGGGCGGTGTCGGTGGCCAGGGCGCCCTGGTCGATGGGGCTGTAGGCCATCAACGGGATTTGGCGGTCACGCAGCCAGGGGAGCAGGCTGAATTCGGGGCCGCGTTCGGCGACTGAGAAATAGACCTGGTTGGTTGCGCAGTCGAGGTCACCGCCGGAGATCGTGGCGAGCTCTTCCATGTCGTCGGTGTCGAAGTTGCTGACACCCCAGTGGCGGATGCGGCCCTGGTCGACGAGCGCGCGCATGGCGTCGCGGGTGTGTGCGAGCGGATGCTCGCCGCGCCAGTGGAGCAGGTAGAGGTCGATGTGGTCCAGGCCGAGCCGCTGCAGGCTTCGGGCGCATGCTGCCGGTGTGCCCTTTCGGCTGGCGTTGTGGGGATAAACCTTGCTGACGATGAACAGGTCTTCGCGCTTGACGTCGCCAGCGCGCAGGGCCTCTGCCACAGCCTGGCCGACGACTTCTTCGGCGCCGCCTTCGCCATACATTTCCGCGGTGTCGATGAGTCGGTAGCCCATGTCGATGGCTGTGCGGACAGCGGCTACTTCGGCAGTGCGCCTCGCGGCGGATTCGCCCATGTTCCAGGTGCCGAGGCCGAGAACGGGCATCGCGGCTGCGCCCTTGAGGTTGAGAGATCGCATGGGGTGGTGCTCCTTGGGTGCATTTTGTGCCGTCGCCGGCCGGCTCGCAGTACATTGGCGGCGAAATGCAGAAGCTGACCATTCGGATCGACGACGACACGAGCGTCTCGGGCATCGTGCAGGCGCCGAGCGACCCCCGCGCTTGTTACGTCTTCGCGCATGGCGCGGGCGCTGGGATGACTCATCCGTTCATGGCCGCCATTGCCGATGGCCTGGAGCAACGCAACATCGCCACGTTGCGTTATCAGTTTCCGTACATGGAACTGGGCAAGAAGCGCACCGACACGCCGCCGACCGCGCATGCGGCGGTTCGGGCGGCTGTCGCGCATGCGGCGCAACTGTTCGGGCCTCTGCGGCTGTTCGCGGGTGGCAAATCGTTCGGCGCGCGGATGACTTCGCAAGCTCAGGCGATCCAGCCTCTGCCGCAGGTCGAAGGGTTGATCTTCGTAGGCTTTCCGCTGCATCCGGCCGGTGAACCTTCCAGTTCGCGGGCGGATCATTTGTCCAAGGTTCAGGTGCCGATGCTCTTCATCCAAGGCACAAAGGACAAGTTGGCGGATCTTGATCTGCTGGGTCCGATCGTCACCTCGCTGGGCTCGCGCGCCACGCTGATGGCCATCGACCAGGCCGACCACTCGTTCSATGTGCTCAAGCGTTCAGGTCGCGACGACGCGGCGGTGCTCGTCGAGATCCTCGACGGAATCGCTCGATGGATTGGTTGAGCGACCGCTTTCAAGCACCCGCGCGGAAATCGGGCGACTTTGCCACCATGACGCGGATTTCTTCCATCAACGCCCGCGCGCCGGGCGACGGGAAAGCGCCCAGGCGCTGAGTCAGCCCGATTTCGCGCCTCGTCCGGTTTAAAGGGAAGTCGAGCACCACGAGGCTTGCGTTGCGTATTTCGTAGCGCAACTGGTGCGCGGAAATCGCGGTCAGCATGTCGCTCTCCAGCAGCAGGCCGCGCAACACGGCGAGGTCGCCCGTTTCCACGGCGGGCACCGGGGGCGCTTGTTTCGCCTCCGAGAAGAAGCGCTCCAGAAGTTCGCGCGACGGCGATCCAGGCCGCGACAGCACCCAGCACGCCAGGCGAAGATCGTCGAAGTCGATGCGCTTCGCGCGCCGCAGCGGATGCCCTGCACGCGCGATCACCGAAATGCGGTCCTCGAAGAGCGCCTCCTGTTGCAGTCCCTTTGCCTCTTCGGCACTGCGCAGCGCGCCGAGGATGAAGTCGATGTCACCACTGCGAAGCGATGCCGCCAGCACGTCATAGGGGCTTTCGACTGTCGCCACGTGCAGTTTCGGATAGCGGGCGAGCAATGATGCGATCGAGAACGGCAGGACCTGGGTACGCCCGAGGGGCAGCGCGCCGACGACCACGTTGCCTTGCAGCGTCCCTTCGCTGGCCGCGATGTCGGGGCCGATGTGCCGCAATTCCGCCAGCACCCGCTTGAAATGGAAAGCAACGATCTCGCCCGGCGGCGTCGGCGACAACCCGCGCGCCGAGCGGTCGAACAATGCAACGCCGAGGCCGTCTTCGAGATCTTTCAATGCGCCGCTGACAGCCGGCTGGGTGATTCCGAATTGGCGAGCCACCGCGGGCATGTTGCGCTTTTCCGCAAGGCTCGCGACCACCGCGAGCCTTCGGCCGTTGAGGAGCGACGTGAACAGCGAGCGAACGTCGGCCGACGGCGGAATGCCGCCGCGCGCCGCGAGCTGGGCACGCGCGTCCTCGAATTCGCGCTCGATGCGGCGGGCCCGCGCCAGCACCAGTTCACCATATGAGTTGAGCGCCATGCCGCGCGCGCGACGATCGAACAGCGGCCTGCCGAGTCCTGCCTCCAGTTCGAGGATCGACCGCGTGACCCCTGACGGCACCCGGTACAGCCCCTCGGCCGCGCCGGCGATGCTGCCGGCCGCGGCCACGGCAGAGAACGCGCGCAGATGCCGAAGGTTGATGCCGAGCGCCCCAGAATGCGTGCTGTCGATAACTTTGCGTGGCTGCGGAGATTCAGAATTCACGTCGCGAATCTACTCCTGTGGGGCGGTGTCTCGAAGCCCGGCATAAACCCCGTCCGATAAAAAACTCTGACGGCACTTCAACCCGAATTCACGCATGGGATCAAGGGCGAGCGCCATACTCCTGAACATGATCATCGACTGCCACGGCCACTACACCACCGCGCCCAAGGCGCTCGAGAGCTGGCGCAACCAGCAGATCGCAGGCATTGCCGATCCATCGCTGAAGCCCCGCCCGTCCGATCTCAAGATCAGCGACGACGAGCTTCGCGAGTCGATCGAGAACAACCAGTTGCGCCTCATGAAAGAGCGCGGCAGCGACCTGACCATCTTTTCGCCACGTGCGAGCTTCATGGCGCATCACATCGGCGACTTCGAGGTGTCGTCCACGTGGGCCGCCATCTGCAACGAGCTCTGCTTTCGAGTGAGCGAACTGTTTCCCGATCACTTCATCGGCGCGGCGATGCTGCCGCAGTCGCCGGGCGTCGATCCAAAAACCTGCATCGCCGAGTTGGAGAAGTGCGTCACGCAGTACGGCTTCGTGGGCATTAACCTGAACCCCGATCCATCGGGCGGGCACTGGACTTCCCCCCCGCTTTCCGACCGCCACTGGTACCCGATCTACGAAAAGATGGTGGAGCACGACATCCCGGCCATGGTGCATGTCAGCACGAGCTGCAACGCGTGCTTTCACACCACCGGCGCGCACTACCTGAACGCGGACACAACGGCGTTCATGCAATGCCTCACGTCCGATCTGTTCAAGGACTTTCCGGACCTGCGCTTCGTGATTCCGCACGGCGGCGGCGCAGTGCCCTATCACTGGGGCCGGTTCCGCGGCCTGGCGCAGGAGATGAAGAAGCCACTGCTGAAGGACCACCTGCTGAACAACATCTTCTTCGACACCTGCGTCTATCACCAGCCGGGCATCGACCTGCTCACGAAGGTGATCCCCGCCGACAACATCCTCTTCGCCAGCGAAATGATCGGCGCAGTGCGCGGCATCGATCCGGAAACAGGCCACTACTTCGACGACACGCGCCGCTACATCGACGCCGCACAGACGCTCGACGACGCCACGCGGCACAAGATCTACGAAGGCAACGCACGCAGGGTATATCCGCGCCTGGACCGTGCGCTCAAGAGCAAGGGGTTTTGACCATGTCCGCGAATGCCGTGAATCACTTCCAGGCGCTGGGCACCGTCCATCGAAACATCCAGCGCGCCGACCCGGCGGCTGTGGAGCAACTGTCGCGCTTCGGGGTGTCGACAGTGCACGAGGCCATGGGGCGGCTCGGACTCATGCAGCCGCGCATCCGGCCGATCTATCCGCAGGCGCGCTGCTGCGGCACAGCTGTCACCGTGCTGCTGCAGCCGGGCGACAACTGGATGATGCACGTGGCCGCCGAGCAGATCCAACCGGGCGACGTGGTCGTGGCGGCGTGCACGACGGACAGCACCGACGGCTTCTTCGGCGACCTGCTCGCGACCTCCTTCAAGGCGCGCGGCTGCCTGGGCCTGATCATCGACGGCGGGGTGCGTGACGTCCGGGACCTGACCGAGATGAACTTCCCGGTGTTCAGCCGCGCGATCCACGCCAAGGGGTGCATCAAGGCCACTCTCGGTTCGGTCAACGTGCCGGTGGTGTGCGCAGGCGCGTTGGTCCATCCCGGCGATGTGATCGTCGCCGACATCGACGGCGTGGTCGTGGTGCCGGCGGCGATGGCGCAGCAGGTGGCCGACGCGGCCCAGGCGCGCGAAGCCAACGAAACCAGCAAGCGCGCACGCTTTGCCGCAGGCGAACTCGGCCTGGACATGTACGCCATGCGCGAACCGCTCGCCAAGGCCGGCCTGCGCTACATCGACTGATCGGAGACAAACCATGGCTCGCATCATTGGCGCCGTCGCGTGCTCGCACACGCCCACCATCGGCTTTGCCTTCGACAAGAACAAGCAACAGGACCCCGTCTGGGCGCCCATCTTCGAGGCGTTCGCACCCGTGCAGCAATGGCTCACCGAGCAGAAGCCGGATGTGCTGTTCTTCATCTACAACGACCACGTCAGCTCCTTCTTCTTCGACCACTACTCCGCCTTTGCGCTGGGCGTGGGCGAACGGCACGAGGTGGCGGACGAAGGCGGCGGCCCGCGCGACTTGCCCGCACTCGCAGGTCATCCGGCGCTGGCGCGGCACATCGGCAACTCGCTGGTGGCGGACGAATTCGACATGTCCTTCTTCCAGGACCGGCCGCTCGACCATGGCGTTTTCTCGCCCATGTCGCTCCTGTGCCCTCACAAGCCTTCATGGCCGACTCCCGTGGTGCCGTTGCAGGTCGGCGTGCTGCAGTCGCCGGTGCCTTCGGCTCGCCGCTGCTATCGGCTGGGCCAGGCCCTCCGGCGCGCGATCGAAAGCTACCCCGAAGACCTGAAGGTGGCCATCGTCGCAACGGGCGGCCTGTCGCATCAGGTTCACGGCGAGCGCGCCGGCTTCAACAACACAGCGTGGGACGCGCAGTTCCTCGACCTCATCGAAAACGACCCGGTACGGCTCACCGAGATGACGCAGGCCGAACTCGCTACGCTGGGTGGGCTCGAAGGCGCAGAAGTGATCATGTGGCTGGTGATGCGGGGCGCCATGTCGTCCAACATTCGCAAGACGCACCAGAGCTACTACCTGCCTTCGATGACCGGCATTGCCACGGCCATCTATGAAAACCTTGCAAGTCCGCCGATCGCAGGCGAAGTCGAACGGCATCGGCGGCACATGGAGACGCAACTGGCAGGCGTCGAGGCACTGGAGGGCACCTATCCCTTCTCGCTGGAGAGCAGCGTGCGGGCTTATCGGCTCAACAAGTTCCTGCAGGCGATGACGCGCCCTGATCATCGCGCGCGCTTCGTGGCGGACGAGGAAGCGGCCTTCGAAGCCGCGGCACTGACCGAACGCGAACGCGACCTCGTGCGCCGCCGCGACTGGCGTGGGCTCATCCACTACGGCGTCATCTTCTTCATGCTCGAAAAGCTCGGCGCCGTCATCGGCGTGTCGAACCTGCACATCTACGCCGCAATGCGCGGCCAGTCGCTGGAGGATTTCCAGCAGACGCGCAACGCGCCCGGTGCGCTGTATTCCGTGGCCGGCAAGGAAGCCGCACCGCAAGCCTGGGACAAGGCCGCTGCGGCCGACCCGCGCTGACCACGGCTCGAATCTCGAAACCTGGACCCCTCTCATGAAATTCTTCGGCCGACGCCACTTCCTTGCCCTCGCGGGATCGCTCGCCTTCTGCATCTCTTTCGGCGCGGCCGCCGCGGATGCATTTCCTTCGAAACAGATCAAGATCCTCGTCGGCTACAGTGCAGGCGGCGCGGTGGATGCGATCGCGCGTTCGGTCGGCCAACGGATGGCGGCGACGCTCGGCCAGCCCGTCATCGTCGAGAACAAGCCGGGCGCCGGCACCAACATCGCGGTGAAGGCGCTCATCGCGAGCCCGCCCGACGGCTACACGCTTCTGCTGGCGGCCAACGCACTGGCGGTGAATCCTTCCCTCTTCCAGCCCGCGCCTTACGACCTCCAGCACGACCTGACGCCAGTGGCGATGGTCGGGCGCGTGCCGGTGGTGCTTGCCGTGCGCGAGGCCTCGGAGATCAAGACGCTGCAGCAACTCGTGGCCACCGCCAAGGCCAAGCCCGGAAGCATCACCGTCGCGACGCCCGGCAACGGATCGACGCCACACCTGGCGATCGAACTGTTCCAGCACACCGCCGGCCTCTCGATGCGCCACGTGCCCTACAAAGGCGGTGCGCAGGCGCTCACGGACACGCTCGGCGGGCACGTCGAAGTGGTCGCGGTGAATGCGCTGGAGGTCTTGCCGCTCGCCAAGGCTGGCACCTTGCGCGTGCTCGCGGTGATGAGCCCGGAGCGCTCATCGGTGCTGCCCGGCGTTCCGACGGTGGCCGAATCGGGCTACCCCAGCTTCGAGGCCAGCGTCTGGTACGGCTTTGTCGCCCCGGCGGACTTGCCCAAGCCGATCCTCGCCAAGCTTCATGAGACGGTGCAGAAGGCGCTCCAGTCGCCGGAAGTGCGTGCCCAGCTCGCTGCGGCCGGTGGCACAACGCTGTCGGGTTCGCCGGAAGACTTCGACAAGCTGCTCAAGAGCGACGCCGCCCGCTACGGCAAGCTCATCCGCGAAGCAAACATCAAGCTCGATTGAACGAACGCGCGCGGGCCTTTCATGAATCCGGGAATCACACGCCGACAAGCCTGCCTCTGGGCACTCGGCGGTGCGGCGATGCTCACTATGCACGGCGCCATGGCCCAGTCCGACTCCACCACCATGAAACATCCGATCAAGGGAATCTGCTCGATGGCCACGCGCGGCCTGCTGGACGAGCTCGCGGCGATGTATTCGACGCGCACCGGCATGCCCGTTTCGTTCGAGGCGGTCGGTGGTGTCGACGCCGCGCGACGCGTCCGCGCCGGTGAAAGCTTCGACGTCGTAGCGCTCGCTTCGGATGCCATTGCCAAGCTGGGCGACGAAGGCAAGATCGATCCGGCCACCAAGGTCGACCTCGTGCGCTCAGGCGCGGGTGTGGCGGTGCGTGCGGGCGCCACCCGGCCGGACATCGCCAGCGAGGCGGCCCTGCGCCGCGCAGTGGAAGGGGCGGCCACGGTCGGCTACTCGACTGGCCCGAGCGGTGTCGCACTCGTCGCGATGTTCGAACGCTGGGGCATCGCCGATGCGCTGCAAGGGCGATTGGTGCAGGCGCCGCCGGGTGTGGCGGTCGGGTCGCTCGTGGCACGCGGAGAGGCTGCACTGGGCTTTCAGCAGATGAGCGAACTCATCGGCGTGCAAGGCATCGACCTGCTCGGCCCGCTGCCGCCCGAAGTTCAGATCAACACGATCTTCTCCGCCGCGTTGAGCATCGGCGCGGCGCAGCCCGATGCGGCGCGAGCACTGCTCGAGTTCCTGGTGTCGCCTGACAGCGCCGAAGCAAAGCGCCGTCGCGGCATGGATCCGGCCTGACGCTCCGCAGCATTCAGGGCGGTGCAACCCGCTGGAGCAATGCAGTGAGCTTGTCGATGTCGACAGGCTTGGTGAGGTGAGCGATGAAGCCGGCGTCGTAGCTCGCCTCGCGGTCCCGCTCCTGCCCGTAGCCGGTCACCGCGATCAACGCCGGCTGCTTGAGGATCTCGGTCTTGACCCGCCTTGCGACTTCGATGCCGCTGAGCCCCGGCAGGCCGATGTCCAGCAGCACGACGTCCGGCGAGTGCGTCTTGATTGACTCGAGCGCCTGATTGCCGTCGTGTGCCAGGCTCGCGTCATAGCCGATGGCTTCGAGCAGCATGTGCATCGTCTCGGCGGCGTCGCGGTTGTCGTCGACGACCAATATCCGCGATCTTCGCTTTCCGGAATCATCCTCATCATCGGCAATGTGCGGCGCAGCGACGCTTGGAAACTGCACGACGAATTCGGCCCCCTCGCCCGGCTTGCCGCTGCTGAAGGCGCTGACGACCCCGCCCTGAAGCGTCACCAGTTGCTGCACGAGGCTGAGTCCCAGCCCGAGGCCGCCCTTGGTGCGGGCCAGGTCATCTTCCCCTTGCACGAACAGGTCGAAGATCTGCTTCTGGTCCTTCTCGAGGATGCCGGGGCCGTCGTCGCGCACCGAGATTTCCACCGAGTTCCCGAGGTCGGAGAGCCGCAAATCGACGTGCCCAAG
Source organism: Variovorax sp. 05N34 (assembly GCF_056397405.1). Taxonomy (NCBI): domain Bacteria; kingdom Pseudomonadati; phylum Pseudomonadota; class Betaproteobacteria; order Burkholderiales; family Comamonadaceae; genus Variovorax; species Variovorax sp. 05N34. The sequence goes on from NZ_JBFTNI010000006.1 coordinate 346,920, forward strand.
CGGCGGGGTGAACTTCGCCGCGTTGGTGAGCAAGTTGGAAACGATCTGGACGATGCGGGCGTGGTCGCCAATCACCCACGGGTCGGTATCGCCCATGTCCACCTTGAATGCCTGCGACTTCGCCTCGCACAGCGGCCGCGCGGCTTCGGCGGCCTGGTCGAGGACATCGCGCAGCCGCACCGGCTTCGCCTCCAGGTGGATCTTGCCGCTGGTGATTCGGCTGACGTCCAGCAGGTCATCCACGAGCCGAGTCAACTGCTTGAGCTGGCGCGAAACGATGTCCTGCGTTTTCTCCACCAGCCTGGACTCCGTCTTCTCCCTCGCCAGGAGCGCCATCGCGTTGGAGATGGGCGCGAGCGGGTTGCGAAGCTCATGGCCCAGCATCGCCAGGAAGTTCGTGACGCGCTTTCCCTCGTCTTCGAGCGTGATGATCCTTCGCCGCTCGGTGAGGTCTCGCGTGACCTTCGCGAAGCCGATGTGCCGCCCCGAAGGATCATGCAGCGCCGTGATGACGACGCTCGCCCAGAAGCGGGAGCCGTCCTTGCGAATTCGCCAACCTTCGTCTTCGAGGCGGCCGTCGCGCATCGCGATCTTGAGTTCCTGGGCCGGCCATCCTCGGGCAACCACCTCTTCCGGATAGAAGATCGAGAAGTGCTTGCCAATGATCTCGGTCGCGGCGTAGCCCTTGTTGACCTGTGCGCCGAGATTCCAGCTGATGACCCGGCCTTCCGGGTCCAGCATGAAGATCGCGTAGTCCTTCACGCCCTCCACCAGCAGCCGGAAGCGTTCCTCGCTCGATCGCAGCAAGTCCTCTTGCCGGCGGTGCTCCGTGAGGTCACGGGCGACGTGGGAAAAGCCGCGGAGCTCGCCCTCGTCGTCGACCACCTTCGTGATGACGAAGCTGGAAAGAAAGCGGCTGCCGTCGTTGCGGGTTCGCCAGCCTTCGTCTTCGAAGCGGCCGTGTTCGAGAGCCACCGCCAATTCGACCTGCGGCCGGTTTCGCACAACCAGATCGGCCGGATAGAAAAAACCGAAATGCCGCCCGATGACCTCGTCCCGCTCATACCCGTGCAACAGCCGCGCCCCTTCGTTCCAGGAGAGGACGTGGCCTTCCGCATCGAGCATGAAAAATGCGAAATCCGCCAGCGCATCAACCATCAGGCGATAGTCGCGGTCGCTGACCGTTTGCAAGTCGGATGAGTTCGTGGGAGCCGAGGCGCGTTCGATAGGCTGTTTCATAAAACAAGAGGGGACTCAAGAAACACTACCGGGTCTTGCACCAAGGCGCAATCGGACGGGGCGTACAGGCCAGTCGGATTCATTCAAGGCGCAGGCCTTCGGCGCCGCCCGCCGCGCCGGACAATCCGGGCGCGGCAGCCTCACCCCGAATCGCCTGCCATTCGTGGATGCAGGCGAGCAAGACGTCCGGATCGGCGGGCTTGACGAAGTGATGGTCAAACCCCGCCTCGCGGGCGGCCTGCCGATCGTCGTGCTGGCCGTAGCCGGTCAGCGCGATCAGCAGCAAGCCGTCTCCGACAGGCAAGGTCCGAAGTCGGCGCGCGACCTCGTAGCCGTCGATCAAGGGCAGCCCGATATCCACGATGGCCACCGCGGGCCGAAACTCGCGCGCTTCGATCAGCGCCCGCTCGCCGTCGGACGCGACCCGAATCTGGTGCCCGTCCAGTTGAAGAATGGCAGCGACCACCTCGGCCGCATCGCGGTTGTCGTCCACCACCAGAATGCGCTCCAACCGCTTGAACGGCACCGGCTCGGTTGTCGTTTCAATGACGATGGCTTCCGGCGCCGGTGCCCGCACCGCTGGCAGCCGCACCGTGAAGACGGAGCCCTTGTCCTGCCCCTCGCTGGAGACGTCGATGTCGCCGCCGTGCATCAGCGCGAGACGGCGGGCCAGTGTCAGCCCGACTCCCAGTCCACCCTGCGAGCGGTCCAGGCCGCGCTTGCCCTGCTCGAAGAGTTCGAAGATCCGCGGCAGCAGTTCGGGGTCGATGCCCATGCCGTGATCGCGCACCGAGACGACGGCCACGTTCTTCTCCGCCCTGCAATGCAGCACCACGGAGGTCTCGTCGGGGCTGTACTTGGATGCGTTGTGCAGCAGGTTGGCGAAGACCTGCGTCAGCCGGGCGAAGTCGCCGTTCAGCCACACGGGCTCGGCCGGCACGTCGATGGTGAGCTTCTGCCGATGGCTGTCGAAAAGGCCATGGACGGTCTCCACGCTTTGCGCGATCACCTGCCTGAGATCGATGCGTTCGCGCTTCAACGCGAACTTGCCCTGGCTGATGCGGCTCACGTCGAGCAGTTCCTCGATCAGGCGCGTCAGTTGGCGCAGCTGCCGGGTGGCAATGTCGAGCGCCCAGTTGACCTTCGGGTGCGGGGCCGCGGTGCGACGCACCACCTCCACCGCCATGTGAATGGGCGCAAGCGGATTGCGCAGCTCGTGCGACATCATCGCGAGAAATTCATCCTTGCGTTGATTGGACGCCTGGAGTGCCTCCTGCGCAGCCATGCGTTCGATCGCCTCGTGCTGCAGCACGCGAAACAGACGCGCATTCTCGAAGGCGCTTGCCGCGCGCGCGGAGGTTTCCTCCAGCAGCGCCGCGAGCACCGGGGGCTCCCAGGCACCGCCTGATGCGGGCGCGAGAACCAGCAATGCGCCAAGCACCCGGTCACCGAAGCACACGGGCATTGCGATCGCCAGGTCGGGCGCGGTCCAAGGCAGGCTCGAATCCAATCCAAAGGCGCCGGGCCCGAGCTTTTGCAAGGCGCATTGACTGACGACCCGGCCGCCGCGCGATTCGAGAACTTCGTCCAGCAGTTCGCAAACCCGCGGGTCAAGTCGCTCCTGCCGGCCGCCTTCAACGTGCAGTTGGCCGCCGGCAGCGACCGCAACGACCACTTCGCGCGGGCCGAGGTCGGCGTCGACGAGTTGCACGAGGCCCAGCGTACCGAGCTCCGATGCCAGCAGTTCGGCGCACTGGCGAGCGGCGGCATCGACTTGCAACGAGCCGTTGAGCACGCGGCTCGCCTTCGCGAGAAAAGCGGATCTCCTGTCGTTCTCCTCGGCAACGCGCCGCGCCGCTTCGGCCGCGAGCACCGCCGCGCGGCTGTCCGCCTGCCGCCGGATCTGGCGGTTCATGAGGTAGAGCGAGACGAAGACGCCCACCTTGCTGCGCAGCATCTCGGGCACGACCGGCGAGAGGATGTAGTCGACGGCACCGAGCGAATAACCGCGCGCCGTCTGCAACTCGTCCGCGTACGAAGTCACGAAGATGATCGGCGTGTGCATCGAACGGGGGTGCTTGCGGATGAGCGTCGCGGTCTCGAAGCCGTCGATGTCGGGCATGTTCACGTCCAGCAGGATGACCGCGAACTCGCGCTTGAGGACCTCACGCAGCGCGGCAGCACCGGACTGGACCTGAACCAGTTCCTGCCCGAGGTCTTCGAGCACCGTACGGAACACGAGCAGCTTCTCGGGCAGGTCATCGACGATGAGGATCGCCGCCCTCTCGTCCGTGGGGTCCGGGAAGCGTTCGTCCAGCATTGCATCTTCCCCTTTGGCTATTTGGGCTATTTGAGTGACTTGGGCTATTTGCATAGCCAGCCTCTCAGCACGACGAAAAGGTGCGCCGTGTCCACGGGCTTGGACAGATAGTCCCACGCACCCGCCTCGATGCACTTCTCGCGATCGCCCTTCATGGCCTTGGCCGTCACCGCGATGAGCGGCAAATGCCTTGCGCACTGGAGCTTGCGCAGCTCGCGCATGGTCTGCATGCCGTCCATCTCCGGCATCATGATGTCCATCAGCACGGCATCGATTCCGGGGTCCTCCTGCACGAGCTGGATGGCATCGCGTCCGTTCTCGGCCGACACCACGACCATCCCCCGCTCTTCCAGCACCGTGGCGAGCGCGAAGATGTTGCGGATGTCGTCGTCGACGATCAGGACCTTCTTGCCGGTCAGGATCTTCGACGTATCGTTCGCCACTTCGACGGCTGCGCGCTCCTGGTCGGTCATGGACGCGATGCCGCGATGCAGCAGGAACGCCGTCGCATCGATCAGCCGTTCGAGAGAGTCCGCCGTGCGGAGCGTCGCATCATGATGGAAGTAGTCCCACGGAGGCTTCGGCGCCGCCGGGGAGGTTCGATACAGCAGGATCGGCAACTGACGCGGCGACGATCTGTTGTCGAGGTATTCGGCCAGATCATCCGAACTGAAGTCCGGCAGCGCGCCGTCTGTGACGAGGCAGTCGATGCGTCCCGCCGCGAACTCCTGGCGCAACGCCTCGCCCGTCTCGACCACCACAGGCTGCAGGTCGCCGCACCGGATGGCGGAGATGTACTGCTCGCGCACCGGCGACGGCTGCAACGCAACCACCAGGCGCTTGGTCGTCGTGAGCACCGATTCATGCAGCTGCCGCAGCGCGACTTCCACTTCGTCGATCGACTGCAAGGGCTTGGCGATGAAGGCGATGGCGCCTGAATCGAGCGCGCGTTCGCGTGAATCATCCGTCGACACCACGCAGATCGGAATATGCCGCGTCGCCAGATCGGCCTTGAGCCTGTCGAGAATCCGCAAGCCCAGCATGTCGGGCAGATGGATGTCGAGCGTGATGAGCGCGGGGCGGTAGTCGCGAATCAGCGCCAGAGAGCCCGCGCCGCTCGGGCTCACGAGGCCCTTGAACCCGCAGTTGTGGCCCGCCTGGAGCAGCATCTTCGCGAACGCGAGGTCGTTCTCCACGATGAGCAGAACCATCTCGCCGGGCAGGATGTTGTCGCGGTCATCACCGGCCACGTTCAGGGCAGCCGAAGCCGGTTCCTCGCTGGGCTCCATGGCCTCGCTTCGAACGGAAGGTCGCACGAGCTGCAACGCAGGCCGCCGCTCCGCGGCGGGTGTCGGCCCCGGCTCGAGCAATGCGCTGCGGCCGGAACGCAGGCTGCGCGACGGGCTGTAGCTCTGAGGCAGATACAGCGTGAACGTGCTGCCTTCGGTCGGAGCGCTGATCAGGCCGATCTCGCCACCCAGCAGCCGCGCGAGCTCCCGGCTGATGGCGAGGCCCAGGCCGGTTCCGCCGTATTTGCGCGAAGTCGATCCGTCCGCCTGCTGGAAGGCTTCGAACACGATCTGCTGCTTGTCAGCGGAAATGCCGATGCCCGTGTCGGACACCGAGAACTTGATGACGCGGATGGCGCGATTGAGCTCCTCATTGCCCGCGCTCCAGCCGGAGCTCGCAGTGGCGACCGACAAGACGACCGAGCCGCGATGGGTGAACTTGAACGCATTCGACAGCAGATTCTTCAGGATCTGCTGCAGCCGCTTCACGTCGGTCACGATGGTCTCGGGCAACACATCCTGTGCGCGGATCTCGAAGCCGACGTGCTTGGCTTCGGCCACGTGCCTGAAGCTGCGTTCGACGGAACGCTCCAGGTCATCCAACCGCAGTTCGCTCACTTCGACCGCCACGGTGCCGGACTCGATCTTCGACAGGTCCAGGATGTCGTTGATCAGCATCAGCAGGTCGTTGCCGGACAAGTGAATGGTCTTGGCGAATTCGAGCTGCTTGGCCGTGAGATTGCCGTCGCTGTTCTTGCAGAGCTGGTCCGACAGGATCAACAGGCTGTTGAGCGGGGTGCGCAGCTCGTGCGACATGTTCGCCAGGAATTCGGACTTGTACTTGGACGTCAACGCCAGCTGCTCGGCCTTCTCTTCCAACGCCTGGCGCGCTTGTTCGACTTCGCGGTTCTTGCGCTCGACCTCCTGGTTCTGGTGCACCAGCAAGCGGGCCTTTTCCTGCAACTCCTCATTGGTCTGTTGCAGTTCCTGCTGACGGCTCTGGAGTTCTTCGGCGAGCGACTGCGACTGCTTGAGCAAGCCCTCCGTGCGCATGTTGGCCGAGATCGTGTTGATCACGATGCCGATCGATTCCGTAAGCTGGTCCAGGAAAGCCTGGTGGGAAGGATTGAACCGCTCCAGCGAAGCCAACTCCATCACGCCGCGCACTTCGCCTTCGAAGACGATCGGCAGCACGATCACGTCCATGGCCGCGCTCTCGCTCAAGCCGGTTGCAACGCGGAATGCACCGCTCGGCACATTGGTGAGCAAGATCTTCGACTTCTCGACGGCGCACTGGCCCACGAGACCCTGCCCGAGCTCGATCTCCTTGCCGTGCGTATTCAGCCCGCCCGACGCATAGCTGCCGAAGAGCTTGAGCCTGGCGGCACCGTGGCCACCGGTCAGCACATAGAACTCCGCCTGCTGCGCACCGACCACCGGCGCCAGTTCCGACAGGATCAGCTGGCCGACCGTCAGCAGATCCTTCTGACCCTGCAGCATTCGACTGAACTTCGCCAGATTGGTCTTGAGCCAATCCTGCTCGGTGTTCTTCTGCGTCGTGTCCTTCAGGTTTCGGATCATCTCGTTGATCGTGTCCTTGAGCGCCGCGACTTCGCCCTGCGCCTTCACGGTGATCGAACGGGTCAGGTCGCCCTGCGTCACCGCGGTGGCCACCTCGGCGATGGCACGCACCTGTGTCGTGAGGTTGGCCGCTAGCTGATTGACGTTCTCCGTGAGCCCCTTCCACGTGCCGGCCGCACCGGGGACCTTGGCCTGCCCGCCCAGCTTGCCTTCCACGCCGACTTCGCGCGCGACCGAAGTCACTTGATCGGCGAAGGTCGCGAGCGTGTCCGTCATGCTGTTGATCGTCTCTGCGAGCGCCGCGATCTCGCCCTTCGCCTCCACGGTGAGCTTCTGCTTCAAGTCGCCCGTGGCGACGGCGGTAACCACCTTCGCAATCCCGCGCACCTGCCCGGTGAGATTGCCGGCCATGAAGTTCACGTTGTCCGTCAGGTCCTTCCACGTGCCCGACACGTCGCGCACCTGCGCCTGTCCGCCGAGCCGGCCTTCGGTGCCCACCTCCCGGGCCACACGCGTCACTTCGGCGGCAAAGGACGAGAGCTGGTCCACCATTGTGTTGATGGTCGCCTTGAGCTCCAGGATCTCGCCCTTCACGTCGACGGTGATCTTCTTCGATAGGTCGCCCGCCGCAACAGCCTTCGTCACGTCGGCGATGTTGCGAACCTGCGAAGTCAGGTTCGACGCCATCAGGTTCACTGAATCGGTCAGGTCCTTCCACGTGCCCGCCACGCCTTGCACATCGGCCTGGCCACCCAGGATGCCTTCGGTGCCCACTTCGAGCGCCACGCGCGTCACTTCGGCGGCGAACGACCGGAGCTGGTCGACCATGGTGTTGACGGTGTTCTTGAGCTCCGAGATCTCGCCCTTCACATCCACCGTGATCTTCTTCGACAGATCGCCCGCCGCCACCGCGGTCGTGACTTCCGCGATGTTGCGCACCTGCGAAGTCAGATTGCCCGCCATCGAGTTGACCGATTCGGTCAAGTCCTTCCATGTGCCGGCAACGCCTTGCACATCCGCCTGGCCACCCAGCTTTCCTTCAGTGCCGACCTCGCGCGCAACGCGCGTCACCTCGGCTGCGAACGACGAGAGCTGATCCACCATCGTGTTGATGGTGTTCTTCAGTTCCGATATCTCGCCCTTCACATCAACGGTGATCTTCTTCGAGAGGTCGCCCGCGGCCACCGCAGTCGTCACTTCCGCGATGTTGCGCACTTGCGAGGTCAGGTTGCCGGCCATGAAGTTGACCGACTCGGTGAGGTCCTTCCATGTCCCCGCAACACCCTGCACGTCCGCTTGCCCACCGAGCTTGCCTTCGGTGCCCACTTCGCGCGCCACGCGCGTCACTTCGGCGGCGAAGGAGCGCAGCTGATCGACCATCGTGTTGATGGTCGCTTTCAGTTCGAGGATTTCGCCCTTCACGTCGACCGTGATCTTCTTCGACAGATCGCCCGCGGCGACCGCCTTGGTCACGTCGGCGATGTTGCGCACCTGGCTCGTCAGGTTGCCCGCCATCGAGTTCACCGAGTCGGTCAAATCCTTCCACGTGCCCGCGACGCCTTGCACGTCGGCCTGCCCACCGAGCTTGCCTTCTGTGCCCACTTCGCGCGCCACGCGGGTCACTTCGGCGGCGAAGGAACGCAGCTGGTCGACCATCGTGTTGATGGTGTTCTTCAGTTCCGAGATTTCGCCCTTGACGTCGACGGTGATCTTCTTCGACAGGTCGCCGGCAGCCACGGCCTTCGTCACGTCGGCGATGTTGCGCACCTGGCTGGTCAGATTGCCCGCCATCGAGTTCACGGAATCGGTCAGGTCCTTCCACGTGCCCGACACACCTTCGACCCGCGCCTGCCCGCCCAGAGAGCCTTCGGTGCCCACCTCCCGCGCAACACGGGTGACTTCGGATGCGAAGGATCGAAGCTGATCGACCATCGTGTTGATGGTGTTCTTCAGCGTCAGGAACTCGCCCTTCACGTCCACATCGATCTTCTTCGAGAGGTCGCCCTTTGCCACCGCGGTCGTCACGTCGGCGATGTTGCGCACCTGATCGGTCAGGTTGCCSGCCATSGAGTTGACSGAGTCGGTGAGGTCCTTCCACGTGCCCGCCACGCCCTTCACCTTGGCCTGCCCGCCGAGCTTGCCTTCGGTGCCCACCTCGCGCGCGACCCGCGTCACTTCCGCCGAGAAGTTGCCGAGCTGCTCGACCATCTTGTTGATGGTCTTGGCGGTGCGCAGGAACTCGCCTTCCAGTTCGCGGCCGTCGACTTCGAGCGCCATGCTCTTGGAGAGATCGCCCTGTGCGACGGCGCCGATGACGCGTGCCACCTCAGTGGTCGGGTGGACGAGATCGTCGATCAGCGCATTGACGCATTCGACCGACTGCCCCCAGAAGCCGCGGCTTTCCGTCAGGAGCGCGCGCTGCTTGAGCTTGCCTTCGCGACCGACGACTCTGCGCAGCCGGGTGAGTTCAGCGGCGAGGTTCGCGTTCTGTTCGACCACGTCGTTGAAGACCTCGGCGACTTTGCCGGCGATGCCGGTCCAGTGCATGGGCAAGCGGACCTTCGCGTCTCCGATTCGCAGCCGTGCGAGAGCGTCGAGCAACAGCTCGAATTCCTCCTGGGGAGCCGCGATCGAAAGTGTTTCTGGAGCATTCATTCTTGTCCTCTCTCTGCACACGGATCCCCTCGCCCCGGGCTTCGCCGGCGGCGCCTGTCTTTGTGGGAAACCGCCCACTATTGCGTACGCCGACTTCGTCTGTAACGTACGACAACCGATGCGTGCGGTAGGACCCAACCTACATACAGAGGCGGCGTCGATCCCTTGCGCTGGGCTGAAGTGGCTTCGGCGGCGGAGGCATGAGGGTAATCATCGAGTCCCTTCGCGAGCTCGTCCGCTTGCCAATCAACCAGCGATATGCAAGATTGTGTCGGCTCGAAACACATAAGGAGACATCATGAAAAGGTACTTCCTTGGTGGCCTCAGCCGTGTCGGCGCCGCTGCAATGATCGCGAGCGGCACACTGGCGACGTTCAGCGCGGCGTTTGCCGCCGATCCGATCAAGATCGGTGTGATCGCGGAGGCGCAGGCTGTTGCCGGCTCTTCGATTGCACCGGCGGCCCAGCTCGCGGCCGAAGAGATCAACGCCAAAGGCGGCGTGGACGGCCGCAAAGTCGAGATCGTCGTCTACGACGACCACTCCTCATCGGCGGAGGCCGTGCGTGCCTTCCAGCGAGCAGTCAGCGAAGACAAGGTCAACGCCGTCATCGCCAGCTATGTTTCCGAAGTCGTGCTGGCGCTGGAGCCTTGGGCCGGGCGGCTCAAGACGCTCATGATCACGCCGGGCGCGGCGTCCGACGTGATCACGCAGAACATCGCCAAGGACTACGAGCACAACAAGTACACGTTCCATGGCTATCTGACTTCGAGCGCGCTCGCGGGGCTGGTCTGCGACGCCGCCAAGGACCTGCTGGTCGAGCCGCACAAGATGAAGACCGCGGTCATCATGAGCGAAGACGCCGCATGGACGACACCGCTGGACGCGGGCTACGAAACCTGCCTGCCCAAGGTGGGACTCAAGGTTCTCGACCATGTCCGCTTCTCGCCCGACACGACGGACTTCACGCCCATCTTCAACAAGATCGAGGCGCAGAAGCCGGACGTCATCATCACCGGCATCTCGCATGTCGGCACGCAGCCGACGGTGCAGTGGAAGAGCCAGCAGGTGCCGCTGCCGATGCTCGGGATCTCGTCGCAAGCCACCAATTCGACCTTCTGGGCGGACACCAACGGCGCGACGGACGGGGTGCTCTTCAATGCGGTGTCCGGTCCCGGTGTGCCCGTGACGCCGAAGACGCTGCCCTTCGTGGCCGCCTACGAGAAGAAGTACGGCAACTCGCCCGCCTACTCCGGCTACACCGCCTATGACGAGGTCTACATGATTGCCGACGCGGTACGCCGCGCCAAGTCGACCGACAGCGACAAGCTCGTGACCGCGATGGAAGCCACCGATTACGTCGGCACCATCGGCCGCATCGCCTTCTTGCCCAAGGGTAATCCGCACGTGCATGGCCTGAAGACCGGCAGCGGCTACATCACGGGCCTGATGCTGCAATGGCAGGACGGCAAACAGATCAACATGTGGCCGAAGAACCTGGCCAACGGCCAGATGAAGTTCCCGGCGTTTGTCAAGCTGCCGGCGAGTTGATCGCGTGGGCCTGGCCTTCGTCCTCAGCCGTGCGCCTGCCATGCGCCGCCCACCGCAAGGTCCGGCGGTGGCACGCGCATGATCTTCTGGCAGATCCTGGTCGATGGCTTCGCCATCAGCGCGCTCTACGCCCTGGGTGCCACGGGCTTCACGCTGATCTTCGGCGTCTCTGGCGTACTCAACCTGTCGCACGGTGCCATCATGGTCGCCGCCGCGGTCGGTGCCTGGGCAGCGGCCGGCGTGCTGCACGTCGGCAACTATGCGGCGGCACTCATCGGCATCGCGGTCGGCGTGGTGCTGGCCTTCGCGACCTACTTCATCACGGTGAGGCCCATTCAACGCTCGCGCAAGATCGCTGAATCCGAGAAAGAAATCTTCATCCTCACCGCGACGCTGCTGTGGGGAATCATCGTGCAGGAAACGGTCGCCTACCTCTTCACAGACAACGCGAAGACCGTACTGCCGATCGTCGAAGGCACGGTGCCGTTTCTGGGTGTGCGAACGCCGACCAACGAGTTCTTTACGGCAGCCGTCTGCTGGCTGGCCATCGGCCTGCTCTGGCTGCTGGTCAACAAGACGCGGCGCGGCAAGGCAGTGCTGGCCGCATCGATGAATGCGCGCGGGGTCACTCTGCTGGGCATCGAGTTGTCGAGCATCTATCTCACGGTGTGGCTGGTGTATGGGCTGCTGGCTGGCATTGCCGGCATCCTGCTGGGCATGTTCCTCGGCGTGAGTTCATACAGCGTCGGTCCACTCACGGCGAGCGCCTTTTCGATCGTGGTGCTCGGAGGCCTCGGCAGCGTCTCGGGCTCGTTGATTGCCGCCTATGTGGTCGGCTACCTGGAGACCGTGACCGCCTACATGATCTCGCCCGCCTACCGAACCATTCCGTCGCTCATCCTGCTGATCATCGTCATGTACGTGCGGCCCCAGGGGCTGTTCGGGCGGAGGTAGCCAAAGCCATGCGCCCTGTCTTCACGTCCCGGCTCTTCTGGATCGCAATCGCAGTGCTCGCGGTGGGCGCGGTGCTTCCGGGCTTCGCCTCGGGCTATGTGCTGGGCCTGCTCACGGTGGCGTTCTATACGGCAGTGTTCGCGATGTCCTGGGATTTGCTGTTCGGCTTCGCTGGCGAGGTCAACTTCGGGCCGACCTTCCTCATCGGGCTGGGCGCCTACACGGCCGGCATCCTCGATGCGCGGCTCTCGCCGGAAATATCGATCTGGATGTGCGTGCTGGCCGGCGCCGCGATGGCTGTCCTCGGCGGCGTGGTGCTCGCACTGCCTGCACTGCGCCTGCGGGGCCCGTATTTCGGCCTCACCACGCTCGTCGCCGTGCTGATGCTGCAAAACTTCGTCGTCGTCTTCGCGGGATTGACCGGCGGTGAGATCGGGCTGTCGGTGCCTGACGTGATGTCGATCAGCGCTACGACCAATTACTGGATCGCCTTCGGCTTCATGGCGGTCAGCGGCGCGGTGCTCTTCGGCCTTTCACGGTCACCGGCCGGGCTCATCCTCCAAGCGAGTGGGCAAGACGCAGTGCAGGCCGGCGCGCTCGGCTTCAACGTGGCCAAGCACAAGCTGGCGGCCTTCATCGTCAGCGCTTTCTTCTCGGGCTTCGCAGGCGCGCTGATGGTCTTCTACATGGGCACGGCTTCGGTCGGCACCTTCGTCAACCTCTCGGTCGGCGTGCAGATCATCATCGCGGCCGTTCTCGGTGGCCGGCGAACGGTGGTCGGCGCGGCGATCGGCGCGATCTTCCTGATCGGCATGGGCGAACTGCTGCGGCCGCTGGGTGAACTGGCGACGCTGATCGTCTCGGTCATGGCACTGCTGGTGATCCTGTTCTTTCCCGATGGCTTCCTCGGCATGCTGCACGGAGGCAGGCGCCGTGGGTGAGCGTGAAGCAGCGCCGATGCTGGAGGTATCCGGCCTCACCAAACGGTACGGCGGTCTCGTCGCCGTGAAGGAGCTCGCCTTTGCGATCCGGCCGGGCGAGATCCTCGGCCTCATCGGGCCCAACGGCTCGGGCAAGTCGACCGCGATGAAGACCATCATGGGGGTCGAACAGCCGACCGCTGGCTCGATCAAGCTCGATGGCGTGGAGATCGGCGGACTGGCCTCGCACAAGGTGGCGCGCCTGGGCGTGGGTCTGGTGTTCCAGCATTCGCGCCCGCTGCAACGCCAGACGGTCCTGGAAAACATCAAGGTCGCGCTGCTGCCCGATCGGTTGACGCAGTTGTTCGCCGGCACCGAAGTCGACGCCAAGGCGCGCTCCATTGCCGATCGCGTCGGCCTCACTGCGGTCATCGATCGCAAGCCGCCCACACTCGCTTTCGCGGACCTGCGGCGGCTGGAGTTGGCGAAGGCGATCGCCCGGCATCCGAAGCTGGTGCTGGTCGACGAGCCTTTTGCCGGACTGACGACGCGCGAGGTGGCTGCCTTTTCCGAGCTGATCCGCGAGTTTCGCGATGAAGGCCGCGCGGTCCTGCTGGTGGATCACAACGTCAAGGGCGTGTCGGCGCTGGTGGACCGCGTGCTGGCGATGTACCTGGGCGAGCGAATCGCCGAAGGCGCCGCTGCCGACGTGATGAAAGACGAGACCGTGCGCCGGGTCTACCTGGGCGGCGCGCTGACGCGAACGGGCCGTGAGTCGACTGTTTCCACGGATCGCGCGCCGATCCTTCAGGTGGAGAACGTCGGCGTGCTGTACGGCAAGGCGCTCGCGCTGCAGGACGTTTCGCTGCACGTGCGCGAAGGCGAATTCGTCTCGTTGGTGGGCTTGAACGGTGCCGGCAAAACCACGCTCTTCAACGCGATCTCGGGGCTGGTGCCCTATTCCGGCACGGTGAAGTGGGCCGGCGAATCATTGCAAGGACGCACCGCCGCGGAGATCGCGCGCGGAGGCGTCGTCCATTGTCCGGAGACGCGCGAACTCTTCGGCGACATGAGCGTGCGCGAGAACCTCGATCTCGGCGGCAACACGCTCGACAAGGCCGAGCGCGCGGAGCGTCTCGACTGGATGTTCGAGATGTTCCCGATCCTGCGCGATCGACAGTCGCAGTTGGCGCGCACCTTGAGCGGCGGCGAGCAGCAGATGCTCGCCATTGCGCGGGCATTGATGATGAAGCCCCGGTTGCTGATCCTCGATGAGCCGACGCTGGGACTCGCGCCGGTGATCCTGGAAGTGTTGTCGAAGGCCCTGGAACGACTGCGCAGCACGACGTCGATCAGTGTGTTGCTCGGAGAGCAGAACGTGACCTTCGCCCTGCCGCATGCCGATCGCGTCTACGTGCTCGACCATGCGCGCGTGGTCTGGGAAGGACCGCCGGGGCGCTTCGAGCAAGAAGCCGGCGCGACCTACCTGTAAGGGCCAGCGCGCGGCCAGCACGGTCGTGGCGCTCAAGATCGGACCATCGGACAATCGGCGTCCGCCGCGGCAGTCTTGCCCGCGAAGCCAGCCGACCTTTCTCTTCAGCGATACATGTTCACCCTGACCCGTTTGACGATCCAGCGCGCAAGGAACGAGCGCCTGCCTCAGGTTGCCGGGAGCCTGACCTTCACCACCTTGCTGTCCGTCGTGCCGTTGCTCGCGGCCAGCTTCGCGCTCTTCACGCATTTCCCGATCTTTAAGCACCTCAGGAATACGCTCCAGGAGTCGTTGCTGAGCAGGCTGCTCCCCACGGACATCGCGCGCACCGTGTTGAGATACCTGAACCAGTTCGCCGGCAATGCCAGCAGCCTGACATGGGTCGGCTCGCTGTTCCTGCTGGGCACGGCGGTCGCGATGCTGTTGACGGTGGAGAACGCGCTGAACCAGATGTGGAAGGTCAAGAAGAACCGGCCGTTCTTCAAGCGAGTCGGCCTGTACCTCCTGATGTTGGCGATCGGCCCGCCGGTCGTGGGCCTGAGCCTTTGGGCGACTTCATATCTGCTGGGCACCTCCATGGGCCTGCTGGGTGTGTTGCCCCGATCGCTCGCGTTCGTGTTCGATCTGGGGCCGCTCGTCCTCGGCGTCGCTGCACTGACGAGCATGTTCTACCTCGTTCCGAACACCGAGGTCCGGCTGCGCGATGCGCTCGCGGGCGGCTTGATCGCCAGCATCGCCTTCGAGCTCGGCAAGCGGGGCTTCACGGCGTATCTCGTCAAGGTGCCTACGTACAAGGCCCTCTACGGAGCCTTCGCCGCTCTCCCGATGTTCTTGCTGTGGGTCTACTTCTCGTGGCTGGTCACGCTGGTCGCGGCGATGACGACTGCGAATCTGGCTCTGGCTCGACAGAGACCGGGCAAGCGCGGTCGCGCCTAGCCTGCCGCAGACGACGATCAGTAGATGCCCAGTGCCAGCCCGGTCGCGAGAGCGGCCCCGAGCTCCCGGCATTGCGCGAGATCTTCGACGCCGATCGTCTTGGGCCGCGCAATGGCTTCGGGTGTCTGCGCGTGAGTGCAGACGATCAACGCCGGGGCGACGCTGCGCAGCCGCCAGCCCGTCGCGATGCGATCGATCTGCCGGACAGCGTTCTGGCCGTCGCTGCCGGCGCACACCATCGCTGCATAGGGCCGGCCGTTCACGCGGTCCAGCGCCGCGTAGTAGCAGCGATCGAAGAAGTCCTTCATCAGCCCCGCCATGGAAGCCAGGTTCTCCGGTGTCGCAAATAGATAGGCATCGGCGCCCAGCACGTCATCGGGGCCGGCCTCCGGCGCGCGCAGCAAGCGCACACGAACGCCGGGTTCATCGCGCGCACCTTGGACGGCGGCCTGCGCCATCTGTTCGGTGCCGCCAGTCATGGTGTGATAGACGACGAGCAGCGTCTTGGAGGTCATGCCGCCAGCATAGCGGCCCTCTCCCGTGCTGCTTGCGTCGCTACTTTCCGGAAGGGAAGGTTTCCGGCACTTCGGCGGAGTGCCATTCGACACTGTGATCGAGCGGACGCAATGCCCGAGTGCTGTCGATGTGCACGATCGCGTCGAACTGGTCCGCCGGCTCGGCCAGGAAGTAATGGCTCGCGCGCTCGGTTTCCGGGCGGTAGATGACGCCGATGGCGCGTTCCAACCGTCGCTCGCGCAAGGCATCCGCGTGGAGCCCGCCATCGCGCAATGGCAGGAAGAAGCGCGGCAGGCCCGTCGAATGGAGCACATGTTCGACGCTGTCCTCCCTTGAGGGAACCACACGCTTGAACTCCGTCGGCGCGCCCCAATCGGACGCAGCCGTGACCGTGCCCGTGTGCGTCGTGAACCCGATGAGGACTGCATCGCTGGCGTGTCGTTCACGCATGAGCTGGCCGACATTGAGTTCGCCCCGGCGGCCCATTTCGGTAGCCCGTGCATCACCCAGGTGCGAGTTGTGGGCCCAGACGATGATGCGCGGGCGCACGCCGTCCTTCTTCAGGTGCGTGTCGATGGCGTCGAGCGACTCCACCATGTGCCGGTCGCGCAGGTTCCATGACGAAACATTGCTCAGGTACATCGAGCGGTAGTAGGCTTCGGCGTTCTTCACGAGACGGGCGTTTTGCTCGGCATCGAACGCGTCCTCGCCATCGTCGTAAGCTCCGGCGGCACGCGCCTGCCGCCGCAGCTCGACAAGTGTCTTGATGACTTCCTCTTCGCATCCCGGCAGTCCGCGCAGGCCGGTCATCATTCCGTAGACGTTGCTGTCCTCGCCGAATCGATCGAAGCAGGCATAGCGTTCACGCGTGGCTTGCGCGAGCTCTGGGTGGGCGTTGTCGAGATATTGCAGGACGGCGTCCATGGAGGCATGGAGGCTGTACATGTCCATGCCATAGAAGCCGCACTGAAGATCGGCCGGACGAGCGCTATTGAAGTCACGCAGCCATTCGACGAATTCCTGCACAACCGTGTTGCGCCACATCCACGTCGGAAAGCGCTTGAACCCGCCCAGCGCTTCAACGGCGGACGCATCGCCGCCCAAACCGCGCACGAATCGATTCACGCGGTTGGCGTCGGGCCAGTCGCCTTCGATCGCCACCGCGTTGAACTGGCCATAGGCCAGAAGCTGGCGCGTGATTCGTGCGCGCTCTGCATAGAAATCGTGCGTGCCGTGCGAGGCTTCCCCCAGGAGAACATAGTGCGCATCGCCAATCCATGCCTGCAGTGCGCTCCAGTCGTGTTCAGTGCCCATCGGCACCGCTGCGGAGCGCACCGCGGACGCTGCCTGTGCCGCGCTCGTGGACATGGCTGCCCGGCGTCAAGCGCCCGTCCTGCCCCTGCGCTGCTGGGACTGGTTGGAACTTCCGGCTTGCGTCTCGCGGTCGTTGCGGCTGTCGGTCGTACGCCGGCCTTCGTTTTTCTGGGTCGATGGCTGCGCACCGGTCTTGTTGTGCTGCGAGCCCGTGCTCTCCGAGGGATTCCTGGCCTTGCTCATGGCTGCTCCTTTGCTGTCTGGAACACCCCACTTTCGGCACACAGTGCTGAGCCGGCCATCGGACCCGGGCGCTGCACAGTGGCGGCGTTCGCTGACACGATAGTGTCTTGGAGCGCCTTGGCGCAGTTCGGGCCGCCATCTTTCGGYACTCTTCCGCGCACTTCCGGCAGGCCGCTGCACAGGCTTGGCAGTGATCATGCGGATGCCTCGCGCACTCATCGCCGCACGCCTGGCACACCTCGGCGCACAAGCGGCACAGTTGGCGGGCGAAATCACTGCCGCGGGACATATAGCCAGCCGAGAGCCTGCAAATGGCCGCGCAGTCCATGTCGAGCGCGATGCAACGCGCCATGGCCTTGACGTCCGGGTCCTGCAGGCAGGCTGTCGAGCAGTGGTCGCACGCATCGGCGCAAGCGTTGCACGCGTCGATACAAGACTGGTGTTGTAGGTGGGCCATCGCGGATTCCTTCAGACGAGCTGTCGTTGAACGAATGCGGCCGCTGATCGGCCGCGGATGACCTACGTTTACCCCTCGATTTCCCGCAAGCTGTGTCGGACTTCGCCCACAGTGCCGTCAGACCACTGGGGCGAAGCACGCATCGGCATCGCTCATTTGCCGAACAACCTGGTCACGTGCTGCCACGAGCGCAGCATCAAGCCCGAGCGTTCCACATCGGCCTGCGCGACCAGCGGCGCTTCGCCCACCGGCTTGCCATTCGAGTTCGCGACCACCTTGCCGATGACTGCGCCCTTGGCCACAGGAGCCTCCAGGTCCGGCTTGATCTGCACCGAGGTTTGCACCTGCTGGCCGCGCGGCACAGTCACCGTCCAGGGAGAGGCCAGAGCCGCGGCAACGGTGTCGGCCTTGCCGAAGCTCACCTTGGGCGTCGCGACGACGGCGTTCGGCTGAATGGGCGTCGCCTTCTCGAAGTTGCTGAAGCCCCAGCCGAGCAGCGCGCGCGTCTCGTCGGCACGTGCCTGCGCGCTGTTGGTGTTGAGAATCACCGTGATCAGGCGCATCCCGTTGCGCTTGGACGAAGTGACGAGGCAGTAGCCCGCCTCTTGCGTGTGGCCGGTCTTCAGTCCGTCGACCGTCGGGTCGGTGTAGAGCAACGCATTGCGGTTGCCCTGCTTGATACCGTTGAACTTGAACTCGCGCTCCGCGTACATCGGATAGAAATCGGCGCTGTCGCGGATGATGGCGCGCGCCAGGATCGCGAGGTCGCGCGCAGAGGCCTTGTGATCCGGGTCGGGAAGGCCGGTGGCGTTCACGAAATGCGTGTGCGTCATGCCGAGGCGCTGGGCTTCGGCGTTCATGAGCTTGGCAAAGCCCTCTTCGGAGCCGGCCATATGCTCGGCAATGGCCTTGGACGCATCGTTGCCCGACTGGATGATGATGCCGCGCAGGATGTCGACCACCGTCGCCTGGCTGTTCAGCGGCAGGTACATGCATGACTCCGTGCTCGAGCCGCGGCACCAGGCGTTCTGGCTGACGGTCACAAGATCGTCCTTTTTGAGCTTGCCCGAGCGAATCGCCTGCTCGACGAGGAAGCTCGTCATCATCTTGGTCAGCGATGCGGGCGGGAGCGGCTCGTCAGGATTGGACGAGGCGAGCACCTCGCCGGAGTCGAAGTCCATCAGCAGCCACGCCTTGGCCGGGAGCGCCGGCGGCCCGCCGGCGACAGCGGTTTGTCCCGCTGCTGGCGCCACTGCAGGCGCTTCGGCCACGGGCTTCTTGTGGGTTGCAGGCTTGGCGGCGTGAGAGGCCGCGAAGGACACGGAATGGGGGATCAGGGCGCCCGCGGTGATTGCGAAGACGAGCGGGAGAATGGAGAAGATCTTGGGTTGCATGGGTTTTCAGGGGGCAGGAACGGCGATTGTGGCGGATCGAGCATCGATTTTCGACCGTGCACAGAGGATTGAAGATAGCAGCGCAAATTCGGCGCATCCGGTTGCGGTGCAGGCCTGACATGGTCGCGGAGGGCCTAGCGAGTACGGTTCGCGCGTCAAAAGAAAATTTGTGAGGATTCGTAGCCGGACCGTGCGCGCCGGAACGAGCTTCGAGTGCGGGTCCACGGCGTTTGTAAACTGGCACACCCATCTCACCCAAAAAAGCATGGACTTCTACGACGACCTCGCTCCCCTGTACCACTTGCTATTTCCGGATTGGAGCAACAGCATCCGGCGGCAGGGCGAGCAACTCGATCAGGTCATCCAATCAGAATGGCCTGGACATCGGAAGGTGCTGGACGTTTCTTGCGGTATTGGAACGCAGACCTTTGCGCTTGCCGGCCGCGGCTACTCTGTCATTGGGTCAGATCTGTCGCCCAAGGAGATCGAACGTGCCCGGCGCGAAGCGGACGCCCGCGGCATGGCTATCGACTTCAAAGTCGGTGACATGCGCAAGGCTCATGAGAACCACGGCACCGGATATGACCTCGTCATGTCGTGCGACAACTCAGTGCCGCACCTGTTGACTGACGACGATCTGCTTGTGGCATTCCAGCAATTCTTCGCGTGCCTAAGGCCGGGCGGCGGATGCGTCGTCACGGTCAGAGACTATGACAAGGAAGAGCGTGGCGCGAACTTGGTCAAGCACTATGGAGCTCGGGTCGAGGGCGGCAAACGCTACGTGCCGTTCCAGGTCTGGGACTTTGATGGCGACCACTACGACCTGTCGTTTTTCGTCGTTGAAGACGAAGCGACGACCGGTCAGGTGAAGACGCATGTGATGCGATCGAGGTACTACGCAGTCTCGGTCGCCCGCCTTTGCGAGCTGATGCTGGCGGCTGGGTTCGAGAGCGTGAAGAGGATCGACAACGCGTTCTACCAGCCTGTCCTGGTGGGCACCAAGCCCGTGGCTGGTTAGACAGCTTCTTGAGAGGACGCGCATCGAATGCGAAACGCGATGCGCAGGGAGCCCGTCCAAACCGGACCGGACCGGACCGAACCTGAGCCCGGCTCGGCTCGGCTCGGCTCGGCTCGGCTCGGCTCGGCAAATCTTCGCGCCATGAGCGCTTTGATTTTTGCGCAGCCCTACAGCGGCAGCTCCAGAGTCTCCCAGTTGCGCAACATGGTCACCTGTCGACGCAGGTAGTCAGTCGGAATTGCCTGAGAGCCCCAGACGGGAATACGGCCCGCGTACTCTCCGAGCAGCCAAAACTGCCGCACTGCCATGAAGCGAGCGATGGCGAAGAGGTCAACGTCGGCGACGGGGTTTGTATCGCGGTACGCAGAGATAAAGTTCCGCCATTGCGTCTTCGCTTTTTCGCTCGGTACGCCGTCGGGCGTGCGCGGGCACAGGCTCCACAGATAAACCGCCAGCTCGTAGGCCAGGAAACCAGGTCCCGCCTCGTCGAAGTCAAAGAACACTGCCTTGCGTTGGCCTTTTGCATCGAGCACGATGAAGTTGTTGCTGCCGTGCGCGTCTCCATGGCAAAGCACGCGGCTGAGATCCCCCAGCGCCGAGATTTCATCGTGCAGGCGATGCCCGAGCATCTCGAACTGTGGGCGCAGCTCGGCAGTCATCGTCGGCGCGCGCAGCAGGCCTTCGAGAGGTCGCAACAGCAGGTAGTCCAGGTCAAGGCAATAGGCGCTCGGCGGCCCTTGATAGCTTTCGCCGCCGATGTGCAAGGAGGCCAGTCCCTGCGCGAAGGCTTGGATGTCTTCGGCCGATTCGCCCGTGAACTCGCCCTCGAGATGCTCGAAGAGCATCAGCGCCCGAGGGCCCTCGGGCAACGGCACCTGTATGGCGACTTGCCCATCGGCAGTAGGCAAGCAACGGGCTACGGCGCATCCGACCTGTGCCCAATGGTCCAACGCGGCTGATTCGAACAAGACGTTGGGCTCGCCTCGCGGACGCTCGGCACAGAGTCGCGCCACGACACGTTGTCCGCTGGCAAAGCCCAGTCTGTAGACCTGATTGAAGCTTCTTCGCAGGAATTCGCTCTCGACGACCTTTCCCAGTGCGTAGTGTTCCTGAACGAGCACCGCGATGCTGGCGGCGGTTGGAGTGGATTGCGCGATTTCGAACTGCATCCTGGCCCCCGAGGAAAAAGGGCGCGATTATGCCGGGGGCGGTGGAATGCGAGTCACCGCACTTGCTAACGTCAGAATTTCAAAGAAAGCCCATGAATACCCATGAAAACCCAGTACTTCACATCGACAAGCCTTGACGGATTCCTGGCGACCGAGGACGACTCACTCGAGTGGCTTTTCCCGCTGGGGAGCCTGGACAACTCCAGCTATCCGGACTTCATCTCGAAAGTCGGTGCCTTGGCAATGGGCTCTGCGACCTATGAATGGATGGTGCGCAATGCTGAAACGGTTGCTGCCGAGACCGGCTCGCCGTGGCCGTACACCCAGCCGGCATGGGTGTTTTCCAGCCGCAATCTTCCGGCAATTGCCGGAGCAGACATTCGGTTCGTCAGCGGCGACGTGCAAACGATCCACTCGGAAATGCAGTCGGCCGCTGGCGGCAAGAACATATGGATCGTTGGAGGTGGCGACCTCGCCGGCCAATTCCACGATGCCGGTCTGCTGGATGAACTCATCATCCAGATTGGCTCGGCGACTCTTGGCAAAGGCAAGCCCCTGTTCCCGCGGAGAGTGCTGAGCCCGAGCCTGCGCCTGGTGTCCGTTCAACAGATGGGTGCTGGCATGGCGGAACTGCGCTATGAAGTGAACAACTTCTCAACAAACTGACCACTCCGCCAGCCAACGCTGCCAATGCCGCGAGGGTCAATCCCCAGTGCACAGCACCGGCCGATGGCAGCAACGCGAACAAGAGTCCCATCGATAGGCCGCCGAGTGTCAATCCCGTAAGCCGCGCGGTTCCCTGGGCACCTCCGGCCGCTCCGCTCCGCTCTTTCGGGGCAGCCAGCAGCATGTTCTGGTTGTTGGGCGTCTGGAAGAATCCAAAGCCGAGTCCTGCCAGGCTCGTGAAGATGGTCAACGGCAGCCGAGGATCACCGTGAAGCGGCCACACGGCGCACAACGCGAGGCCGGTCGCGAGGCACGCACCTCCGGCTGCGCAAAGCCACGCCGTCGGCACTCGCTTGGCCAGTCGCGCCGACAACGGCGCAGCCACCATCACTGCCAGAGGCCACGGCGTCATCAAGGCGCCGGTCGCCATGGCGCTCAAGCCCAGCTCATGCTGGAAGTAGAAGGGCAACGCCAGGTAGCCGATCATTTGGCCGGTAAAGCAGCACACAGACGCGACGATCGAAAGCCGAAACGATCGCACCCGCAGAAGGTCGAGCGGGATGAGCGGCGCCGCCTTGGGCTTCTCGCGCCGAACCAGCAGAACCATCGAACCGGCAGCCGCAGCGAGCAATGCGGCGCCGCACCACGGCGACGAAGGCAGCCGATCGCTGCCCAGCACCACGGCCGCGAACATGATCGCGTTGAGGGCGATGCTCACGAGGTCGATGCGACGGCCAGTGCCTCGCGGGTTCGGCAATCCGGCACAGGCGACCAGCACCAGGGCGCCAATCGGCAGGTTCACGGCGAAGAGCCACGGCCAGCTCGCGACCGACAGCAAGGCGGCACCGACGGCCGGCCCCGCCGCCGAGGCGCCTGCCACCGCCAGCGCGTTCCATGCGATCGCCTGGCCCAGCAATCGGCGCGGATAGGTGAAGCGCAACAGCGCAAGGCCCAGCGGCATCACGGCAGCACCGCCCAGGCCCTGAAGGCACCTTGCCGCCAGCAGCCAGGGCAATGACGGCGCCAGCGCGCACATCACCGAAGCCGCGGTGAACAGCGCGACACCGCCAGCGAACACACGTCGATAGCCGAGGCTCTCGCCGATGGCCGAAGCGGGCAGCAGGAACATCACCACCGCGAGCTGATAGGCGGTGACGATCCAGACAGCGTTGGCCGGCGCAGCCCCCAGTTGCTGGGCAATGCTCGGTAGTGCGACGTTGGCGATGGCGCCGTCGAGCACCACGAGCACGCCCGCACCGAGGATCGCGGCGACCGCCGCGCAGCGCTGGGGCAGTGGCAGACCGTCCAGCTCGCTTGCCGCAGCGGATTCGGCGCGGCGGGCGACGGTGGGAGAGTCTGGTTCGAGGACAGGTGACAACATACGTAGATTCCATCTGGGCACGCTCGATCGCGCCAAGTCAGCATAGGTCGAGGGTGTCGGCCCAACCAGCGCGTGGCGCGCATCTTGTTGATGCATGCGGCGCCACCCTTGCGCTCCCAAGCCGTGCTAGCTTCGGCGCATGCCGGCCGACACCGACCTCAACCTTCTGATCGCGTTGAACGCCCTTCTCTCCGAGGCCAGCGTCTCGCGAGCGGCCGAGCGCCTGGGCCTGAGCGAGTCGGCCATGAGCCGCACCCTGGCGCGGTTGCGTGAAGCGACCGGCGACGAACTCCTGGTGCGCGCCGGCCGGGCCATGGTTCCCACACCCCGCGCGCTGGCCCTGCGCGACCGCGTCAAGGAACTGGTCGAAGAAGCCAGTGCCGTGCTGCGGCCGGAGGGCCCCGGGCTGAACCTGGGCACGCTCGTGCGCATGTTCACGGTGCGGGCCAACGATGGCTTCACCGAGGCCTTTGCGCATCTGCTCGTCGCGCGCACCGCCCGCGAGGCGCCGGGCGTGCGCCTGCGCTTCGCGCCCAAGCCGGACAAGGACGTGCGCCCGCTGCGGGAGGGACTGATCGATCTCGACGTCGGTGTTCTCGGCGAGTCCGGCCCCGAGGTGCGCGTTCAGGCGCTCTACCGCGATCGCTTCGTTGCCGTGGTGCGGCAGGCGCATCCGCTCCTGGCGCAAGGCGAAATCACCCCTGAGCGATATGCCGCATGCGACCACGTGGTCACATCGCGCGGAAGACGGATCACGGGTTTCGTGGACGACGCGCTGGCCGCTTCCGGCTTGACGCGGAATGTCGCGGTCGTCGTGCCCAGCTTCGGCACCGCGCTGTCGACTGCGGCCGCGACCGACATGGTGGCGCTGATACCCGCGTCGTACTTCGAGCACCTGAGGGCAAGCACCGGGCTGCGCTCCTTCGAACTGCCGATGCCCACGGAGCACATCACGATCTCCCAGATGTGGCACCCCCGACACGACCGGGATCCGGCGCATCGATGGCTGCGCAGCGTCGTGCTCGAGGTGTGCCGGAACCAGCGCCAATAGGCAAGTACTGTCACCGTGCGAGGCCAGCATCGGTACTTCCCTTTAGGGCAGTTGCCAGCCATTGGGGGAGTCTGTCAGCATCGGACGGGCCCATGCAACTGTTGCAGGGATCACGTTTCGAAGAGTACAAGCACATGAACGCCGGCAATGGGTCCGAAGCAGCCGTGCGTGGCGATGAGCAGCGCGTGAATTCACCGTCCGAATTTGAGAATCTCAGCAACGACCAGTTGGCCGCGCTGGCTACACAGTGGCGGACTCGCGCGTTGCATGGAGAACGAGACGCGAATGGTCGGGCTCATGAACTCGAGCGCGAACTGCGCCGAAGAAGCGGAGCCCAATCTACGCTCGGGGCGGACCTGCACGCCAAAGACAAAGGTGCAGGTCCTTGGTGGGCATTCTGGCGCAAGTAGTTCGCCCTCCCAAGCTTTTATGGCTACTTCGGAAGTTGTTCAAGGTTGGGTTCTCGGTAGTGCTCGAACGTTCGCTTCACGAGGGCACGCAACCAACACACCGCCGGGTCGTTGTGAAACCGGGGATGCCAGTGCTGGCTCAACGCGAACTGTGGAAGCTCAATCGGCGGTTTTACGATTCGCAGCGTGCCGTACCTGGCGAAGGCGCTCGCAAGTTCCATCGGAACGGTAGCGATGAGGTCTGGATGCCGCTCAAGCAGTAGTGGCACAACGAGAAAATGAGGCGTCGTCAGGAAGACGTTGCGCTCCAGGCCCTGCTCCTCAACCAGCTTGTCGTAGGCAGTGCCAAGCTTGCCTTCGAGGGAAACCACAACCTGGGGCATCTGCTGGAACTGCTCCATCGTCAGGCTGTCACTGATCGAAGTGTTGCGGGAGCTTACGACGGTGACGAACGTATTGAGGAAGAGGCGCTGGCGGTAGAGGCCTTCTGGGGCCGACCTGATGGAGCCCAAGGCCAAGTCCACCTCGCCAGAGGCCAGTAGACCTTCAATTTGTTCGATGGGCACCTGCACCGTCCGCACAGTGCAGTTAGGCGCCTCCTGCCGCAGTTCGGTAAGAAGGGGCGGAAGGAACACCAACTCTCCGACGTCCGTCATCGCAAACACGAATGCTCGGCGCGATCGAGCTGGGTGAAAGCCAGCTTCCGCCAAGACTTGCTGCTGGACGGTGGCCATGATGTCGACGACAGGCTGTCGCAGTAGCTCTGCCTTTCGCGTGGCGACCATCCCCTGTGACGACTTCACGAACAGGGCGTCGTCGAAGAAGAACCGAAGCCGGCCAAGCGAGTGACTGATAGCGCTCTGGGTCGTTCCAAGTGATTCGGCCGCACGGGTGACACTCTGTTCGCGCAGCAATGCGTCGAGGACCCCCAGAAGGTTGAGGTCAAGTTGCTTGAGGCTTGTGTCGGTAGGGGCCATGGGTGGCAAGCGTGCCGCAATGCAGCATGAATCGTGCTCATTCTAGGCATGAGCGTCATCGCGTTGTCTCATTTGCAGGCCAGCCGTATCGTCTGCCCGCTACTTCAAGGCAGACCCAATGAGACAAGCCCCCGCCTGCAAGACGGCCTCAAACGGAGGCCAGGAATGAAGTTCGCCGACTTGCCTGATGCAGGTACAAGCGGATTGGACTTTCAGGCCCTCGAATTCGACTTTCAGCGGTCTCCTGACCAGGACATTCCCGAAACAGCACGCAAGCCGGTGGTGGTGGTTGGCGCTGGGCCTGTCGGCTTGAGCCTCGCGATTGACCTGGCGCAGCGGGGCGTGCCCGTCGCCTTGCTCGACAACGACTTCAGGCTTTCGACGGGCTCACGTGCAATCTGCTTTGCCAAGCGCACCCTTGAGATTTTCGACCGGCTCGGATGTGGCGACCGGATGGTCGAGAAAGGCGTGTCTTGGAACTTCGGCCGCGTCTTCTTCGGGGCCGAGCAAATCTATGAGTTCGACCTCTTGCCAGAGGACGGGCACGAAAGACCAGCCTTCATCAACCTGCAGCAGTACTACGTCGAGGGCTACTTGGCAGAACGAGCCGCACATCTGCCGCTCATCGACCTTCGTTGGCACAACAAGGTGTCAAACGTAGAGCAACAAGCCGACCACGTTCTGCTGACCATCGATACGCCAGAGGGTCCTTACCGACTGGCAGCCGACTATCTGGTCGCGTGCGACGGATCCAGATCCTCGGTTCGCCAACTCATTGGCGAGGAGAGCAAGGGCCGAATTTTTCGCGACCGGTTTCTCATCGCCGACGTGAAGATGAAGCTGGAACAGCCCGCCGAGCGGTGGTTCTGGTTCGATCCTCCGTTCCATCGCAATCAAAGCGTGCTGCTTCACATGCAGCCTGACGGCGTGTGGCGCATTGACTTCCAACTGGGATGGGACGCCGATCCCGAAGTGGAGAAGAAGCCGGAGAACGTCGTTCCCCGAGTCAAGCAGATGCTCGCCCACACTTGGCTGAAGGACGCCGAGTTCGAGCTTGAGTGGGCAAGCGTCTATACCTTCGCATGCCTGCGCATGGAAAAGTTCAGGCATGGGCGCATCTTCTTCGCGGGTGACTCTGCGCATGGTGTGTCGCCCTTCGGAGCGCGCGGCGCGAATTCCGGCGTGCAGGATGCCGAGAACCTGGCCTGGAAGCTTGCAGCTGTCTTGCAGAGGCGGGCGCCGGATGCGCTGTTGGATAGTTATGCAGCGGAACGTGAGTACGCCGCCGACGAGAACATCCTCAACTCGACCAGAGCGACCGACTTCATCACGCCCAAGAGCGAAGTGAGTCGGCTTTTCCGTGACGCGGTGCTGGAACTCGCCCGGAAGCACCCGTTCGCGCGCTCGCTTGTCAACAGCGGGCGTCTCTCGGTCCCATCCACCCTTCGCGAGTCATCCTTGAATACGCCGGTGCCAGATGGTGCTTGCGAACGAATGGTCCCTGGTGCGCTGGCGTGTGATGCGCCAGTTCGGCATCCTGATGGCAGGTCGACCTGGCTGCTGCGCCACCTGGGGCCAGACTTCACCGCGCTCGCTTTCGCCGACGGGGACGAGAGCGGACATTTGGCGAGGCTTCGCGACGCAGCAGGGGCAGCGGGTCAGTTGAAGGTGCTCGCAATAGCCGCAACTCCAGCTGTCGCTGACGCAGATTTCATTGACGCACAGGGACTGGTCGCGAAGCGGTACGAGATGCAACCAGGCTCAGTCCTGCTCGTGCGTCCCGACCAGCATGTTTGTGCACGCGGCAGCCTTTCGGACCCGGGTTGGCTTAGCACCGCCCTGCAGCGTGCACTCGCCGTGCATTGCGAAGCGCTCCGCGCCGCTCGCGGCTAGCCCGCTTAATTTGAAACTACCAACGGAGACAAGATGAACCGCATAAAACTTTCACGTCGCAGCGTGCTGCAAACCGGGCTTCTCGCGGCCGCGATGCCTGCGCTTCCGGCGTTCGCTCAGGATAGCCGGCCTATTGAGTGGGTTGTTGGATACGCTGCCGGTGGCGGCTCGGACGTTGTGGCAAGAAGTGTGGGCGACGCCATGAGCAAGTCGCTCGGTCAGGCCATTGTCATCAACAACAAGCCAGGCGCTGCAACCAATATCGCCGCGGGCTACGTGGCGAATTCCAAGGACTACGGGCACGTCTTGTTGTCTGCGGATTTTGCGACCTTGGCTGTCAATCCGTGGTTGTTTTCGAAGCTGCCCTACGACCCTGCGAAGGACTTTCAACCTGTCGGCATGCTCGCACGATTCCCCATGCTGCTGGTGATCAGTCCGAATGTGCCGGCGAAGAACCTTGCAGAGTTTCTGGCATGGGCCAAGGCCAATGGACCGGTAGCGTATGCATCGGCAGGAGTCGGGAGTCCCCACCACTTGGCAGCAGAGCTCTTTCGGGAGCGCACCGGCTTGAGCTTGCAGCACGCGCCATATCGAGGCGCCGCCCCTGCCGTTCAGGACTTGATGGGCGGGCAGATTCCATTCGGCTTCATCGATACGGCGAGCGTGCAGCAATACATCGCCACAGGGAAGCTGCGCGCACTCGGCGTCGCGAGCCCGTCTCGGTTGGCCACGATGCCTCACGTTCCCACTCTCAGCGAGCAAGGTGTGAAGGACTTCACTGCCTATGCATGGCAAGGATTGGTCGTCCCAGCCGGCACCTCCGCTGAGGTGGTTTCGAAGCTGAGCAAGTCGTTGCAGGACGCGCTCAACTCGACACCGGTCAAGGCCCGCTTCCAAACCCTCGCATTGGAAGGAATGCCTGGCACACCACAACAGATGACCGCCTATGTGGAAGCGGAGCGAGAGCGCTGGGGGAAGGTCATCAAGGCAAATTCCATCAGGCTCGACTAAGCCTCCGAATCGCTTCACCCACAACAACCCACAGGAGACAAACGTGATGATTCCTTCAGTTCAAACCTCGGAACCTGCTTCGCTTCGAGTGCCCTTGGCTTGCTTTGTTGCAGCGGCCGCACTCATTGCTGGATGCGGCGGCGGCGGCGGGTACGCTCTCCCGCCAATTGCTGGAACACCAAGCGGTAGCGCACCTTCGAGTGGAACCGCCCCCGGACCCACCGGAGGTGGCGAATCACCTACCGCTGACGTCGCCCCAGCAATCTCGTGCGACACGCTGGCGGGGCAAACCATCGAGAACGTCCAGGTTACGGCCGCCGTGAACGTTCCCGCCACAGCAACGTTGCCAGCGTACTGCAAGGTCAATGGAACGCAGGTTGGCACGCAGCACGACATTGAGGTCCGTCTGCCCGATGTCTGGCAGCGGCGGTTCGTTCAGCAGGGTGGAGGAGGGTTCGATGGCTCCATTCCTCCCGTGGGAAAAACAAACGTCGCCTTATCGCAGCACGCGGTGCTCACTGCGAACAATGGTGGCCACCGCGACCCGAGCGGTGCCGTACTCCTGAATAACTCTGCTGTCGTGCAGCTGTATGCGCATACCGCCATCAATGTTGCGACGAAATTTGGCAAGGCAGTCGCGGAGAAGTACTACGCGAAGACAGCCAGCTACTCGTATTACCAAGGCTGTTCGAACGGGGGCCGAGGAGCGCTGAACGCCGCGGCAAAGTACGGCTCGGATTTCGATGCTGTTATCGCGGGCGCGCCAACTCGAAATCTCCCTGGCCAGATCGAGCAGTGGACGCGTGCATCGGCACTTGCAATGCCCTCGTCGACCAAGCTCGCGGCGGTCAATGCCGCCGCCGTTGCCAAGTGCGATGCACTTGACGGGGCGGCCGACGGAATCGTCTCGAACTGGTCAGCATGCCAATTCGATCCAACGACTGACGTCCCCGCTGCGGCAGGCCTGACTGCCGACGAAGCCTCCGCCGTCAAGGCGCTCATGACGGACCTCAAGCTGGTGGACGGCAGAACGATTTACTCGGGCTTCGGCGTCGGAAGCATGGCCCAATGGGGCCCGGCCTATGCTTCGCTCGGCGTGGGCCATATGAGGAACATTGTCCTCAACGACGCGAATTGGTCGCCTTCCGGCTTCAGCGTAGACACCTACTACCCTAGCATCGCGGGCGTGATTGATGGCTACTACGGCTTCAGTGCATCGGTAAGCGGCCTTTCCGACTACCTCAAGGCAGGCAAGAAGATAGTGATTTGGCACGGCTCCGACGATGCATTGCTGTCGCATAGGGACACGATCCGAACATGGGAGCCCGTGGCTTCGTCGGCAGGTGCCGCAGCTGCTGCCAATTCGCGGCTCTACATTGCTGCTGGTGTGAACCACTGCGGAGGCGGACCGGGCGCTGACACCTTCGACTTGCTGACGCCGACCATGGCCTGGGTGGAGAAGGGTACTGACCCGGGCACGCCAGCCGCGACCAAGGTGAATTCGTCCGGAGCAACGCTGTTTTCGCGCCCGCTCTGCCAATACCCGGCGTACCCAAAATACAAGGGTAGCGGTGACATCAACGATGGCGCGAACTATCAGTGCAGCGCAACTTGAGGTAGCGAGCATGGCATCGCGTGGTCCCCACGCGTGACGGGGCCGCGGGCGTCTTCTGCAGACAAGCGAAGACGCCCGCTTGTTCGGGCGCGTAGGCGCGCATCCAGGACCTCCCGCAAGCAAATTCGCTGAACACGGCGCAGCTTCCTACGTCGAAACCAGACAAAGAAGACACAAGAGTCTGCAATTAAGAGTACCCTGACAGTCACGTTCACAGCTCTCGCAATTGCGCGGTGGTCAAGGTTCGTCCACAGGAATCTTCGCCATGTCGCCCCCCCAATTGCTCGCCGGTTCTCAAATCGAATTCATCACCGGCGACTTTGACGCGCTGTCTGCCCACATGCGACATTGCGCGTTGGCACGAGGGCGATGGTTTTCGATCAGGAGCCATCTACAGCGGGTGCGTTCAGTCGCCGCTGGCCGCCTCGTGACCATGGCCTGCGTGGCCGCGGTGCTCGGCATCGGACTGTTCGCGGTCGCTTGAGTGCCGCTGCGGTCGTCGCCCGGCTCGCCATGCTCAGCGAATATGCACGCCGTCTCCTCTTTGGCCCCCATCCGCAGGTAGAACCCCCGATTCGGGCGGAGCTGTTCGGTGCGCAACGTTTCGAGCAGCACGGCCAAAGCCTGGCCCGCGCGCAGGTGGTGCAGCACGACGCCTCTCGCGGCGGCAGCGCTCCTTTTTTCCCGAGGGTGGACAAAAACCTCGAATCGCTGCGCGAGTCCTTCGACTACATCGCACTGACTTCGCGCAGCGGCCGCTATGTGACGCCGGCGGCCGAATGGCTGCTCGACAATTTTCATTTGGTCGAGGCGCAACTCCATCAGATTCGCGAGGGCGTGCCCCGCAGCTACTACGCGCGCCTGCCCAAGCTCTCCGAAGAACCTTTGACCGGCCTGCCGCGCGTCTACGGTATCGCTTGGGCCTATGTGGCCCATACCGACAGCGTGCTGAACGAGGAGCTGTTCACCGCCTTCCTCAACGCCTATCAAGACGTCGACGAACTCGCGCTCGGTGAACTGTGGGCTTTACCGACGACGCTACGCGTGGTGCTGCTGGAAAATCTGCGGCGCGTCGCCGAAAGCATCGCCGAGCACAAGGCCGCACGGGAGATCGCACATGCAGTGTGGGATGCGGCGGGGGCGCTGTGCGTGCAGGACCTGGATGTGCTGTACCGCGCGCTTCAAAGCCGCGGCATGCAGTGGATCTATCTCACCCAACTGTGGCAGCGTCTTCCGGTCGAGCACGGGGACGACTTACCTGTGCTCGTGAAGTGGACGGAACAACACTGCCCCAATGGTCCCGCGCTGATTGCAGAGGCGCAAACCGCGCAGGCGGCCGCCAATCTCACCGTCGGCAACATCATCACGACGCTGCGCATGATCGGCCAGCTCGAGTGGGCCGACTTGATCGAACCGGTCAGCCGGTCTTTGCGCGTGCTGCGAACACTGCCGAGCTTCAGCCGCGAAAGTGAAATCACCAGACGGCAGATCACTCACGCCATGGAGCAGGTCGCGCGCACAAGTCGCCACCCTGAAAGCGAAGTCGCTCGGGAGGTATTGCGCCAGGCATCTGACGCCGTGGCCGAGCCGCGCAAGCCAGAGGACGACACGGACCCTTGGTTGCTGGCCCAACAAACGGCAGGCTATTACCTCTTCGGTGAAGGTCGTACGTCATTGATCGCTGCGCTGGCGGCGGGCGGCAGCGGCGCGCGCCCTCTCGCGCAGCCGAAGACTGCGCCCGGCAACTGGCGCCTGCCGCTTTACGTGATCACGATCATCAGCGGCATCGCGCTGCTGCTCGCAGCAGCGGTACACGAACTCGATCGCGTCGGATGGCAGGTCGCAACTTGGAAGTCGATCGTGGCGCTGGTACTGCTTGCCTGGCCGCTTTCTGAAGCAGTGATTGCGCTGCTGCACCGCATCTTGGCTGAGTCGACCCATGTCAACGCATTGCCGCGGCTGGATTTTGCGGAGGGCATTCCGCAAGCGCATTCCGTACTCGTGGTCATTCCGTCCATGCTGGATTCGCTCGAAGCCAATGCGCAGCTTGTCCATCGCCTCGAGCTCCATTGGCTTGCGAGTCGCGAGGACCATGCGCAATTTGCGCTGTTGACGGACTGGGAAGATGCGCCGCACGCCGAGATGCCGGACGACTCGGCCTTGCTGGATGACGCAGTCCGGCGCGTCTCAGCCCTCAACGAGGTATATCCCGCTCCGGCGTCCGCTCCTCCTCGCTTCGCGCTTCTGCATCGTCCACGAACGTGGTCCGACACCGAACAGCGCTGGATGGGCTGGGAGAGAAAGCGCGGCAAGCTCGAGATGCTGCTGCGGGTGCTCGCGGTCGGCGATACGAGCGGATTTGTTCCGATGGCCGCGGGATTTAGGCTTGCGGCACGAATCCCCTATGTATTGACGCTCGATAGCGACACCGGCCTGCCTCCAGGCACGCTACGCGAACTCGTCGCGGTGGCGGCTCATCCCCTCAATGCGCCGCAGATCGACCAAGTCGGCCGACGCGTCGCTGCTGGCTTTGGCATCTTTCAGCCGCGCGTCGTCGCACCCTTTCCCGAGCGGCGCGAGCGCTCGTTGTTTCACTGGATGTTCGCGGGCCAATGCGGACTCGACCCTTACAGCAACGGCGCTTTCGACATCTATCAAGACTTCTTCGGCACCGGCTCCTTCACCGGTAAGGGCCTGCTCAATGTGCAGGCCGTGCATTTCGCGCTGGATCGGCGCGTGCCCGATGGCCTCGTGCTGAGCCACGATTTGCTCGAAGGCACGGTTGCCCGCTGTGCGATGGTGAGCGACCTGGTCCTGCTCGAAGGCCATCCCCACCATCCCGGTGTCGCCGCCTCGCGCATTCACCGCTGGACGCGCGGCGACTGGCAGCTGTTGCCGTTCATGTTGCACGCGCGACGCTTCGGAATTGACGTACTCGGCTTGTGGAAGATGACTGATAACCTGCGGCGTGCCATGGTAGTGCCAGCGTCCGCGGCGCTGCTCGCATGGGTTGTCTTCACCGATTCATTCCCCTTGAGCTGGGCGCTCACCGCTGTGGGCGCGGCGCTCGTTCTCGGTCCGTTGCTGGGAGCGCTCGCGGGGCTGGTGCCGACGCGGCGCTCGATCGAGCTGCCCCACTTTTTTGATGTCGGTTCCGTCGAGTTGCTTCGCGCCACGGCCAGCGGTGCATGGCAGTTCGTGCAACTCGCGGCGCAGACGCTCCTGCTTCTGGACGCCTCCGCACGCGCTGCGTGGCGGATCGCAGTCAGTCGGCGACATTTGCTCGAATGGACGACCGCAGCCCAGGCGCAAATGCAGGCGCGCTACGACCTGCCTGCGTTCCTGCGAGGTGCGGGTTTGACGAGCGCGGTGTGCATCGCGCTCGCGGTGGCGTCGCTATGGAGCCCGCACCCCCAAGTGGGTGCTGTTCTTTTCGTGCTGTGGATGCTCGCCCCCCTCGTCGCTTGGTGGAGCAGCCGCACGCCAATCGAAGGCGCGCTGACTGGCGAACAGCACGGCTATCTCGAGGCCCTGGCACACGACACCTGGCACTTCTTCGAGCGCGTGGTCGGCCCCGAGGACAACCATCTGCCGCCTGACAACCTGCAACTCGATCCCGAACCGATCATTGCCCATCGAACTTCGCCCACCAACATCGGCATGTACCTTCTGTCATGCTGCTGTGCACGTGAGTTCGGGTGGATCGACACGCCAGCGCTTGCTGCTCGGCTGACCGCGACGCTTGACACTGTCGATCGGCTCGAAAAGCATGAAGGCCATCTCTACAACTGGTACGACACGCAAACGCTGCGGATGCTGCCGCCCGCCTATGTATCGAGCGTGGACAGCGGCAACCTGGCGGGCCATCTGATTGCCGTTGCGCAGGCGTGCCGCAGCTTTTCTTCCGGAAGCATCCAGTTGGAGACGATCGCTCGGCGTTGCGAGATCTTGTGCGCCGGAATGGATTTCCGAGGGCTCTATGACGTCAAGCGGCACCTCTTTCACATCGGCCTGCGGGTCGAAGAGAACGCCCTCGATGCGAGCTACTACGACCTGCTCGCCTCCGAATCGCGCCTCCTGAGCTTCCTTGCCATTGCGAAGGGCGACGTCCCCCAGCGGCACTGGATGGCACTCGGCAGGCCCTTTCTCTCGGTGGGCGTGAGAGCCGGCCTCAAGTCCTGGTCTGGCTCGATGTTCGAATACTTGATGCCGGCGCTCGTGATGGCGGAGCCGGTCGGCGGTTTGCTGCAAGTCGCCAACCTTGCCGCCATCAGTGAGCAGCAGAACTTCGGCTCGACGCAGAACCTGCCATGGGGCGTTTCGGAGTCGGCCTACTTCGCGCGGGACCATTCGCTCGCCTACCAGTACTCCCCCTTTGGCGTGCCCCGCCTTGCGCTGCGTAGAACGCCCCCGACCGATCGCGTAGTCGCGCCTTACGCCACCGCAATGGCGGCGCTGCTGCGGCCGGTCGATGCTTTCGAGAACCTTCGTCTGCTCGAGTCGCTCGGCACACGCGGCGAGTTCGGCTTCTTCGACGCGGTCGATTTCACCGTCTCGCGTCAGCCCGCCGGCCAGCCCTTTACCATCGTGCGCAATGTCATGGCCCATCACCACGGCATGACGCTCGTGGCGCTTTGCAACGCCGCGCGCAACGGTGCGCCGCGCCGCTGGTTCGGCAGCGCACCCCTCGTGCAGGCGCATCAGTCGTTGCTTCACGAGCGTACGCCGCGGCAGATCATCGGCAGCGCGGATCCGCGCACACCGCCAGTGCCGGCAATTGGCGAAGCGCCTCCCATCTATCAACCACGGGTGGTCGATCCGATGGAGCGCGGCTTTCAACCCACGCACTTGCTGTCCAATGGTCAATACACAGTGGCGCTGCGCGCCAATGGCGCGGGCGTGAGCCGCTGGCGGGCGTTCAACGTGAGCCGTTGGCGCGACGATCCGCTGCGCGACGGCTACGGCACGTTCTTCTACGTGCGCGATGCAGGCAGCAGCGCGCTGGCCTCCTTGACAGCCTTGCCTGCCCCGGGCGAAGACTGGCGCTACCGTGCGCGCTTTCTGGCCGACCAGGTTCAGTTCGACGCGAGCGGGCCGGGATTGCAGGCGCGCATCACGGTGCTTATCAGTCCCGAGGACGACACGGAACTGCGCACTGTATCGCTGCACAACACGGGCGCCGAGACGCGCACCATGGAACTCTTTTCATATTTTGAGCCGGTACTCTCCGACCCGAAGGCAGATGAGGCGCACCCGGCTTTCGCCAATCTTTTCCTCGAGAGCCGCTGGGACCCGGATTGGCGCGCGCTGCGGATGTCCCGCAAGCCTCGGCTGCAAGGCGAACCCATGATGGCGGCCGCGCACTTCATCGCAGCGGTCGATGCTCTGGTGCTGGCTGTCGACTGCATGACCGACCGGCGCGCCTTCGTCGGGCGCAATCGCACGCTCGCGACGCCGGTGCTCGATCCGCAACCGCGGGGGGCCGACGGCTTGCCGATCAATGGCCTCGATCCTATTGCCTGCTTGCGCGTGCGTCTTTCGATTGCGCCAGGAGCCACTGCGCGCGTGACCTTTGCGACCGCTGCCGCCGACAGCGCGGAGGAACTGATGCCCCGCATCGATCGGTATGCGCAGCCGATGCACGTCCAACGCGCGACGCGCATGGCAGCCACTCTCGCGCAGGTGAGATTGCGCGACCTGAGCATCGACCCGGCGACGAACGTGGCGCTGCAGGACCTCACCACGATCCTTACATACACCACGCCTCGTGTCATGCGCGATCGCGGCTTGATCGACCTGCATCAGATCTGGCGCTTCGGAATTTCGGGCGACAAGCCGATCGTTCTGGTCACCATCCACTCCATCGCTGGAATGGGCCTGGTCGACACGTTGCTGCGCGCGCAACCTTGGTGGGGATTTGGCGGCGTGGCTTGTGACCTGGTGGTGCTCAATAGCGAGCCGCAGTCATACCTGATGCCGCTGCAACGGGAGATCGAAGCGCTGCGCACTCGTGTCGGCCAACAGACGCAGAACAGCTTCCCGCGCAACGACGCCGCGGGGTTCTACCTGCTGCGCGACGCCGAAGTGGCGCCTCCGGAAAAAGCGGCGCTGTCCAGTCTGGCGCGCGTGGTCTTTACCGCCGACGGAAGAGCGCTCGAATCCCAGGTGGCAGCGCTGCGCCAGGCCGCAGTCAGCCCGAACAACCTTCCCAGGGTAGTGCGCTTGGCGGCTCCGCCGGTCCAGGCGGCCCCGCAAGCGCGCCAAGTCGATGCAGCAGCGAACTCGTTGCAAGGCGACTTCGACCCCGAGAGCGGCGAGTTCCGCTTCGATATCGACATGCACCGTCGCCCGATGCGGCCCTGGATCAACGTCATCGCCAATGCGTCGTTCGGCTTTCAGGTCTCGGAATCGGGCGCCGGCTACACATGGGCCGTGAACAGCCGGCTCCACCAGATCACACCCTGGTCCAACGATCCTGTCTGCGACCCGACGTTTGAACACTACCTGCTGGAAGATCTTGACACTCGCGAATTGCTACCGCTGACGCCTGGGGGATCAAGTACCGCCACCGCCACAACGCACCGCGTGCGCCATGGCCAGGGCTACACCGTCTTCGAGTGCCTGCACCGCGGCGTGATGATGGAAACGACATTCTTCGTTGACCGTGACGAGCGGATGAAGCTTGTGCACGTCGAAGTACGCAACGACGGTGCAAGTGCGCGCCGGCTACGTGCGCTTGCCATGGTGGAGTGGCAACTCGGGGCGGCGCGCGGGGAGCGCCGCACCGTGCATACGTGGAAGGCCAATGATCTGCCAGCGGTGTTCGGCCAGCAGCGCGAATCGAGTGCAGGCTTCGGCGGCAGCACCGCCTTCGTGCAACTTGCAGGGCTCAACGCAGCGGCACAGTGGACCTGTGACCGCGGCGAATTCTTCTCAGGCGGCCAAGGCGCGATCGAACTGCCTCAGACACTGAACGCGCGCGGCGGCAGCGGCCTCGATAGCTGCGCGGCCATCGCGGGCGAGTTCAGCCTGCCGGCCAGCGAGAGCGTCAGCTTCACCTTCATGCTGGGACACGCGGACGATCCGGAGGCCGCTATGCAGATGGCCCGCCGCTGGCAGCAACGCAGCGGTGCCGAAGCGTTGTCGCAGGCGCGCGCATTCTGGGACGAACTGCTGGGTCGGCTGCAGGTGCGCACGCCAGACCCGCTCTTCGATGCGATGGTGAACCGTTGGCTGATGTACCAAACGCTGTCATGCAGGCTCTGGTCCAAGGCCGGCTTCTACCAGGCCGGCGGCGCCTTCGGCTTTCGCGACCAGCTGCAGGATGCAATGGCCTTTGCACTGACTGATCCGGCGCGTCTTCGCGACCAGATACTGATCAATGCGGCGCGTCAGTTTCCCGAAGGCGACGTACAGCACTGGTGGCACATGCCAGGCGGCGCAGGCGTGCGCACGCATTTCTCAGACGATCTCTTGTGGCTGCCCTATGCTGTTTCGCACTACATCGACGTGACGGCGGATCGCTCTGTGCTCGATGAGACAGCGCCCTTCATCGAAGGGCCGGAAGTTGCACTTGGGGCCGAGGACGCGTACTACGCGCCGCAGATCGGCACCCGGGCGGCCAGCATGTACGAACATGGCGCGCGCGCCATCGATCGCAGTCTCGCGACCGGCATACACGGATTGCCGCTGATGGGCACGGGCGACTGGAACGACGGTATGAACCGCGTCGGCCATGAGGGCCGCGGGGAGTCGGTCTGGCTGGCATGGTTCCTCTGCGATGTGGTTGAGCGCTTCGCGCCGTTTGCGGAATCGCGCGGCGATCGAGTTCGAGCGCAGCGATGGCAGACGGCTCGGCGGGGCTGGGTCGAGGCCTTGCATGCATCGGGCTGGGATGGCGCGTGGTTCCGGCGCGCCGTCTTCGACAACGGCGCGCCGCTGGGCTCATCGAGCGATGAGGAATGCCGCATTGACCTGATCGCCCAAGCGTGGGCGACGATCTCGCGTGCCTCGGACAAGGAACACACGTCGAGAGCGCTGTCATCGATGAAAGAACTCCTGCATGACGTGCCCCACGGCTTGATGCGCTTGCTGCACCCGCCCCTGGTGCAATCGACGAACAACCCCGGATACATCCAGGCCTATCCCCCCGGCGTGCGAGAGAACGGCGGGCAGTACTCGCACGCGGCCGTGTGGGCACTGATGGCGCAAGCACTGGAGGGCGATGTCGAAGCGGCCTGGCTCACATTCGAGGGCCTGAGCCCCGCACATCGCGCGCGACATCCGCAAAGGGGACCACTGTATGAGCTCGAGCCCTACGTGATGGCTGGAGACGTCTACGGCGGGGCCCCCTACGCCGGTCGCGGAGGCTGGAGCTGGTACACCGGCTCGGCGGGATGGTTGCATCGGGCCGCCGTCGAGACCCTGCTGGGGCTGACGGTGCGAGGGGACCGACTTTCGGTCACGCCCAGGGTGCCGGCGGACTGGCCGGGTTTCGAGTTGACGCTGAAATTGGCGGAACGCGGGTTCGTGCTGCGATACGGCCATGTCGAATCGGACGAAGCGACGCACCGCATCGCCGTGGGCGAATGGATCGCATGGGCGGCGTTGCCGGAAGGAGCGGTGGTTCAGGTGGACCCAGCGTGATGCTTGCGCGCGGGTATGCCTTTGACAACGACCAATGCCACCTGCAGCGCTTTCGTTCAGTGATGGAGGCAGAGCGAGAAAGCTGCGACAACAGCGAGCCCGCGAACCATTCGGGACCGAGCCGGGGCGCTGGCGGCGACTTTCAGAGCGTCTGCAGCCCACACTGCTACCGGCCCTGACTCAATCGACGCGCCCCTTGATCAGTCAGGTATTCGCAGCCTCTTGGGTCGGATGCCACCAAGCCATTGGACCTCAAGCGATGTGATACGCCAGTCGTTTCGGCGGGCCGGCTCCTCCCATTTTCATTTGCCAGGCTTTGCAACCTATTCCACTGTGCATCGTTGAGCTGGATTTTCTTGGCCATTTCCCCGCGTGTGGAATTTAACTCTTGGCAGTAGACGAAGGCTTGCGTGACGTCACAGCAATTCATGATATGCCCTCCGGTCTGCGCCGTAGCACGCGCAGGCCACCGCTTCGAGCCCCTCGCGATCCAGTACTGTCAGGGTGCCGCGACGGTACTCGATCAGCTCCTTCCGCTGAAGGGCACCAGCGGCTGCCGTGATGCCAACACGACGCACGCCTAGCATGTAGGCCAGAAATTCCTGCGTCATGGCGAAGCTGTCGGCATGCGCGCGGTCCTGGCTCATCAGCAACCAGCGCGCCAGGCGCGGCCCGATCAGATGAAAGCGCAGGCATGCAGCGGACGCGGCCAACTGCATCATGAGGACATGCGTATAGCGGGCCATTGCGCGCCGCAGCGCGGAGCTATGCTCAAGCTCGCGCCGGAAGTTGGCAGCGGTGAGGCGCCAGGCGGTGCCAGGGCCCTGCACCACCGCGCGTAACGGCGTGGTCGAAACGCCAAGTGCCAGATGCGCTCCGAGCATGCCTTCGCGGCCGACCATGCCGACCTCCAGGCCCGGATGGCTATCGATACGGGCGACTAGTGAAATGAATCCGTCGACCGGAAACCAGGCAAAGCGGGTGTGCGCTGCGCACTCGTACACCACATCCCCCAGCACCAATTGAACCGGCTGGCAAACAGCAAGCAAACGCTTGCGATCTGCGCGGGGCAGCAATTGGATGAGATGGTTTTCTGGGGCCAACTGACGCTTTCGAAGGGTAAGGCGCCATAGTCTGCCCGCCGCCGCGCACCCTGACTGTCTGCCAACGCACACAGCGGCAAGTGATCGGCAGCGCCTCGCTCACGCACGAACGCTCAGGTCGCAATGTCGGCCGGAAGCAGCCGGTCGTACTCGGACTTGACGACCGCATAGCACTCGCAGGTGCGCTTCTCCAGCCCCGCGCGATCCAGCACCGAGATGTGGCCGCGCGCATAGCGGATCAGGCCGGCCTGCTGCAGCTTGAGCGCACCCTCGGTCACGCCTTCGCGCCGAACACCGAGCATGTTGGCAATCAACTCCTGCGTCATCACGAGCTCGCTACCCTGCAGGCGGTCGAGGCTCAGCAAGAGCCAGCGACACAGTTGCTGGTCCAGCGAATGGTGCCGGTTGCACACAGCCGTCTGGGCCATCTGCGTAATCAATGCCTGGGTGTAGCGCAGCAGCAGGTGCAGCACAGGACCTGCCCGGTTGAACTCCTCTTTCATGAGATCGGCCTGCAATCGGAACCCCCGGCCGGCGCTCTGCACCACCGCACGGCTGGGCGTCGATTCGCCACCCATGAAGAGCGAAATGCCGACGATGCCCTCATTGCCCACCACCGCGATCTCGGCCGAGGCGCCGTTCTCCATCACGTACAGCAACGACACGATCGACGTGGTCGGAAAGTACACGTGACTCAGCGTTCTGCCCGATTCATAGAGTACCTGCCCCAACGGCATGTCGACAGCCTCAAGTTCTGGGAACCAGCGCTCCCGCTCGGGGTCCGCCAGCGCGG
Organism: Variovorax sp. 05N34; assembly: GCF_056397405.1. Lineage (NCBI taxonomy): Bacteria > Pseudomonadati > Pseudomonadota > Betaproteobacteria > Burkholderiales > Comamonadaceae > Variovorax > Variovorax sp. 05N34. Next base: position 387,512 of record NZ_JBFTNI010000006.1, read on the forward strand.
CAAGCAGATGGTTCTTCAACGGGTCGGGGGACTTGGGCATCGCGCAAACTCCGCAGCAAAGAAGACACCTAGGATCAGTCGGAGCGGCGCCCCTCGCGCACCCGACAAAGCCAGTATAGGGGTCGCTGCTTGCCTGTGTGCGGTGCCGCACAGTAACCGCGACGCGACTCGAAGATCAAAGCAGAGGATAGGCGTCGACTTGAGCGGCCAAGCCGCCGGCCGATGCATTGTGTCTGTGCGCTACCGAACTGACGACCGGCCGTGCGTGGCGTAGAAGGGACCATCGGGCTCAGCCCCTGCTCAAGCAAGGCACCATGGAATACGACCGCGACTCGACGCGCCTTTCTTATCAAGGCTGGGAGATAAGCAGCCACCTCAGCAGTGTTTCCTTGGGCGGCACGGTGGCCGCAGGCGCGATGCTGTACTTCAAAGACGCGTGCCAGTGCCACATCATCTCGTGCAGGCAATTCGCCCATGGCAGCGATGCCATCCATGCCATCGAAGCAAGAGCGTCGCTCTGGATCGATGACCGAAGAAGCAATCCCAGAACCTCCCATGTCGTACCCTCCTTTCTTTCATGAGGCCTCGGGCTCCGTCCACTTTTGGGTTCCCATCGATGGCGCGCTGGTGGGCGCGAGCATTGGCAAGGAGACTCTGCATTACTGCTATCGGCCGACCGCCAGTGACGACGAGCCGCTGGCGACCTACCAGCATCACGCGCAGGAAATCGATGCGGCTGTGCGCAGGCGCGTCTCGGGCGGTTCCGTCGAGCCGGTGATGTTGCGCGACTACGACCTGCACGAAGCAACGGGAAAGGGCATCGAATAGCCTCAGAACGACTCGGCCCCGGAGTCTCAGCAAGCTTCGCAGTTTCACAAAGGCCGGCCCGTGGCGTGGTCGGCCGAGCACTCCTATCAGATGGCTGAAGCCGCGCGGATGAACATCATGCCAACTACTCGCCCGCCATCTGTGGCCTTGCTCTACCCAGGCGATCGCCCGATACGCGAGCGCAGCGATCCGGCCGAAAGCCGCTTCGCGGCCGTGTACGCAGCCTTCGCGAGGGCCGGCGTGGCTGCGGAACCGGCTGTCTATCACGACGAATTTGCCGATGAGGTTGCCGCGCAGCTGCGGCGCGTCGACGCCGTGCTCGTCTGGTGCAATCCGGTCGAGGGCGGCCGCCGCCGCGACCGGCTCGACGCTGTGTTGCGTGAAGCAGCGCAGGCAGGCGTCTTCGTCAGTACTCATCCCGACACCATCCTGCGCCTGGGCACAAAAGATGTGCTGGTTGACGTACGTGACCTGCCCTTCGGCAGCGATGCGGTCCGCGTCGACACCCTCGACGAGCTTGCAGCCGGGCTGCCCGATCGCCTGCGCCACGGAGCGCGCGTGCTCAAGCAATATCGAGGGCATAGCGGCATCGGCGTGTGGCGGGTCGAGGGTATCGAAGACTCGCCGCTGCTGCGCGTGCGGCATGCGCAACGCGGCAGCGAGGAAGAGCGCATCGAGCTGCCGATATTGCTCCAGCGCATGGCGCCGTATTTTGAACCTGTCAACGGCGGTCACATGATCGACCAGGCTTGGCAACCGCGTCTGGTCGACAGCATCGTGCGCGCCTACATGGTCGAGGACCGCGTGACCGGGTTCGGCCACCAGGCCATCAATGCCCTGTACCCGGCACGTGCGGGCGAAGAGGCGCCCACGCCCGGGCCACGTCACTATCACAGCGCCGATCTGCCGCAATTCCAGACGCTGAAGCGTCTGCTCGAAACGCAATGGATAGCGCAACTGCAACAACGCCTCGGCTTGACGCGCGCGCAGTTGCCGATGCTGTGGGACTGCGACTTCATGTTGGGCGAGCCGGCCGACGGTCATCCCGAACGCTTCGTGCTCTGCGAGGTCAACGTCAGCAGCGTCTCGCCCTTCCCGCCTTCGTCGATCGATCCGCTGGTGGAGGCCGTGAAGGCGCGTCTTGCACTGCGGTCCGACTGAGCAAGTGGCCACGCGGCTTATCGCGAGCCTCTAAGCGGACGGACGAATGACCGGTTCCACTTCAAATTGACCACTTCGTCGTGGGTCAACACCGAACCATGGCGGTACGGGCCAAAGGCCTGATTGCCTAGATCAGAGAGGGCCAGCGTTGATTGCCAGCTGCGCTGCGAATGCCCGCTGGTAAGCAGGCCGCGCTTCGCCGCGAGAGACATAGGCGGCGAGGCTGGGAAACTCGTTCAGAAGGCCAGACGGTCTCAGCCGAAGCAGCACCGACACCATCAGCAGGTCGCCCGCGCTGAAATCGCCGTCCAACCAGTCACCATTGCCCAGGCGCACGGCCAACTGGTTCGAACGGGCGCGCACGCGGTCCTCCACGAGGGGCAGCCGCTCGGCTGACCAAGGCCTGCTGCCTTCCACCACCCTGGCTGTGACGAGTTCGAGGATGGGAGGCTCGACGGTATTGAGCGCCGCGAACATCCACGTGATGGCACGCGCCCGTGCATTGGCATCGGCGGGAAACAAGCCGGGATGGTGCTCGGCGATATGCAGCACGATGGAGCCGGTCTCAAACAGCGCGAGGTCGCCCTCCTCGTAAGTGGGTATCTGCCCGAAGGGATGCAGCGCCAGATGCGCGGGCTCCTTCATCGAGCGAAAGGACACCAGGCGCACCTCGTAGGGCAGGCCGGCTTCTTCCAGTGCCCAGCGGACGCGCGTGTCGCGTGCCAGCCCCCTGCCTCCGTCGGGCGACCGTTCAAAGGCGGTGATGGTGATGGTCATCTCGAGAGTCCTCTGTGAAGTGGTTGTCAGTGATGATGCTGCCATCCTTATCTACCAGAAGAGACTCCAGCCCGACCAACCGGTACAGGGCTGTGCCAATCCCCTACCCTTTGACGTAGCCCATCGCTTCGACGATTTGCCCGCCGCGGACCCGCATCAGATTGATGCCGCGGATGGTTTGGGTGTCGTCGTCACCCCAGCAATAGCGCCATCGGATGACGACGCGCTCACATGGCACGCATCGATGTCTTCTCTGGCCTGACCGAGTTCATGGCCGTGGCCGACCAGGGCAGCTTTCGCTCTGCGGCTGCGCAACTGCGCGTGTCGCCCGCGGCCGTAAGCCAAGCCGTGAGAGTGCTCGAAGTACGAGTGGGCATGCCTCTGTTCCTGCGCACCACACGCAGCGTGGCACTCACCGAGGCCGGTGCACAGCTGCACCGGCGCCTGCGCTCGGCCACCGGCGAGATCGTCGAGGCGCTGGGCGATATCGATGCGCTGCGCCAGCGGCCCAGCGGCGTGTTGCGCCTTTCGGTGCCGCGCATCGCACTCGATCTGGTGGCGCTGCCCGTGCTGCCGGGCTTTCGCTGGCGCGTGCTCGGCACACCGGCCTACCTGGCGCAACACGGCGTGCCCAGGAAACCCGAAGACCTGTTTCAGCACCAGTGCATCGGCTATCGATTTCCGACCGCCAAGATGGTCTACCGTTGGCAGTTCCAGAACAAGGGGCGGCCGCTATCGGTCGACGTCGCGGGCGGCATCATCGTCAACGATCACCTGACGATGATTGCGTTGGCCAAGGCCGGCGCCGGCCTCGTCTACACGGCCGACCTGGTGGCGGCGCCAGAGATCGAATCCAAGCGCCTGCGCGCCGTGCTGTCGGCGTATTGCATCAGCGGGCCGGGCTTGCACCTGTACTTTCCGATGCGCAGCCAGCAGCAGCCCAAGCTGCGCGCCTTCATCGACTTCGCGAAGCAGGTGCTGCGAGCCCGCGCCGGCTGAAGCGTTCTCGCATTGAGAACGCATATGGTTCGCTGCCGATCCGAACACGCGCATGGCATGCCTGTTCCTGGAAGCTATTCGCCATCCGGAGCGCCTCGCCGCTGCCGTGGCCGCGATGCGTGCCGCGGGCAAGCCGGTCGTGGCCCTGAAAGTCGGGCGCACCGCCCTCTCCATACGGGCTTTGGAGTGCATGACACATTGAGGTCGAGGTGAGGTCGAGGAGTTGGATCTCTATTCACTCGTCGAACTGATATGGCTTACCGGCCGGTTGGCTGCGAATGCCCTTCTTCGGCGTAGCGTACTTTGAGGTCATCGATCAGCCACCGGGCTGCGGGTCCGAGCGGCTGCGATGCCCGGTGAAACGCAGCGATCGTCATCGAGTAGCCCTTCGGCAGCATGTCTTCGACATCGATTGACACCAGCGTGCCGTCTGCAAGGTCGCCGCTCACCATGTGCAGCGGCATGTTGCCCCACCCGACACCATCGCGCAGAAACGCGTGCTTTGTCGAGAGGTCTGCAAGGCGCCACGTCGAAGCCGACTTCACCCCATAGTCGCGGCCCGCGCTCAGTTCGGAGCGGTCCGTGAGCACCAGTTGCACCTGATCGGCCAGCACCGCTTTCGGAATGCGGTGTTTGAGACGCGCCAGCGGGTGGCCGGGCGCGGCGACCGTCACCAGGGACAGCGGACCGATGCTTTCGCTGACGAGCGAAGGAAATTCGAGGGACAGCGGCGCCAGGATGCCCAAGCCGCAGCGACCATCGATCACCGGTTCATAGCCGGCTCCGAGCCCTTCCACGAACACGCGCAGCGGCGTCAGCGGGAACTGGCTCGCAAACGCTTTCGCCGCAGCACTGAAGACGGCAGTCGGGAAGAACACATCGACCACAACCGAGAGTTCGGCCTCGAGCCCAGCCGACAACAGCCTGGCGCGAGCCTTGAGCGTTTCGACTCCCGAAACAACCGTGCGAGCGTCCGCCAACAGGATGACGCCTTCGGGTGTGAGCTTCGGATAGCGGCCCGACCGATCGAAGAGCTTGACGCCGATCTGGGCCTCCAGACTTCCGACCCAACTGCTGACTGCGGACTGCACGCGATGGAGTCGCCGCGCAGCAGCCGAGAAGCTCCCCTCATCCACGGCGGCCACGAAAGTTCGAAGTTGATCGAGAGACACGCCGTCCAACATGAATGCTCCTTCCATCTTTGAGCCAGATGGGTTGCATCTCAATATACCGGCTTCTCAGATCCGAGCGCCCGTTTCAAGATTCGGCCATGTACAAGCAAGGATTCATCACATGACCAGACTGAATGGAAAGACGGCCGTGATCACCGGTGGCGCGACCGGCATCGGCCGCGCCGCGGCAAAGCGCTTTATCGATGAAGGCGCCTTCGTTTTCATCTTCGGCCGTCGGCAGGAAGCGCTCGACGCCGCTGTGGCCGTTCTCGGCCCCAATGCCCGCTCGGTAAAGGGCTCGGTGTCCGATTTGGCAGACCTCGACAGACTCTACGCGGCTGTGAAGGCAGAGCGCGGAACCCTCGACATCGTCTTCGCCAATGCCGGGGCGGGAAGCCAGCTCGCGCTCGGAAAGATCACCTCCGAGCACATCGACGAGACCTTCGACACCAACGTGAAAGGTGCGATCTTCACAGTTCAGAAGGCGTTGCCGCTGATGAGCCAGGGCGCGTCGATCATCCTGACCGGATCGAGCGCCGGCACCACGGGCGCTGCGGGGATGAGTGCCTACAGCGCGAGCAAGGCGGCAGTGCGCAACCTCGCGCGGACCTGGGCAGAGGATTTGAAGGGCAGCGGCATCCGAGTCAATGTGCTCTCGCCCGGAGCGACGGCGACCGACCTCGCGAAGGAAGCGCTGGGTGAGGAGGGCCAGAAGGCCTTCGCTGCGATGACTCCGCTTCAACGCATGGCCGATCCGGCAGAAATCGGAGCGGTGGCCGCCTTCCTCGCCTCGTCGGACAGCAGCTTCATGACCGCCAGCGAGGTCGCCGTCGACGGTGGCTTGGCGCAACTCTGACCAAAGGAAGCAAGAATGAGCTACGCAATCATTGGTTTCGGCAGTATTGGCCAGGCTCTGGCCAAGGCATTTGCCCGCAACGGGCTCGAAGTATCTGTTGCAACGACGCGCGATCCAAAGAGCTTTGCAGCCGACGCGGCCGCGATCGGTCCCGAAGTCATTCCCAAGACGCTGGCCGAAGCAGTCAAGGCGGACATCCTCTTTTTGGCCGTTCGTTTCGACTCGCACCGAGATGTCGCAAAGGCACTGCCGACATGGAAAGGGAAGATCATCATCGATGTGACCAATGCCTATGGCGTGTCTCCGGAGGACCTGCAAGGACAACCTTCATCCAAGGCCGTCGCGCAGGCCTTCAGCGGTGGAAGACTGGTCAAAGGCTTCAACCACTTGGCCGCTGCCGCCCTTGGCCAAGAACCGGCGGCACACGGTGGCAGGCGCGTCGTGTTCCTGGCAAGCGACGATGACGATGCAGCGACGGAGGTTGGTGCGCTGGCGGCGAATCTCGGTTTCGCGCCGATCAACCTTGGCGGACTATCTGAAGGTGGATTGCTTGTGCAGGCGCGCGGGAACACCTGGGGTCGGCTGATCTTCAAGGACCTGGTCAGGTTCGAATGACGAAACACGACAAGGCGCAGCGACAATGCACCGATGGCCAAAGGAAAGCGCATATCGGCAGACATCGGCGACGACGCCTTGCATGCAATCCGGGAATTGGGGGCAGCGGCAAGGCTGGCCCGATCGGCGGCCGGCGAGGGCCAGGCAGCCGCGGCCGCGCGCCTTGGTGTGCATGTCCAAACCATCGGCCGCATTGAAGCGGGTGAGCCCGGCGTGGCCATCGGGCACGCGCTGGGCCTGCTCGCGCTCTACGGCATCGGCATCAGGCTGCAGCAGCCGGAAGGCCGCTGAGCCATGGTCCGGCTGAACGCGGAGCGCACCACCACGGTCCTCCACACGCTTCCAAACGGGGTGAGGCTGCTCGCCACTCACATTCCCCACGTGCAGAGCGCGAGTGTGGGTGTGTTCCTGCGTGTCGGCTCCCGGGACGAGACGCAGGTCACCAACGGCATCGGGCACGTCCTGGAGCACATGGCGTTCAAGGGGACCACCACCCGCTCCGTTCAGGCCATCAACCTGGATGCGGAGCGGCTCGGAGCAGATGTCAACGCGTTCACTGGCAAGGACACCACCGGCTACTTCATGACCGGCCTGGGACGGCACGCGGAGCAGCTGCTGCGCATGACGGCAGACATCGTTTTGAACAGCACATTTCCCGAGAGTGAACTGCAGCGCGAGCTGGAAGTGATTCGCCAGGAGGCCATCGAGTACGAGGAGGATCCACAGGATTGCTCCAACGAGTTGCTCGACCGCGCGATCTGGGGCGATGACCCAATGGGCATGCCTGTGATCGGCACCATCGGCAACATTGAAAGCTTTACAAGGCACGACCTGATCCGCCACGTGCAGTCCCACTACGTCGCGGAAAAGACCGTCGTCGCTGCGGCCGGGAATTTCGACGTCGAAGCCTGGGTCGCGGTCGCAGGGGAACTCTTTGCAGCGATGCCCCCGTCGGCCGACCTACTCGTGTCGCGGCAGCCGGTGCCCGCGAAGTACATCGGTCATGCCATGGCCCGGCGCTTCACGCAGGTGTCGCAGGTGTTCCTGAACATTGCCTATCCGCTGGCGCCCGCGCTGCAGGAGGAGATGTCGCAGCAGCGCTGGCGCCTTGCGGCAACGCTTGCGGCCAACCTGTTTGGAGGCGGGATGTCGGCGCCCCTGGTTGACACAGTCCGTGAACAGCTCGGCCTGGCCTACACGGCGCATTCCACAATGGACAGCGGGGACGTCTGGGCCAACTTCGTGGTGCATGCGGTCAGTACCCCGGACAAGCTGGATGCGCTGATGACGGCGACGGGCGGCCTGCTGCGTGCGCAGGCCACCACCGTCGATCCGGTGCACCTGGAGCGGGCGAAGAATCAGTTGACCGTGTCCCGCGTGCGCGCAGAGGAGCGGACCTACGCAACGATGGAGCATGCCGTCGAAGAGCTCTTTGCCAGCGGGACCGTGACGCCGATGAGCGAAGCGATTGCGGTGATCGACGACATCGGAGCGGAAGAAGTGCGGGCGGTCTTCGAGCGGATGCTGGCCAACCCCCCGGCGCTGGCGATTACCGGCAAGGGCGCCAGCGCGCGAACCGCCCGGCAGCTTGCAGCGCGCCTTGCTGGCTGACGCCGTTAGCGGGTCCGCGAGAAGCCATGGGCCGGCTGGCACAGCACCGACGGGGCGCGCCCCTTCTTCGTTATCTGCAAGCCCTACGACGGACAGTTGCACCACCCTGGAAACGGGCAAATGGTCCTCCAGGGAGGCCGTCCGAGCGTCCTACCAAACCGCCTTGGACCATGGCGGAACCTGTGAGGAGCCGCCAGGCCTTCGCCCGCAGTACCACGACAACTACTACGGCGCGTACTTTCGCGACCCGGACGGGAACAAGCTGTGCGTCGCGTGTCATGCCCCGACGCTCGACGGTGCATGAAGCGTTACTCCCATGATGGACGGCAGTCGTCAACAACCAGACCTTCCGACGTAACCTCTCATGGACCAGACCTCCCCGGCATTTCCCGGCTTCATTGAGACCCCGCGCCTCGCGCTGCGCGCTCCGAAACTCTCAGACGCTGAGGGAATGTTCGCCTCGTACACCCAAGATGCGGACGTCGCGCGGTACATGGTTTGGCAACCGCATGCCTCGTTGGAGGCCACCTGCGATTTCATCACTGGCTGCGTTGCTCAGTGGAACGCCGGCTCGGCTTACCCGTACATCATCACCCTGAAGTCGAGCGGCGAACTCATCGGCATGCTCGAAGCTCGTCCAAGCGCCCAAATTGTCAATATTGGGTATGTGCTCGCACGCCAGCACTGGGGCCAAGGCTTGATGGTTGAAGCCATTCAGGCGCTTACAGCCCTGGCGCTTCATCTGCCAGCGGTGTTTCGCGTTGAAGCGACCTGCGATGTCGACAACCGCCCGTCCGCCCGGGCGTTGGAGAAAAGCGGCTTTCTATTGGAGGGGCGGCTCGCCCGCCACACGGTCCATCCGAACATCTCAGCTCAGCCCCGTGACTGCTTCATCTACGCCGCTTGCCGGCCGTAGCGACAGGCAGAATGCGGCCAGAAGCAGTCACTCAGCGCTGAGGCAGAATCCGGCCAATAGCCGACATTCGTGAACGCAGCCAGGGAAAGACCTTGAGACGACGCAGGTTCACCTCGCTCCTCGGAGGCACGGTACTGGGGCCACTCGCCGGGTCCGCCGCCTCCGTATCGGGTTGCGCAACGCAGCAGACCCGCGACGACGGCTGGGCGGTGCCGGCCGCCGATGGCGACAGGCTGGTCGATAGCGGTGCCTTGCGGACGATGACGGACCAGCTCGTGGCATCGGGCGCCAACATCCATTCCGTCCTCGTCGTTCATCGCGGTAGCCTGGTGTTCGAGCGCTACTTCGCGGGCAAGGACGAAGTCCCGCTCAGCTTTTTTGGCACCCGCGTCGCGAACGTCGCTTTCGACGCCTACATGCTCCACGCGCAGAAATCAGTCTCGAAGAGCGTCGCGTCGCTGGCCGTCGGCATCGCGATCGACCGGGGCCTGATACACGGCGTCGACGAGCCGATCCTCGGTTTCTTTCCAGAGTTGGCAGACATGCGCACGCCGGAGAGGGATAGCCTCCTCCTGCGCCATGCGCTCGGCATGACGATGGGTCTCCAATGGATCGAAGCGACACCGGCGACCGGCACCGCCAACGACGAGATGCGCATGTACCTTTCGGGTGATGCCTGCCGCTACGTGCTCAGCCGCCCGGCCGTCGCCCCGCCCGGGCAGCAGTTCTTCTACAGCACCGGGGCGCTGGCCCTCGTCTCGGCGATCATGCACAAGGCGACCGGGCAGCCACTCGATGAATTCGCACGGGCGACCCTCCTTGCACCACTCGGCATCGCGGGCGAGCAGTGGGACCGCTTCGGCCGCGACACCGACGCCGGCGGCGGGCTGCGCCTGCGCCCGCGCGACATGGCCCGGATCGGGCAGCTCGTCCTCGATGGCGGGCGGTGGAATGGTCGCCAGATCGTGTCCAAAGCGTGGATCGATGGTTCGACCGCGCCCCTGGTTCAAGCGACGGATGACCAGGGCTATGGCTATCTGTGGTGGACTGGCCGCTCGGCAGCGCATGGGCGCACCGTAGGTTGGATCGGTGCGCTCGGCCGGGGTGGCCAGGCGATCCGCATCGTCCCCGAACTCGATTTGGTAGTCGTCGTCACGGCGGGCTACTACCAAGACTACAGCCCGCGGGCCTTCCGTACGCAATACAGCGTGTTCGCGGACGTCTTGAAGGCGACATCCTTTCCTGCCTGAGCTGGGGTTGGGGATCGCACAACAACGTTCACGAGTGACTGGCACAGAGCGGGCAACTTCCGCTTGTGGCTCAGGCGAACGTCTGTTCAGGGCCCTGAACGGCTGTACAGCTTGCTCCGAAGCGGCTGTTCGTTTCCGCTCCAGAGGGTGGCTTCAGGCGGTCCGTTTGCAGCACGCGACACCCCGCCGCCCCTCCCCTGCACGCCATGAAGCTGGCGAATATGCCCTTCCGTCCCTAGGAGGCTGTTTGCGCATCTATTGGCTTGTTTACGCATTTATTTACCTAGAACAACCGGTTTGAAGCAGCTGCAGGACCCGGGAATACCCGCAAACCAAAATCTCAAATCTTGCCTACATTGCTTGTATGCAAGACAGCGGACGCCTTGCATGCAAACCTACCCACCCTGGGAGACCTTCCATGCCCCGCTTCGCCAAATCCCTCTTCGGTCAGGTCGTCATTGCGCTGGTACTCGGCGTCGTGGCCGGACTCTTCTTTCCCGACTTCGCCGTCAAGCTCAAGCCCTTGGGCGACGGCTTCATCAAGCTGATCAAGATGATCATCCCCGTGCTGGTGTTCTGTGTCGTGGTGCACGGCATCTCCGGTGCGGGCGACCTGAAGCGCGTGGGACGCGTCGGCGTCAAGGCGCTCGTCTACTTTGAAGTGCTGACGACCATCGCGCTCGGGCTGGGGCTGCTGCTGGCCTTCGTATTCAAGCCGGGCGTCGGCATGAATGTCGACCCGTCCAAGCTCGACGCCGCGGCCATGAGCGCCTACACCTCCACAGCCGACAAGCTCACCAGCGGCGGCACGGTCGAGTTCATCATGAAGCTGATCCCGACAACGGTGGTCAACGCCTTCGCGACGGGCGACGTGCTCCAGGTGCTGCTCTTCGCGGTGCTCTTCGGCTGCGCGCTTTCGCTGCTCGGCGAACGCGGCAGGCCGGTCTCTGCCGTGGTCGATGCCCTCTCGCTGGTGTTGTTCAAGATCATGGGCATCATCATCAAGCTGGCGCCGCTGGGCGTGCTGGGCGCTATAGCCTTCACGGTCGGGCAGTACGGCATCGGCTCGCTCAAGCAGCTCGGCATGCTGGTCGCGCTGTTCTACGCCTCGGTGCTGATCTTCGTCTTCGTCGTGCTCGGGACCGTGATGCGCCTGTCGGGGTTCAGCCTCCTCAAGCTGCTGCGCTACCTGCGTGAAGAACTCACCATCGTCTTCGCGACCACCTCGTCAGACAGCGTGCTGCCGCAGATCATGGCCAAGCTGCGCAACATGGGCATTCGCGACTCGACCGTCGGCCTGGTGATCCCGACCGGCTATTCGTTCAATCTCGACGCCTTCTCGATCTACATCACGCTGGCCGCAGTCTTCATTGCGCAAGCGACCAACACGCCGATTTCGATGTCCGACCTGCTGACGATCCTCGCGATTGCGCTGGTCACGTCCAAGGGCGCGCACGGCGTGCCGGGTTCCGCGATCGTCGTGCTGGCGGCCACGTTGCACGCGATTCCGGCGATTCCCGCCATCGGACTGGTGCTGGTGCTGTCGGTCGACTGGTTCATGGGGATCGCACGCGCGCTCGGCAATCTGGTGGGCAACTGCGTCGCGACCGTGGCGATTGCCGCGTGGGAAGGAGACATCGACCGCGAGCGCGCCCATGCGGTGCTCAACGGCACGCACTCGCTCGAGGACGAGCCGCTGGCCGAACCGCTCGTGCCCCAATCTCCCGAAGCGCCCGGCATCGTCCAGCCGGCACACTGAACAAAAATGGCCGACGTCACACCCACCACGATCGCCGAGCGCGTCGTCGAAGCCATCCTCGCGCAAAAGCTCGCGCCCGGCGATCGTCTCGGCGAGCAGGCGCTGGCGGAAAACTTCGGCGTCAGCCGCACCATGGTGCGCGAGGCGCTGATGCAGTTGCAGGCGCGGGGTTTCGTGGAGGTCCAATCGCGCAGAGGGTGGTTTGTCGTCGAACCCTCCGCCGAAGAGGCGCGAGACGCCTTTGCCGCACGCCGTATCGTCGAATCCGGCATCCTCGGCGAAGCGGGCCGCCCTCTGTCGAAAGTCATTCGCAAACTGCGCGAGCACATTGCCGACGAAAAGCGCGCCATCGCCGGTGCCGACGCCGCCACCCGCGCCTTCCTCCTCGCCGACTTCCACGTCTGCCTGGCCGACCAGATGGGCCACCGCCTGCTCTGCGACGTGCTGCGCGATCTCACCGCCCGCACCACCCTGGCCGCGACCCTCTTCCAGTCAAAGCACGAAGCCGCCCAATCGTGCGCCGAACACGCAGCCATCGTCGCCGCCCTCGAAGCCGGCGACACCTCGCTTGCCCGGCAACTGATGCTCGACCACATCGGCAACGTAGAAGAAGCCCTGCAAGTCGAAACCCCCGCCGACCCCTCCGCCGACGAGCGCCTCCGCGCCACCCTGGCCCCCATAGCCCTCCCCCGCCCCTCCCGCTAGAACACGAAATCCGGAGAACACCGCGGAACCGGCTTCGCCGGGCCGCCGGTGTTGCCCCCGGTAGGGGGTGGGCGAAGCGACACGAAGTGCGCGCAGCCTGGGGGTAGACTTGGCCACCGCCTATGAACACCCCAGACCTCCAGCGCGGCACCTTTCTCTTCCTGCTGGCGATCGTCACGATTGCCTTCGGCTGGATCCTCCTCCCCTTCGCCGGTGCCGTCATGTGGAGCATCGCCCTGGCGATTCTCTTCACGCCCGTCTACAAGCGGCTCGTCAAGAAAATGCACGGCCGGCGCAATCTCGCGGCGCTCACCACGCTGTTGATGGCGATGGTCATCGTCATCATTCCGCTCGCGGCCGTCACGGCGTCGCTTGTGCAGGAGGTGTCGATCGTCTCGGTCAAGGTCCGCTCCGGCGACATCAAGTTCAGCAGCTATTTCCAGCAGGTGGTGGGCGCATTGCCGCGCTGGGCGCTCGACCTTCTCGACCGCTTCGGCCTGAACAACGTCGAAGGCCTCTTCAGCCGCATTTCCGATTCCGCCATGAAGGGGAGCCAGACGATCGCGACGAACGCGCTCGCCGTCGGACAGAACACCTTCGAATTCGTCGTGAGCTTCGGCCTGATGCTCTATCTGCTCTTCTTCATGCTGCGCGACGGCAGCGACCTGTCGAAGACCGTGCGCGGCTCGCTGCCGCTTGCAAAGCCCCACACGCACTATCTGCTCAACAAATTCACGACGGTCATCCGCGCAACGATCAAGGGCAACGTCGCCGTCGCCGCAGCCCAGGGCCTCATCGGCGGTGTCGCTTTTTCGTTCCTGGGCGTGCAGGGCGCCTTGCTCTGGGGCGCGCTGATGGCCTTCCTTTCTTTGCTGCCGGCGGTCGGCGCCGCGCTGATCTGGGCGCCGGTCGCCATCTACTTTCTCGCCGTCGGAGCGATTGCCAAGGCATTGGGATTGATCTTCATCGGCGTCTTCGTGATCGGCCTGGTCGACAACATCCTGCGACCGGTGCTCGTGGGCAAGGACACTCAGATGCCCGACTACATCGTGCTGATGTCCACCATCGGCGGCCTTTCGATCTTTGGCATCAACGGCTTCGTGATCGGACCCGTGATTGCGGCGCTGTTCATGGCGGCGTGGGATCTTTTCGCGTCGTCGAAGAGCGAAGAGGACGATGAGAACGGGCCTCCCCTGAAGCCCTGAGCATTTCGCGCGCAACGTCAGAACCCATCGGCACCCATCGGAATCCACCGTCAATGAATCGAACCGGGCGCAGCGTCCAATACGCAACCAGTCCCCTCCTCGCGAGCAAAACCCCCGTCTGGCGCAGCAAACTGATCGTGGCYGCGATCGCTTTCGGCTTTCTCGTACTGGCCGCGCGCGCGTTCTACGTGGAAGTGATCGGCAACGAGTTCTTCCAGCACCAGGGTGAAGTGCGCTTCGCCCGGACGCTTGAACTGCCCGCCAATCGCGGCCGCATTCTGGACCGCAACGGAGTCATCCTGGCGTCCGACATTCCGGCGCCCAGCATCTGGGCGATTCCCGAAGACGTCGACCCCGCCGATCCAGCCACGCAGCCGAAGATGAGGAAACTGGCCGAGCTGCTCGGCATTCCACTGGCCGAACTCACGCGCAAGCTGAACGCGGACGACAAGAGCTTCGTCTGGCTCAAGCGCCAAGTGGACGACACCGTCGCCAAGCAGATCGCAGGGCTCGACATCAAAGGCATCTACCAGCGGCGGGAGTACAAGCGCCAATACCCCGAAGGCGAAGCTGCGGCGCATGTGGCGGGCTTTACCAATATCGAGGATGTCGGCCAGGAAGGCGTTGAACTCGCCTTCGACAAGCAACTGGCCGGCAAGTCCGGCTCGCGCCGCGTGATCAAGAACCGCCTCGGCGCAGTGGTCGAGGACGTCGGCGAACAGGTGCCGCCCATCGAAGGCCATGACATTCAGCTCAGCCTGGACGACCGGATCCAGGCGGTCGCCTACGAAAAGCTGCGCGATGCCGTGATCGCGAACAAGGCCAGGGCAGGCAGCGCCGTCGTGGTCGACGCCAACACGGGTGAACTGCTCGCGATGGCCAACTATCCGAGCTTCGACCCCAACGACCGGCACAGCCTCAACGGCGAGCAGCTGCGCAATCGCGCGATGACCGACGTGTTCGAACCCGGGTCGACGATGAAGCCCATCACCGTCGCCACGGCGCTGCAACTCGGCCGCGTCACGCCGCAGACGATCATCGACACCAATCCGGGCCGGATCACCGTGTCTGGCGCGACCATCCACGACGACGAGAACTTCGGCGTCCTGACAGTCGAAGGCGTGATCCAGAAATCCAGCAACGTCGGTGCGACCAAGATTTCGCAGCGCATGACGCCCAAGGAAATGTGGGATTCGTTCACCTCGCTCGGATTCGGGCAAAAGCCGCAAACGGTATTCCCCGGCGCAGTGACCGGGCGCCTGCGGCCTTACAAGTCGTGGCGCCCGATCGAGCAGGCCACGATGTCGTATGGCTACGGGTTGTCAGCCTCGCTCTTTCAGATCGCCCATGCCTACACGGCGTTCGCCAATGGCGGCAAGGTCATTCCGATCACGATGCTCAAGTCCGACGAACCGCCGGTCGGCGTGCCGGTGTTCTCATCACTGGTTGCAAGCCAGGTGCGCAAGATGATGCACATGGCCGCCGCGCCCGGAGGCACCGCGCCACTCGCGCAGACCGAAGGCTATTCGGTCGGCGGCAAGACCGGCACCGCCCACAAACAGGTGGGCAAGGGCTACGCCAGCAACAAGTACCGCGCCTGGTACACCGGCATGTCGCCTATCGACAAGCCGCGCGTCATCGTCGCGGTGATGATCGACGAGCCCAGCGCGGGCAAGTACTTCGGCGGGCTGGTCGCCGCGCCGGTGTTCAGCCAGGTGGTGCAGCAGACGTTGCGCATTCTGAATGTCTTGCCAGATCTGCCGGTCGCGTCGCAGGCGCATTGATGCACGGACGCATCGACGCACTGCATTGCGTCAGCCGCTGGTCCACCACCTCTCCCCAAAACGCCCCTGCAGGAAAGCCACAAAGCTCGACACCTTCCCCGGCACGAGCTTGGGCGAGGGAAACACCGCGTGGATTTCCTGCTCGGCCAAGGCGTGGTCGGCGAGCACTTCGACAACGTGCCCCGTGGCAAGTGAGTCGCTCGCCACATAACGCGGCATCAGCGCGATGCCCAGCCCCGCACGCGCGGCGGCCAGCACTGCCGACACATTGTTCGAGCGCAACCGGCCTGACACTGGCACCGTGACCGGCTCGCCCCTCGGCGTGTGCAGGTGCCAGACATCGTCGCCCACCACACTGCTGTAGATCAACGCCACGTGGGCGCTCAGGTCCTGCGCCTTCTTCGGCATTCCGTGCTCCTTCAGATAGTCCGGCGCCGCGACCATCACCCATGGATTCATGCCGAGGAACCGCGCACCCAGGGACGAATCGGCGAGCTTGCCCATGCGGATCGCCACATCGATGCCCTGCGCAACCAGGTCGACGTAGCGGTCCTCGAAGCTCAGATCGACTTGCACCTGCGGATGGCGCGCCATGAATTCGAGCGCAAGCGGCACCATCACGCGGCGACCAAAGGCCGTCGAAGTGCCGATCCGCAGCAATCCTTGCGCCTGCGACTGCCGCAACTTGACGACGCTTTCCGCTTCCTCGGCGTCGCGCACGATCGCCTTGCACTTCTCGTAGTACAGCGCGCCGGTCTCGGTGAGGCTCACGCCGCGCGTATTGCGGTTGAGCAAGCGCGCCTTCAGCCGGGTCTCGGTCGCCGCGATCTGCTTTGTCACGGTCGGCTGGGTCGTATTGAACTCGCGCGCCGCCTTGGAGAAGCTTCCGGTCTCCACCACGCGCACGAACATCTCCATTGCAAGCAGTCTGTCCATTCGCGGATCGTAGCCAGTTATTCCGCCTTGGAATAGGTTTTATGGCCCCCTGCCGTCTTCTGCCGGATGCCTCGAATTCCTAAAGTGCAAGCACCCAAGGAGAACAGACATGACAAAGATGACCGCGGCCCAAGCCGCCGTGCTCGTGATGGAAAAAGAAGGCGTGACGCAAGCCTTCGGCGTGCCCGGCGCCGCCATCAACCCGCTGTATTCGGCCCTGCGCAGGCAAGGCAGCATCGCGCACATCCTGGCGCGCCACGTCGAGGGTGCCTCGCACATGGCGGAGGGCTATACGCGCGCCGTAGCCGGCAACATCGGCGTGTGCATCGGCACTTCCGGCCCGGCGGGCACGGACATGATCACCGGCCTCTACTCGGCGTGGGCAGATTCGATCCCGATCCTCTGCATCACGGGCCAAGCGCCGCGCGCGCGGCTCTACAAGGAAGACTTCCAGGCGGTGGACATCGAATCGATCTCCAAGCCGGTGACCAAATGGTCGGTCACGGTGCGCGAGCCCGGCCAGGTGCCGCAGGTCTTCCAGCAGGCCTTTCACCTGATGCGCTCGGGCCGACCCGGCCCGGTGCTCATCGACCTGCCTTTCGACGTGCAGATGGCGCAGATCGAATTCGACATCGAGGCCTATACGCCGTTGCAGCCCTACAAGCCGGCTGCCACGCGCGCCCAGATCGAGAAGGCGATTGCGATGCTGAATGCGGCAGAGCGTCCGCTGATCGTCGCGGGCGGCGGCATCATCAACGCCGATGCGAGCGAACTGCTGGTACGTTTCGCCGAAGCCACCGGCGTTCCGGTGATCCCCACGCTCATGGGCTGGGGCGTGCTCCCGGACGACCATCCGCTCATGGCGGGCATGTGCGGCCTTCAGACGAGCCACCGCTATGGCAACGCGACGATGCTCGCCAGCGATTTCGTGCTCGGCATCGGCAACCGCTGGGCCAATCGCCACACGGGCTCGGTCGAGGTCTACACCAAGGGCCGCACCTTCGTTCACGTCGACATCGAGCCCACGCAGATCGGCCGCGTGTTCACGCCCGACTTCGGCATCGTGTCGGACGCGAAGGCGGCGCTCGAACTCTTCGTGCAGGTCGCCGAGGAAATGAAAGCCAAGGGCCGCCTGCCCGACCGCGGCGAATGGGCCAGCGACTGCCGTGATCGCAAGAAGACCATGCTGCGCAAGACCAACTTCGCGGATGTGCCGATGAAGCCGCAGCGCGTGTACCAGTGCATGAACAACAACTTCAGCCACGACACCTGCTATGTCAGCACGATCGGCCTTTCGCAGATCGCGGCGGCGCAGTTCCTGCACGTCTACAACCCGCGCCACTGGATCAACTGCGGCCAGGCCGGCCCCTTGGGCTGGACCATTCCGGCCGCCCTGGGCGTGCGTGCGGCAGACCCCGCCCGCAAGATCGTTGCGCTCTCGGGCGACTACGACTTCCAGTTCATGATCGAAGAACTCGCCGTGGGTGCGCAGTTCAAGCTGCCTTACATCCACATCGTGGTCAACAACTCCTACCTCGGATTGATCCGCCAGGCGCAGCGCGGCTTCGAGATGGACTATTGCGTGCAACTGGGCTTCGACAACATCAATGCCGGAGAAGACAGCGGCGTCGAGCGCAGCTACGGCGTCGACCATCTCAAGGTGGTCGAAGGCCTCGGCTGCAAGGCGATCCGCGTCTACAAGCAGGAAGAGATGACGCCGGCAATCAAGCAAGCCGAGAAGCTGATGGCCGAGTTCAGCGTGCCGGTGGTGATCGAGGTGATGCTCGAGCGGGTGACCAACATTGCAATGGGCACCGAGATCGACGCCATCAACGAGTTCGAGGCGCTTGCCGAAAGCCGCGAAGACGCACCGACGGCCATTGCCGCTTCGATGCTCGACTGACTGGTCATTTCCGATTCCCGAGGAGACAAGACAATGCCCAAATTCGCAGCCAATCTGACGATGCTGTTCAACGAGCTGCCATTCATGCAGCGCTTCGAAGCCGCTGCCAAGGCGGGATTCAAGGCGGTCGAATACCTGTTCCCATACGCCTACGACAAAAAGGACCTGGCCGCTGCACTGCGCACCAACGGCCTCGAACAGGTGTTGCACAACCTGCCAGCAGGCAACTGGGAAGGCGGCGAACGCGGCATCGGCTGCCACCCCGATCGCACCGCGGAGTTTCGCGAAGGCGTGGCACGCGCCATCGACTATGCGACAGCGCTTGGATGCCCGCAGGTCAACTGCTTGCTCGGCAAGTTGCCCGATGGCCTGACATCCGCCGACGCACGCAAGGTAGTGGTCGACAACCTGCGTTTCGCGGCGAACGAACTGCAGAGCGCGGGCATCCGGCTGCTGATCGAACCCGTCAACAGCTTCGACATTCCCGGCTTCTATCTGACCCGAACCGACCAGGCGCTGTCGTTGATCGAAGAGGTCGGCTCGCCCAACCTGCTGCTGCAGTACGACATCTATCACGCGCAGCGGATGGAAGGCGAACTCGGCAACACATTGACCAAGAACATCACGCGCATCGGCCACATCCAGCTGGCCGACAACCCCGGCCGAGGCGAGCCGGGAACGGGCGAGATCAACTATCCGTGGCTCTTCAATCACATCGATTCGCTGGGCTACTCCGGCTGGATCGGTTGCGAATACAAGCCGCGCGGCACGACCGTCGAAGGCCTCGGATGGCGCTCGGCGCTCGCTCACTGACCCACAAGGCAATACGGCCATGAGGCCACAAGGGATCTTCAAGACATGTCCAACAGCAACGCACAGAAAATCGGCTTCATCGGTCTCGGCATCATGGGAGCGCCCATGGCGGCCCACCTGCTCGATGCGGGTCATCAGCTCTATGTGAACACGCGCGGCACCACGCCAGAGCCCTTCGCCTCGCGATCGATGGTTTGCGCTTCGGCAACCGAAGTCGCGCGGCAAGCCGATATCGTCTTCATCATGGTGCCGGACACGCCCGACGTGGAGAAGGTGCTGTTCGGCGAAGGCGGCGTGGCGGCGGGCCTGTCCAAAGGCAAGATCGTCGTCGACTGCAGTTCCATCGATCCGATCGCAACCAAGGGCTTCGCCCGCCGGATCATCGACCTTGGATGCGGCTATGTCGACGCACCGGTTTCCGGCGGCGAAGTGGGCGCGAAGGCAGCAAGCCTCACGATCATGTGCGGCGGCGACGAAGCAAGCTTTGGCCGCGTCCGCCCCCTCCTCGAAAAGATGGGCAAGAACATCACGCTGGTCGGCGGCGTCGGCGATGGCCAGGTGTGCAAGGTCGCCAACCAGATCATCGTGGCGCTCAACATCGCGGCAGTCGGCGAAGCACTGGTGTTCGCGTCGAAGGCCGGCGCCGATCCTGCCAAAGTTCGGCAGGCCCTGATGGGCGGCTTCGCGTCGTCGCGCATCCTGGAGGTGCATGGCGAGCGGATGATCAAGCGAACCTTCGCACCCGGTTTCCGGATCGCTCTGCACCAGAAGGACTTGAACCTGGCCCTGCAAGGCGCGCGATCGATCGGCGTGGCACTTCCGCAGACCGCCAGTGCGGCACAGCTCATGAATGCTTGTGTGGCGCTCGGCCATGGGCAGGAAGACCATTCAGCGCTGGTGCGGGCGCTCGAGGCCATGGCGCAGCATGCCGTGGCTTCTTGAGGCTCTTCGAAGAGTTTGATGGGGGGGGGTGGCGGAGGCGGGCGGTGTGCCCTGGGCCGGCCGACGTCACCGGCCGCTGCGCGGCTTCCCTGCGCTGCTCACGGTACGCGGGGTCCGCGCGAAACTCGCCTACGGCTCAAACACGCGCAGCCCTGATCCGCGTACCGCTGCGCTGCTCGGCGGTGCCTCAACGGCCGGCCCAGGGCACACCACCCGCCTCCGCTGGTAGGTTGGGGGTAGTTTGTCCGCCGCCATCGCCGTCACCAGCGCGCAGGCCATGGACGTTCGAGACGCGCGCATCAGCCGCACAACCACTGAGCCCGGTATGCGGTGTGGGCTGTGGCGACCCTTCTGTGCCGCCGAAGCGCGGAGCGTCGGGCGGATCAGGGCCGCGTGTGTTTGAGCGCAGCGAGTTTCACGCGGACCCCGCCCGACGTGAGCACTGCAGGGAAGTCCGAAGGACCGGCACAGCGGGGTCGCCACAGCCCACACTGCATACCGGGCGGCCCCCCAAAAGGCCCACCCCCGCTTCACCAACGCCCCACTCGCCCTACCCAACCCTCCCTCGTTCCACAGATGAATAATCCAGAAAAAAAGCAGAGCAACTACCACCCCCATTCCCCCCTCACGAACCAAAGTTTGGGTTAGCCTCTCTCTTAGCCAAGAAGCAAGGAGACACCCGATGGCCAACGCACTTTCCCCCGCCGAAGAGGCCCTGCGCGATGCAGCACGCGAATATCACCGCTCGCCTGTCAGAGGCAAGATCTCGATATCGCCCACCAAGCCTCTCCTGAACCAACGCGACCTGTCCCTGGCCTACTCCCCTGGTGTCGCCTATCCCTGTCTGGACATCGAGGCCGACCCGTCGCTTGCGGCCGAATACACCTCTCGCGGCAATCTCGTCGGCGTCGTCACCAATGGCACTGCCGTGCTCGGACTCGGCAACATCGGCCCGCTCGCCAGCAAGCCCGTCATGGAAGGCAAAGGCTGCTTGTTCAAGAAATTTGCCGGCATCGACGTCTTCGACATTGAGCTTGCTGAAAACGACCCCGACAAGCTCGTCGAAATCATTGCCGCGCTCGAGCCCACTCTGGGTGGCATCAACCTTGAAGACATCAAGGCGCCCGAGTGCTTCTACATCGAGAAAAAGCTGCGCGAGCGCATGAACATCCCCGTGTTTCATGACGACCAGCACGGCACGGCCATCATCTCCGCCGCAGCGCTGATCAACGGTCTCGAGCTTGTCGGCAAGAAGATCGAGAACGTCAAGATTGCAGTGTCCGGCGCCGGCGCGGCCGCCATCGCGTGCCTCGACGTCATGGTGGGCCTGGGCGCCAAGCGCGAGAACATCTACGCTGTCGACTCCAAGGGCCTGATCTACGTCGGCCGGCCCGGTGGCTTCGATGATTCGAAGACGCGCTATGCGCAGAAAGACACCGGCGCCCGCACGCTGGCGGACGTCATGAAGGGTGCGGACGTGTTCCTCGGCTGCTCGGCGCCCGGCGTGGTCTCGCAAGACATGGTCAAGAGCATGGGCAGCCAGCCGATCATCCTGGCGCTTGCCAATCCGGAGCCCGAAATCAGGCCCGAACTTGCCAAGGAAGTTCGGCCGGATTGCATCATCGCCACCGGCCGCTCGGACTATCCGAATCAGGTCAACAACGTGCTGTGCTTTCCGTACATTTTCCGTGGCGCACTCGACTGCGGCGCCACCAAGATCACGGAAGAAATGAAGCTGGCTTGCGTGCGCGAGATTGCCGAACTCACCAAGGCGGACATCAGCGAAGAAGTCGCCACGGCTTATGCCGGCCAAGAACTCGCTTTCGGCGCCGACTACATCATTCCCAAGCCCTTCGACTCGCGCTTGATTTTGCGCATTGCGCCGGCGGTTGCCAAGGCCGCGCAAGCCTCCGGCGTGGCTACCCGCCCCATCGAAGACCTGGAAACCTACCGCCAGCACCTGACACGCTTCGTCTACCAGACCGGCATGTTCATGCGCCCCGTGTTCACGGCGGCCAAGTGCGCGGTTGCGAAGCGCGTCGCCTTTGCCGAAGGCGAGGATGACCGCGTGCTGCGCGCCGCTCAGCTGGCTGTCGACGAAGGTCTTGCCAAGCCCATCCTCGTGGGCCGCCCGGCGGTCATCGAATCACGCATCCAGAAGGCAGGCCTGCACATCAAGCTGGGCACGGACGTCGACTGCGTCGACCCTGAAGACGATCCGCGCTTCAGGACCTACTGGGAGGCTTATCACAAGATCATGGGCCGCCGCGGCATCACGCCAGAGGCATCGAAAGCCATGGTGCGCCGCTCCAATACGACCATCGCATCGCTGATGGTCCACCTCGGCGATGCGGACGCCATGCTGTGCGGGCTGGTGGGTCGATTCGACAGCCACCTGCGCATCCTGCACAACGTGCTCGGCCTGAAGCGCGGCGCACCGGGCTTCGCGACGCTGAATGCGCTCACGCTGCAGAAGTACACGCTGTTCATCGCCGACACCAACGTGCATGAGGATCCAAGCGCCGAAACGCTCGCAAACATCGCCTTGATGGCCGCGGAGGAAGTGCGCCGCTTCGGACTGCCGCCCAAGGTGGCATTCCTGTCGCACTCGAACTTCGGCTCTTCCGAGCGCGGATCGGCCCGCAAGATGCGACAGGCACGCGACCTGTTCGCGAAGATGGCGCCCGACATCGAATGCGACGGCGAAATGCACGGCGATGCCGCGTTGTCCGAAGAGGTACGTCGCAAAGCCCTGCCCGAAAGCCCGCTGACGGGCGAAGCCAACCTGCTGATCTGCCCGAACCTGGACGCCGCCAACATCCTCTTCAACGTCCTGAAGATGACCGGCGGAAACGGCGTCACGGTCGGCCCGATCCTCATGGGTGCCGAAGGTCAGGCGCACATCCTGACGCCTTCGGCCACTGTGCGGCGGGTGGTCAACATGACGGCGCTCGCGGTCGCGAACGCGAACTCGTCCAGGTAGGCACTGGTACTGCCTGCTATCCGGTGGGCGGGAGCCATCGGCACGGAGCCACCGGTCTGGTGGCCGTGGCTCACTGAAAGGGTTCGCACCAAGTGCGTGCAGGCATCGTTTTTGCTTCAATTCCGTGCATTCACCAAAACACGGAATCTCTGCATGAACAAGCGCCAACTGCTTCAGTCCTTCCTCGCCGCCTCGGCACTCAGCTTCGGCCTGGGCGTCGCCCACGCCGAGACGACACCGATCAAGTTCCAGCTCGACTGGCGCTTCGAGGGACCCGGCGCTTTCTTCACGCATCCGGCGGCCAAGGGCTACTTCAAGGCGAACGGGCTCGACGTCACTGTCGACGCCGGCAATGGCTCGGGCGGCGCCGTCACGCGCGTGGCTTCGGGCGCCTATGACATGGGCTTTGCCGACCTCGCGGCGCTGATGGAGTTTCACGCCAACAACCCCGACAGCCCCAACAAGCCCGTCGCGGTGATGATGGTCTACAACAACACACCCGCTTCGGTCATGGCGCTCAAGAAGAGCGGCATTACCAAGCCCACCGACCTCACCGGCAAGAAGCTCGGCGCACCCGTGTTCGATGCCGGCCGCCGCTCTTTCCCGATCTTCGCCAAGGCCAACAACATCGGCGCGGTGAACTGGACCGCCATGGACCCGACGCTGCGCGAAACCATGTTGATGCGCGGCGACATCGATGCCATCACCGGCTTCACCTTCACCTCGCTGCTCAACCTCGAAGCGCGTGGCGCCAAGACGGCGGACGTGGTGATCCTCCCCTATCCCGACTTCGGCGTGAAGCTCTACGGCAACGCCATCATCGCGTCGCCCAAGCTCATCAAGGAAAACCCCGCCGCGGTGAAAGCCTTCCTCGTGGCCTTCACGAAGGGCGCGAAGGAAGTGATCGCCAATCCTGCCGTGGCCATCGAATCCATCAAGGCCCGCGACGGCATCGTCAACAGCGAACTCGAAACGCGCCGCCTCAAGCTCGCGATCGACACCGTGGTCAACACGCCGGACGCACGTGCGGAGGGCTTCGGCCAAATCAATACCGGCCGTCTCGCGTTGATGGCCTCGCAGGTGTCGGACGCTTTCGGCACCAAGACCCGCGTGAACCCCGACGCGGTGTGGAACGGTTCGATGCTGCCCACGTCCACCGATCTCAACATTCTTCGCAAGTAATGAAGGGGTCAATGAAGGGGGCGGACACCACACCCCTGGTCACGCCCTTTGTCGATTTCCAGGACGTCTGGCTCGCCTACAACGAAGAGTTGCTGCGCGCCAATCACTTCGCAGTCGAGGCGATCGACCTCAAGGTCAACCGCGGTGAATTCATCGCCATCGTCGGGCCCTCGGGCTGCGGCAAGTCGACCTTCATGAAGCTGACGACGGGTCTCAAGATGCCCTCGATGGGCAAGATCCGCATCGACGGCGCGCCTGTCACGGGCCCGCTCAAGATTTCGGGGATGGCCTTCCAGGCGCCATCGCTGCTGCCGTGGCGGACCACCGTGGACAACGTGCTGCTGCCGCTCGAGATCGTCGAACCCTACCGCTCGACCTTCAAGGCCAGGCGCAAGGAATACGCGGAGCGCGCAAGGCGGCTGCTTCAGAAGGTCGGGCTTGGCGGCTATGAGGACAAGTTCCCATGGCAGCTCTCCGGCGGCATGCAGCAGCGCGCGAGCATCTGCCGTGCGCTGATCCACGAACCCAAGATGCTGCTGCTCGACGAGCCCTTCGGCGCGCTGGACGCCTTCACGCGGGAGGAGCTCTGGTGCATCCTGCGCGACCTCTGGACGGAGCAGCAGTTCAACGTGATTCTGGTCACGCACGATCTGCGCGAATCGGTGTTTCTGGCCGACACCGTGTACGTGATGAGCAAGAGCCCCGGCAGGTTCGTCGTGAAGCGCCACATCGACCTGCCCCGCCCACGCGAACTCGAACTGACCTACACCAAGGAGTTCACCGACATCGTGCTCGAGCTGCGCAGCCACATCGGCGCGATCCGAAGCACCACCCCGGCGACGGCACAAGCGCCCGCCACAGCCCCGCAGTGAAAGCCCGCAGGACAGGATGAAAAACAAGAAGCAAATCGAACGCTGGTCGCCCTGGCTGCTGCTGGTCGCCGTCATCGTGCTGTGGCAGGTCATCTGCTCAGGCTTTGGCGTGTCGGAATTCATCTTTCCGAGCCCCTGGCGCATCTGGACGCAGTTCTGGGAATTCAAGGAAATCATCGCGGCCCATGCGTGGCGCACCTTCTGGGTCACGATGGCGGGCTTCGGCATCGCCATCGCGGTTGGCGTGTTGATGGGCTTCGTGATCGGCAGTTCGCGCATTGCGTATGCGGCGGTGTATCCGCTGATGACGGCCTTCAACGCATTGCCCAAGGCGGCATTCGTGCCGATCCTCGTCGTGTGGTTCGGCATCGGCATCGGGCCGGCGATCCTCACGGCGTTTCTCATCAGCTTCTTCCCGATCATGGTCAACATCGCGACGGGCCTCGCGACGCTTGAACCGGAGCTGGAAGACGTGCTGCGCGTGCTCGGCGCCAAGCGCTGGGACGTGCTGGTGAAAATCGGCCTGCCGCGATCGCTGCCGTATTTCTACGGTTCGCTCAAGGTCGCGATCACGCTGGCCTTCGTCGGCACCACCGTCTCGGAGATGACGGCCGCGAACGAAGGCATCGGCTACCTGCTGATTTCCGCCGGATCATCGATGCAGATGGGCCTGGCCTTTGCGGGCCTGATGGTGGTGGGTGCGATGGCGATGGGGATGTACGAGGTCTTCAGCGCGCTTGAAAAGCACACCACGGCGTGGGCGCATCGCGGTTCGCAGAATGAGTGAGCGAGTGACTGAACCTGAATGACACTCGACGCCGTGAGCGGCATCTCCTATGCTTGCCTGCTTGCACACAGGAGACCCTCATGATCAAAGTCAGCGTCATGTACCCGCATTCCCCCGGCGCCCGGTTCGACCACGACTACTACCGTGACTCGCACATGCCGATGCTCAAGCGACTGATGGGCGATGCCTGCAAGTCCTACACGATCGACAAGGGCATCGCCGGCGGCGCACCCGGCGCGCCGCCCGTGTACGTGGGCATGTGCCACATCTTCTGCGACTCGGTCGAAGCTTTCCAGGCGGCCTTCGGCCCGCACGCGAAGGAGATCATGGCCGATGTCGCGCACTACACCGACCTGAAGCCGGCGATGCAGATCAGCGAAGTGGTCGTCGGCTGAACTTCCGGCTCCGCAGCGCCCTTTTCCGTCAGACGAGGCGCGTCTCGATCTCGGTCTTGACTTCGGTCATCAGCCGGTGCAACGGGCACTTGGCCGCCACGCGCAGCAACTCGGCGCGCTGCTCTTCGCTGAGATTGCCCGTCACTCGCAATGACGTGTCGAGCCGGTAAGTGCCTTGGCGCTCCTGGGCGTCGTCGCGGTCGACGATCACCTCGATGTCCTCTACCGGGATGCCCTTGCGCTGCGCGTAGACGAGCACCGTCAGCGCCTTGCAGGCCCCCAGCGATGCGTCATAGAGGTCATGCGGCGAAGGCCCCGCATCGTGCCCGCCTGCCGATGGCGCGGCATCGATCGGAATCTCGTGCGCACGGATCTTGACGATGTGCCGGGTGCCAGTAATGCCGTCGCGGCGTACCGTGATGCTCATGGAGGTCTCCTGATGGTCCAGCCAGCATGGTAGCGACCCGGCGGACTTCAGCCATGCACTTCGGCCTCGCCGTGCCTGGCGAGCAACTGCATCAGGTGTTTGCGAATCAGCATCCCCGGCCGGTCCGATTCCATTGAATATTCGACACCGCGGCGCCGCGTGTCGACCAGCGCATCAGGGTCGGTGGATTCAAGAATGTCCTTGTCCTCGCGCGTGATCTCCTCGTCGAAGTCGATGAGCATCCGAGCAGGGCAATCGGCTTCCGTGTCGTTGCGAAACAGCCATTGGCACAGCTGCATGCGGCCATCGTCGATGGGCGTGAAGCAGTTGATGATGATGTGGCGAATGCCCGAGGGATACTCGATGTCGAGCCGGCGTGAGAACGGCAGGAAGTAGGCGTTGCGCATGTGCCGCGTGGTGATCGGATCCGTGACGCCGCTGATCGCATGGAACTTCGCCGGGTTGGCCGCCTGGATGACGGTCTCCGCATAAAAGCCGTTGTCTTTCTCGATCAGCTCGTACTTGCTCGGTTGCGGGCTGGCCGCCACGCCGAAAGTCGCGCGGTGTACGAAGCTGAAATGCGAGTTGTCGAAGGAATTCTCCAGCGCGCGCATGGGGCTGGTCTTCCACTCTTCATGGAACTGCAAGATCGTGCGAAAGGCTGGATCGTCAAACTCGGGGATGTCCGGAATCGGCGCGATCGGCGCTTCGAGCGCCACCCACGCGTAGCCGTAGCGCGCAGTGCAGTGGTAGGCGGTGGTCCTGTAGTCGGGCGAGATCTTCCGATCGGGCTCGTACTGCGGGATGCGGATCACCTGTCCGCTCCGGTCGTACGTCCATCCGTGATAGCCGCACTGGAGCGCCCCCTGCCCGCAAGACTTGCCCTCGCCGTCGACGCACCAGCCCCTCGAAAGCTTTGCGGTGCGATGGCAGCAGCGATCGCGCAATGCGGCAGGTTCGCCTTTGGCGTCGAGGAAGAGCACGATGTTTTCGCCCAGCAGCGTGAAGGGCTTCGGCCCCTGCTGCAGGTCTGCCAGTGGCATGACGGCATGCCAGAACTTGCGGAAGACGGGTTGTTGCGTGACGAGCATGAAAAGACTCCTTCGGGTGTGCGCACAGACGACCATGAAAGAGCAATTTCCCACCGCAAGCCGCCTGTGATTCCAGGCGCGCCGGGCTGAACGCTTCTACTCTGCGCAGCTTCTCACGCAAGTTGCAGGCCCGCATTCCGCCGTGTTCGGCTGGCACGCGTCATGCAATGACACTTCCAAGAGTAGAAGCGTTCAGCTGCGCACGCATCTCACGCATGCGCCGCCCGGAAATTGCTCTTGAAGCGACCCGCCGCGAGACGGGCGATCAAGACCCACGACTTTCCGGAGATCTCCCGTCATGCAACGCCGTACCTTCTTCACTTCCTGCGCAGCCGGGGCCGCCGCCCTCGCCGCTCCCTCTGTGTTCGCGCAGGGTTCGAAGCTCACCCCGCTGAAGTTCACGCTCGACTTCCGCATCAATGGCCAGACGTCGCCCTTCTTCCTCGCCGAGACCAAGGGCTACTACAAGGACGAAGGCTTGGACGTGACGATCGACACGGGTGCGGGCTCGGTCGCCTCGATCACGCGCATCGCAAGCGGCGTTTACCAACTGGGCCTTGGCGACATCAGCTCGCTGATCGAGTTCAATGCGCAGAACCCCGGCACACCCATGGTGCAGGCGGTCTATCAGTACTACAACCGCGCACCGTTCGTGATCATCGGCCGCAAGGACCACGGCGTCGGCGACAACTTCAAGAGCCTTCAAGGCAAGAAAGTTGCCGCCGCAGCGGTGGAGTCGACGCGCCGCGCGTGGCCCCTGGTCGCGCGCAAGCAAGGCATGAGGAGCGACGCATTGCTCTGGCAGACCACCGACTTCAGCGCGCGCGACAACGTGATGGTGCGCGGCGACGTCGATGCGGCCACGTACTTCCATGACTCGGCCGTGTCGCTTTTCGCGCGCATGAAGATGGACGAACTCTCGGTGCTGAAGTATTCGGTTGCGGGCGTCGATTTGTACGGAAACGCCATCCTCGCCAGCAGCAATCTGATTGCGCAGAACCCCAAGGCGGTGGCCGCTTTTCTGCGCGCGACCAACCGCGCAATCGTCGAGACCTTCGCGAACCCGGCGCCGAGCATTGCCGCGATGCGGCAGCGCGAGCCCATCCTCGATGCGAAGGTTGAACTCGACCGCTGGGGCATCACCGCTCAGTACGTGGGCGCGGCGGACGCGCGGGCCGACGGGCTCGGCGCCATTCGCAAGCTCACGCTCGAACAGCAAGTCGACGAAGTGGCCGACGTGTTCGGCCTGAAAAGCAAACCCTCGGCAGATGCCATTTTCAACAGCTCGATGCTGCCTGCGCGCACTGAACGTAGCATTCGCACATGAGCGCACCCAACAAAGACATCTTTCCTCCTGAAACCCCGCTCGACGAACGCGACGGGCGGTATCTCCGCAAAGCCATCGTCTGGTCGCATGCGGCGCGGCGGCGGGGCAACCGGCCGTTCGGCGCCGTGGTGGTTTCCGCCGCCGGCGAGGTGTTGGCTGAAGCCTTCTGCAACACGGCCGAAACCGGCGACGTGACAGGTCACGCCGAAACCAATGCGGTGCGCATGCTGGGCGAACGCAAGCTGTCGCGCGACGAACTGGCCAGCGCAACCCTCTACTCGTCCGGCGAGCCCTGCGTGATGTGCGCGGGCGCTATCTTCTGGTCGAGCATCGGCCGCGTGGTGTTCGGCATCGACGCCGAGCGACTGCGCGTGTTCCGCGGGGAGCACGGCGACCAGCGGGACGCCGAACTGTCGTGCCGGGATGTGTTTCGCTCGTCACCGCATCCGATCGAATGTATCGGCCCGGCGCTGATCGACGAGGCGAGCGCGGCGCACGTCGGGGCGTGGAAGACCTGAACGCGTGATCGATTAACCTCCCCAGCATGAAATCCAAAGTGCAGTTCCGCCTGCGCATCTACAGGGACGACAGCATCGCCATAGGCCCCGGAAAGATCGCCCTCCTCGAAGCCATCGCGGAGACCGGTTCGATCTCGGCTGCCGGACGCCAGCTCGGCATGTCATACCGACGCGCCTGGATGCTGATCGACGAGATGAACCGCGCGCTCAGTTCGCCGGCGGTCAGCACGGCCGCTGGCGGCACCCATGGCGGCGGAACGGCGCTCACCCCCGTCGGCGAACAGCTCGTGCGGCACTACCGCGCGATCGAGAGCACGGCGCGCGTGGCGGCTGCGGCGGACATCACTGCCTTGACGCGCCTGCTGGCGCAATGAATTGCACGAACGGCGCGATCGGCAGCGATCAAAACCCGTTTCGCTGTATCGCTCAGGATATGAGGGCGACCGAGCATTGAGGCCGGCCATAGTGTTTTGACGCTTGCAGAACCGCCGTGCAACAATGCCGTCATTCCCAAATGAACACGACGACCTCGCTGCTTGCTTCGATGGACTGGTCACCGCTGGTGCTGTCGGTGAAGGTCGCTGCATTCGCGACATTGCTGGCCCTGCTGGCCGGCGTGGCGCTCGGATGGGTCTTTGCGCGCAAGCAGTTCCCGGGCTCCACGCTGCTCGAAGCGCTGTTCATGCTGCCGCTCGTGCTGCCGCCGACCGTGATCGGCTACGGCATCCTTGTCGCCGCAGGGCGGCGCAGTCCGCTCGGCAGTTGGCTTCGCGAGCACTTCGACTACACCATCATCTTCAGCTGGCACGGAGCCGTCGTAGCCTCGGCCGTCGTGGCGTTGCCGCTGGTGCTCAAGTCCGCGAGTGCGGCGTTCAATGGCGTCGATCGCTCGCTGGAAGCCGCCGCCAGCACCCTGCGGCAGTCACCGCTTTCGGTTTTTGTGCGCGTGACTCTGCCGCTTGCCTGGCCGGGCATCCTGGCGGGCACCCTGCTGGCATTCGCACGAGCCATGGGTGAGTTCGGTGCCTCCTTGATGGTGGCCGGCTCCATTCCGAAGCAGACGCAGACCCTTTCAATGGCGATCTACGACGCAGCCCAGGCCGGGAACGACGATCTTGCGCTGGTGCTGGTGGTCATCACGTCGCTGCTGTCGATCACCGTGCTGGTTCTTTCCAACCGCTTCTTCTCCCTCCGCTGAATTCGAAGAGTCGCACCCATGCATCTGTCACGTTTCGCCGCATCCGTCACCGCGGTCATATTGGCACTGGCCCTCCCGCTGGACGCCGCCGCCCAGCAGATCACCGTGTCGGCAGCCGCAAGCCTGACGGATGCATTCAAGGAACTCGGGTCGAAGTTCGAGGCCAGCAAGCCGGGCGCGACGGTCCGGTTCAACTTCGCCGCTTCGGGCGTGCTGCTGCAGCAAATCAGCCAGGGCGCTCCTGTGGATGTGTTCGCCAGCGCGGATCAGGAAACCATGAACCGCGCCGCCGACCAGAAGCTGATCGACGCTGCGACACGGAAGAACTTCGCAAGCAACAGTCTGGTCCTCATTGAACCGGCCAAGGAAGGCGTGGGCATCAAGTCGCTGCAGGACCTGAGCGGCGCCGCCGTCAAGAAAATTGCCATCGGCAAGACGGCGACGGTGCCCGTGGGCCGCTACACCAAGGAAGTGCTCGACGCGGCCCATCTCTGGACCTCGCTGGAACCCAGGTTCGTTCAGGCCGACAGCGTGCGCCAGGTGCTCGACTACGTGAGCCGGGGCGAGGCCGAAGCGGGATTCGTCTATCGCACTGATGCAGCAGTCATGGGCGACAAGGTCAAGGTCGTGCTGACTGCGACCGGCCACACGCCGGTGACTTATCCGGTCGCGGTCATCGCCGACAGCAAGGAAAAGAGCCTGGCGCGAGATTTCATCGCCTTCCTTTCGACAGACCCTGCGCAGCAGACGCTGGCGCGATACGGCTTCGGCAAACCGTGATCGATGTCGATCTTCAACTGACTGTCACGGACAACGCCAGGCGTTTCGATCTTGCCGCGCGCTTCGCGACGGATGTTCCTTTCGCGGCACTCTACGGCCCTTCGGGCGCAGGCAAGTCGCTCACATTTCAGGCGATCGCAGGGCTGTTGCACCCGGCTCGCGGCCATGTGCGGCTGGATGGGCGCACGCTGTTCGATTCGACGCGGCACATCGACATCCCAGCGCCCGAACGCCGCATCGGCTATCTCTTCCAGAACTACGCCCTGTTTCCGCATCTCTCGGTGCGCGACAACGTCGCATTCGGGCTCACCTCCTGGCGCCACCGAAGAATGTCGCGTGAAGACAGCGACCGTGTCGAAGCCCTGCTGCGAAGCTTCGACTTGTCCGCCATGGCCGACAGCAGGCCCCGGACGCTCTCTGGCGGCCAGCAGCAAAGGGTGGCGCTGGCTCGCGCACTGGCGTGCCGGCCGCAGGTTCTGCTGTTGGACGAGCCCTTCGCCGCGCTCAATCCAATGCTGCGCAGCAGTGTTCGCCAGGACCTCGCGGTCATGCGCCGCGAGTGGGGTATTCCGGTGCTGATGATCACCCACGACATCGACGACGTGCTCGAACTCGCCGACGTGGCCTTCGTCTATCAGGCGGGCCAGGTCGTGCGCGAGGTCGACTTGCGCAATGGCGGCACGCGCGAGTTCATGGCGCAGAAGCTGGGCGTTCCCCCGCGCAGGGAAGAGACCCCGCTTCGCGGCAAGCTTCGCCGCCTTCTCAGAGGCGAGTAGCGTCACGCTGCCCCTACACTCGCGTTCATGCCATGGCACGCGCGTCTCGAACTCGACTATCAGCTTGAAAACCATCGCAGCGTTGCGCGATTCGCTCACAACGGCCCCCTGCGCATTCTCCAGAGCCTCTATCCGGAGGGCGACGCCGTTTGCCACAACGTTCTGGTCCATCCGCCCGGCGGGCTGGTGGGCGGCGACACGCTGGACATCCGTGTGCGCGCCGCACCCGGCAGCCATGGCCTGATCACCACACCCGGCGCAAGCCGCTTCTACCGCTCTGATGGCGAGCTCGCACTGCAACGCACCGAGCTGGCGCTGGACGCCGGCGCACGCCTCGAATGGCTGCCGCTCGAAGCGATCTGCTTCAGCGGCTGCCGTGCAGAAAACCGGCTGATGCTGCGCGCTGCGCCCGGCGCCGAGTTGATCGGCTGGGATGTCACCGCGCTCGGGTTGCCCAACGCCGGCAAGCCCTTCGAGCAAGGCACGCTGCAGCAGCACATCGAAGCACCGGGGGTCTGGCTCGAACGCGGACGCATCGATGCATCCGACCATCGGCTGCTTCAGAGCCCTGTGGGCTTTGCGGGCAATCGCTGCATTGCGTCGATCTTCTTCGTCGCCGGTTCGCCAATTGCCCGCGAGCGGCGCGAGGCTGCGCTGGACGCCGCACGATCGCTGATCGACGGGCACGCGCTGCAGGAAAGCGCCGGCGCGACCAGCCCGCATGCGGAAATCATCGTCGTTCGCGCGCTCGCGCCGGTGGTCGAACCCGCGATGCAACTGCTGCGCAAGATCTGGATGGCCTGGCGCGCCGAACTCTGGAAGCTGCCCGGCCAGTCGCCGCGCATCTGGGCGATGTAGAAGGACGCGGCCGGACCGAAGCCGACATGGACTCCGCGCGCAGCGACATCCCGGCCCGCCTCGACCGCCTGCCCTGGTCGCGCTGGCACTGGCGCGTGGTCATCGCGCTGGGCGTGGCCTGGGTGCTCGACGGGCTCGAAGTCACGCTGGTCGGCTCCATCGGCAGTGTGCTGGAGCGGTCCGACACGCTGGCGCTCACCGCGGCAGAGATCGGCGCTTCCGGGTCGCTCTACATCGGCGGCGCAGTGATCGGTGCGCTGGTGTTCGGCAGGCTGGCCGACCGGCTGGGGCGCAAGCGGCTTTTCCTGCTCACGCTCGTGATCTACGCGGTCGCCACGCTGGCCACCGCCTTCTCGCCGGGATTCATCTTCTTCGCCGTGTGCCGATTCGCGACGGGGCTGGGGATCGGCGGCGAATACGCGGCCATCAACTCCGCGATCGACGAACTCATTCCGGCGCGCGTGCGTGGCCGCGTCAATCTGGCGATCAATGGCAGCTTCTGGATCGGTGCGGCGCTGGGCGCAGGCCTGAGCCTGTGGCTGCTCGATCCGCGCGTGCTGGGCCCTGTGCTGGGCTGGCGCGCCGGCTTCGCGCTCGGCGCTGTGCTGGCGGTGGCGATCCTGCTCGTGCGGCGTGACGTGCCGGAAAGCCCGCGATGGCTGATGACGCATGGCCGCGCCGCTGAGGCCGAACTCATCGTGCAGCAGATCGAAGCGCAAGTGGCGGCGCAACATGGTCCCCTGCCTGCCGCTGCCGGCCATGTGGCTCTTGGCGGCGGCGCCCGCCCCGGCTGGCGCGAAGTGGCGGGTGTCCTGCTGCGGAAATACCCCCAGCGCAGCATGGTGGCGATGGCGTTGATGATTTCGCAGGCGTTCTTCTACAACGCCATCTTCTTCACTTACGCGCTGGTGCTGACGCGCTTCCATGGGGTCGCGGAAGGCAAGGTCGGGCTCTATATCTTTCCGTTCGCGCTTGGCAACGTGCTGGGGCCGCTGCTGCTGGGGCCGCTCTTCGACCGCGTCGGCCGTCGCCGGATGATTGCGCTGACCTATGTGCTCTCGGGTGTGGGGCTGGCGCTCACGGGCTGGGCTTTCATGCAGGGCTGGCTCGATGCGCGCAGCCAGGCGCTGTGCTGGTCGGCCGTGTTCTTCCTGGCGTCGGCCGCGGCCAGCTCCGCGTATCTCACGGTCAGCGAAGTCTTTCCGCTGGAGATGCGCGCGGTCGCGATATCGATCTTCTATGCGGTGGGCACCGGCGCGGGCGGCTTCGTCGCGCCGGTGCTGTTCGGTGCGCTGATCGAAACCGGCAGCCGAGGCGCCGTCGCCGCGGGCTACGCATTCGGGGCCGTGCTGGTGATCGTGGCTGGCCTGATGGCGCTGCGCTGGGCGGTGGATGCGGAGCGCAAGCCGCTCGAGGAGATTGCGCCGCCACTCGGCACCGAGGGGCACTGAGGGGCACTGACGAGCGCTGATCAGTACTGCAGGGTCGGGTGCCCAGCCTCGACCCAGGCTTCGAGACCGCCTGCAAGCGGGCGGGCGCGCTTCATCCCGCGCGCCAGCAGTGCCTGCGCACCGAGCGCGGCCGAAATCTCATTGGGGCAACTGCAATACAGGATGATCTCGCGGTCATCGCCTTCGAAAGGCAGTCGGGCTCGCCGCTGCTGGATTTCCTTGAGCGAGATCGGCAGCGCACCCGGAATGCGCCTCGGGTCGACCTGCACGCCCCCTTCGCCCCGCACGTCGATGACGATCGGCGGCGGCTCGCCCTCCAGCAACCCGAGCAATTCACCGACGGTCACCCGCGGCAACCCTGTGAGACGCAGCATGACGCGACGCCGCCAATAGCGAAACGCCACGAACACGACCAGCGCAATCACCAATGCAACGACAGCGACTCCGCCTGCCTCTGAAAGCGTGTCCAGCACGGACTGGATCTGGTCGCGGAACAGCCAGCCGAGCGCCAGGAAAATCGCGGTCCACATCAGCGCCCCGGCGGTCTCGAAAGCGAGAAAGCGCAGCGAGCTCATGCCCAGCGCACCGGCCATCGGCGGTGCCACCACCGACACGCCCGGCACGAACTTGGCCGCCACCAGGGAGAGGCCGCCCCAGCGCCCGATCATCGTTTCGCTGCTGCGGACGCAGGAATCGGGCGAGACCGAGATCTTGCAGAGAAGGCGCATGAAGCGATAACCGTAGAGCCGGCCCGCGTAGAACCAGACCCCATTGCCCAGCACGTTGCCCAGCCAAGATGCCGCCACCAGCGCCACGACCACCAGCGGCTGCGCCGCAGCGGCCAGAGCGCCGGCCACCACGAGCAAGGGCGCTGCCGGCAAGGGCAGCCCGATCCGCGAGACGAAAGTGGCGATGAACACCACCGCCACCGCGTGCTCGACCATGAGAGCGGTCAATTGATCCACGCGGCGCTCCCGGGTGGCGATGGGCGAACGGACGGGCGCAATGACATGGCGGGTCTCGGGCTGTGAAAGCAGCCCAGAGCGTAGCGCGTCCGCGATGCCAGCGTGCGCGATCGCCCCGCCGCGGACCGAGGCTCAGTTCACCGTGACGCGCGCCGTCATGTAGGGATGCACGGAGCAGACGTAGTCGTAGACGCCCGCCTTCGAGAAGGTGCGGCTGAAATCCTGCCCCGGCAGCATCAGATCGGTACCCGGTGCGCCGTCCCCAAAGGCAATGCCATGCGGCGCGCCGTCGTGGTTTGTCCACGTCACGCGCTGCCCGGCCGCGACCACCAACTGCGCCGGCCCGAAAGCGAAGTTGTCGATCGACACCTTGGCCGTTGCGCCGCCGCCAGCCGCGTGCTGCACAGCCACCTTGCGCGGTGCCGTACCGACCGGAATCGTCGCCACCGGCCCGCCAGCCAGCGTGACCACGCTCACGTCATTCGACCCCTCGTTGGTAACCATCACCTTCGCGTGGTCGGGCAGCACATCCACCCAATGCGGCTGCTTGCCTACCGAGACGCTGCCGGTGGCCGTCCGCGTGGCCGGGTCGAAGAGCATCAGCTCGCCCGGCCCCTGAACCACCACCACGCCCGAACGCGTGTCCGCGAAGTGGTGCGCCACGTGCGGCGATATGCCGGTCGGAATCTCTCCCATCACCTTGTTCGATGCCGGGTCGAACACCTGCACCGCGCTCACGCCCGCCAGCGTGACATACAGCGCCTTGCCGTCAGGGCTGAATTCGAGATCCCGCGGCGTCTTTTCGACAGGCACGCTGGTCGTCACTGCACGCGACGGCAGGTCGATGACCACCAGCGCGAAGTTGCCGGGCGTCTGCGAAGAGACATAGGCCTGTCGTCCGTCCGGCCGAACCGCGATCGTGTGCGGCTTGGGCACCGGCACCGTGGCCGCGACGTCGTGCGTCTTCGTGTCGACCACCGCTACGCGGTCCTCACCGTTGACTGCGACCAGCAGCCAGCGCCCGTCCGGCGTCAGCGCCACGCCTTGCGGCCCCTTGCCGACCTCCACTGTGCCTGTGACCTTGTCGCTCGCGGTGTCGATCACGCTCAGGCTGGTGGCGCCCGAGCCGCTGACAAACACCTGCGTGTCGTCCCGCGCGACGGCGATGCCGTCCGGTCCGGTAGCCACCGGCACCGTCGCGACGACCCGGCCGGCCGCGGTGTCTATGACGCTGACGGTGTTGTCCTTGAAGTTGCCGACATAGGCCTTGGGGCCCGCAGCAGTGGCGGAGGCCGCCACGCACAGTGCCGTCAGCGCGGCGACGAGGATCGAGGATGGTTTCATGAAGGGACTCCTAAGTAGGGCGAGAAGGAACAGAATCGCCATCACGCATGACGGCCCGAAGCCCTCGCCTATTCCCTGAAAAGTCTCCGGAATAAATCGCCGACCCCGTCCGTCATGCAGGGGAAGGACTTCGTTGAACGACCGCACGCGCCGATTCGAGACCGCGGCCCTGCCGCACCTGCCCGCCGCCTACAACCTGGCCCGCTGGCTGCTGCGCGACGACCAGCAAGCCGAGGACGCGGTGCAGGAGGCCTGCTTGCGCGCGTTTCGCTTCTATGACGACCTGCGCGGCGAAAGCGCGCGGCCGTGGCTTTTGGGGATCGTGCGCAACGCCTGCTATGACGCCATGCGCCAGCACCGTCATCTCGCCGATCAGGTCGAATTCGACGAAGTGCGTGACAGCGGCGTGGACGCGGCCGGCATCGGATCGCGTCCGCGCGACGGCGGCGATCCGGCGATCTCATGGGAACGCCGCGCGCTCGGGCGCCGCGTCGACGCCGCCATCGAGGCGCTCGCGCCGCCGCTCAGGGAGGTGATCGTGCTTCGCGAACTGGAAGAGATGTCGTATGAAGAAATCGCGCGCATCGCCGGGATTCCGGCCGGGACCGTGATGTCGCGCCTTTCGCGCGCCCGCGCCCTTCTGCGAGACGCGCTGCGTGAAGAAGCACCCGCCCCGAAACCTGGAGCCCAGCGCGATGCAAGCACCTGAAGACGACGAACTCGGCTTGCTGATCCGGCGCGAAGCCACCCGGCATGCACCGCCCCAAGCGCTTGCAGATCGGATCCGCGCGCAACTGCGCAATTCGGACGTGCAGCCGATGGCTCATCGGCAGCCGACGGCCCGTTCCTGGCGATGGCTGCAGGCGATCGCGCTTTTCGGAGCCGGTGCGGCCACCGCATGGAGCCTCGCGTTTGCTCTGCTGCTCGCACCCGCTGCGGAGTCGCTCGACGACGCTGTCGCCGACAGCCACGTGCGTTCCCTTATGGCGGCGCATCTCACCGACGTTGCGTCGTCGGACCATCACACCGTCAAGCCTTGGTTTGCCGGCAAGCTCGACTTCTCGCCGCCGGTGGTCGACCTCGCCGCCGAGGGCCAGCCGCTGATCGGCGGGCGCCTCGACTACATCGAAGGAAGGCCCGTCGCTGCGCTGGTCTATCGATCAGGCCAGCACATCGTCAACCTCTTCATCTGGCCTGCCTCGAACGAAAAGGCGAAGCCGCCCCGGATGCTTGTGCGACGAGGCTACAACCTGGTGCAGTGGACGCAGGACGGCATGCAAGTGTGGGCTGTGTCGGATCTGAACGCAGCCGAGTTGCAGGCGTTTGCGAAGCTGGCGCGCGAGCGGATGGCCACTGCGGAACCGCCCGTGCGTTGACAAGGATCAGCGGTCAGCGTCAGATTGCGACCATCTGGCGCACGCCTTGTGCTTCCATGTCCTTGCCCAGGCCGCGGGCAATGACCTCGCCGCGCTCCATCACCAGGTAATCGTCGGCGAGTTCTTGTGCGAAGTCGTAGTACTGCTCGCACAGCAGGATCGCCATGTCGCCACGGTCCGCGAGCATGCGGATCACGCGGCCAATGTCCTTGATGATGCTGGGCTGGATGCCCTCAGTGGGCTCGTCGAGGATGAGGAGCTTGGGCTTCGGTGCAAGAGCGCGGGCAATGGCGAGTTGTTGCTGCTGGCCGCCCGAGAGGTCGCCGCCTCGGCGGTTGAGCATCTGCTTGAGGACGGGGAAGAGGTCGAAGAGCTCCGGAGGGATGGGCGTGCTGCCTGGTTTGTAGGCGAGGCCCATGCGGAGGTTTTCCTCGACGGTGAGGCGGGCGAAGATTTCTCGGCCCTGGGGGACGAAGCCCATGCCTGATCTGGCTCTTTCGTAGGGGGTCTTTTTTTGGATGGGGGTGCCGTTGAATTCGATGGTGCCGCTTTTGATGGGGACCAGGCCCATCAAGGACTTGAGGAGGGTGGTTTTGCCTACGCCGTTGCGGCCTAGGAGGACTGTGACCTTGCCGAGTTGGGCTTGCAGGGTGACGTCTCGGAGGATGTGGGAGCCGCCGTAGTACTGGTGGATGTTTTTTACGGTTAGCACGTTGGGCTCCTCTGGTACGGGGGTGGTTTGTTGTTGTCCGTGTTTGCGGGTTTGAGGGTGGGGGCCGGGACTCGCCCCGGCGGGCGACTTCCTTTTCTTTGCTTCGCCAAAGAAAAGGAAGCAAAAGAAAGGCGACCCTGCTGTGGGCGTCCCTTCGCTGCGCTACGGGCAACCTGCGGTGCTCGCTTTTCGTGGGGTC